>CAZBQG010000269.1:0-2471 GCA_964493945.1 uncultured Rhodospirillaceae bacterium
CTCAAAATATGAATCACTTCAGGCGTTTATCCCGTTAAGTCGGGTACTGTGACTTCTTCCTCAACCTTATCATCCGGACCGGCCTGCGGCTCTTCAGCGGATTCCCCAGCCTCTGCCTCATCACCAGCCTCTGCCTCATCACCAGCCTCACCCTCGGTCTGCTCCTCGGCAGGTGCGGCCTCGGCCTCGTCCGGCAGCGGAGCGGCGGAAGCCTCTTCCGTGCCCGCTTCTTCCTCATCCTGGGAGACGACGGCCTTCCCGGTTATGCGCTGGATTTCGGCTTCCTCTTCCGAACGGGCCACATTGACAACAACCTCGACGCTCACTTCGGGGTGGAGGGCAACATTGACCGGATGCAAGCCCAGGATTTTGATCGGTTTGGTCAGGCTGACTTGCTGACGGGCGACGGTAAAGCCTTCTTCGGAAATACCGGCGCTTATGTCGCGCGCTTTTACCGAACCATAAAGATATCCGGTTTCACCCGCCTGGCGGACCATGATGATTTGCAGCCCATCAAGCTTGGCACCGACGGCTTCGGCCTCTCCTTTGCGTTCCAGGTTGACCGCTTCAAGCTGGGCGCGCTGCTCTTGGAAATGAGCCTTGTTTTCTTCCGTCAGGCTCACCGCCTTTTTTTGCGGGAACAGGTAGTTGCGCGCATAACCCGGCTTGACCGAGACCACATCGCCCATCTGACCAAGTTTCTCGATGCGTTCCATCAAGATGACTTCCATTATTCTTCCTCCTCCTCCTGAGGCCCGGGACCTTGGCCGAAGCGGCCACGCAAATTCATCCAGGGCTCGAAAAATCCAACCACCATTACGAACAGGGCGGCCCAACCGAAAACCAACAAGATTATGTAAAAACCGGTCAAGATGGCGCCAGGCGACGGCATGCGCCGTGCCAGGGTATGGGCCGCCGAGAGACCGGCGAATAAAAAAGGAACGGCCAGGATGAAAACCATATTGCTGGCCAGATATTCGAGCCCGCCCGATGCGAACAGCGAGACCAGGGCGGTCCCGGCAAAAAGCCAATAGGACCATTGCGGCACTTGAAGCTGCGTATAGGCGGGAGTTTCGCGGACATTTTTCCCCACCCGGCCCAAAAATGTCTGAGCAATCACCGTGTTGAGCACGACGATCAACATCCACATTCCAATGGACATGGCCGGAAAGAAGGGCAACAGAAAATTGATCAACTCCCGCCTTTTGACGATCTCCGTTGTGGGAAACCCGTTGGCCACGAATTTATCCAGATAACCCTCCACGGCACCTTGAAACCCACCTTGGGTCCCCAGATGGGCGAGGGCGGCGAGCAACAGAAATCCGGCCGCAAAGGCGCTGAAGCGGCCCAAAATGGGACCAGCGGCCAGCTTGGCCTGGCTTCCATCGGGCATGACCCGGTCGACCATCGCCAGGCGCAGCATAATCCATGACGGAAGGGCTACAATCACCCCGTAAAGAATGCCAAAAAACAGCTTGGAGAACAGCAACGCCAATACAAACCCGACCAGGATGGCCAAGGCCCCAAGCCCCGGGCCCCAGCCCAGACCGACAACCATCACCGGCAGCGGCGCCAGATAGCCCAACATCATCAGACTTCCCGCCCCGCCCTGCGCGCCCGCCCAAAGCAGAGCGCTGATCAAGCCGCCCCCGGATATGGCCAATAAATCTTTTTGCATCTTTTCCCAACACCTCGGATGTATTGCAGGCGCTTACCCCTTTCAGGGGCGTCCGCAATGTAGTCCGGTCAATCGGAAACGTAGGGTAAAAGCGCCATGACCCTTGCCCGCTTTATGGCCCGCGCCAGCTCTCGTTGCTTTTTCGCCGAGACAGCGGTTATGCGGCTGGGAACGATCTTGCCTCTTTCCGAGATGTAGCGGGAAAGCAGCTTTACGTCTTTGTAATCGATCTTCGGCGCATGATCGCCCGTGAAAGGACAGGTCTTGCGGCGGCGGAAAAAGGGCCGGCGAGATCCGCCGCCACCTTCGGATGAACGTTCGCTGCCCCGGGGGCCGCTTGATCCTCTATCTCCGTTCATTCTTTTTCTCCCTCGTCTGCATCCGCACTCGCTTCCTCGGCGCCACCATCCGCTGCCGCCTCATCCTTGGTGGCTTCCGCCTCATCGGTGCTGGCTTCCGCCTCATCGGTGCTGGCTTCCGCCTCATCGGTGCTGGCTTCCTTCGCCTCATCGGGCGCGGCTTTCTCGTCCGGTTTACCTTCATCCGAGGAGGATTCGTCATAGCGGTCGCCACCCCGGCGGCGGGCGCGTTCTTCCTGATTGACCTTGCCCTGCATCTGAATGGAAGGGCCCTCTTCCAATTCGTCGACCCGCAAGGTCATCTGGCGCAGGATATCTTCGTTGAGCCGCATCTGTCGTTCCATCTCATGCACCGCGGCGGCGGGCGCATTCAGATTGAACAGCACATAGTGGCCTTTTCTGTTCTTGTTGATCTTGTAAGCCAGGCCCCGCAG
>CAZBQG010000269.1:2481-5531 GCA_964493945.1 uncultured Rhodospirillaceae bacterium
CCCAATTCTCGCGTTTCGTGACCTTGCCGCCATTTTCCTCGATGACGGCGGAAAAATCGTCGGCCAAGCCTTCGACTTGCGGTGCGGAAATATCCTGGCGTGCGATGAACACGCTTTCGTAATAAGCCATAAGTCCCCCTTTCGGCTTTTCTCAACCCGCCGCTACGGCCAGAGCCGGTGACGCGGAAGGCATAGCCAGAACAATTCTGGCAAGGAGTTTGTTTGAGGGCGCGCACTATACACCAATTCATCCCAGTGGCAAGGCCGGGAGCCTTTGCGTCCGGCCAGGATTTTCTGCATAATCGGGCCCAGAATCACCTTGCCCTGGGGTGCTTGTCCGTGAACCCGAAATCCCACCCGGAACAAACCCGCATTAGCCTCGTGCAGCCCTCCGACGGGCTGGTCTACAAATGGGGCCGGACGCGGACCAAACGCATGCCCCTGGGCCTCGCCTATATTGCGGCGGCACTTGAGCCCGTGGCTGGAACCGTCCATGTGGTTGACGCCGCATTGCATGATTATTCGGTGGCCGAAACCGTCGAGCGCGCATTATCCGTCGATCCCCAAATTCTCGGCATCACCTGCACCACGCCCCTTTATCATCAGGCGGTTGAGATCATCCAAGACGTCCGCGCCCTCTCGCCCCAGACCGTGGTGGTCTTTGGCGGGCCCCATGTGAGCACCCTGCCGGGTGCCTCCCTAGAAACCAGCGGCGCCGATTTCATTTGTCTCGGCGAAGGCGAGGAAACCATTGCCCGCATTGTCCAATGCGTCATGGAAAAGGGCGATCCCCAAAGCATCCCATCCATTTGCTATGATTGGCAGGGCGCCCAGGGCGCGACCCGCACCTACCGGCGCCGCGTTGCCGAAAAACGGCAGGAATTTGCCCCGCCCATTGATCTCAACCGCACCCCCATCCCGGCCCGGCATTTATTTGAATACCCCCTCATACAGACGGTGCCCGGGACGTGGCAGGCGCCCAGACCATGGCCATGTATTCCAGGGGCTGCCCCGGCAAATGCGCCTTTTGCGGGGCGGCGGATACCATCGTGCGCTTTCGCGATATCGACAATGTGCTGGCGGAGCTGGAAGCGCTGCAAAATAATCTGGGCATCACCAATGTCTTTGTCACCGACGACACCTACACGTCCAACCGCAAGCGGGTCTTGAAACTTTCCAAGGGCATCATCGAGTGGGGTATCAAGCTCAATTTTTCGGTCCAGCTGCGCCTCGTTCAATTGGATGAGGAAGTCTGCGACGCGATGTATGAAAGCGGAGTGCGCTATGTCGGGCCGGGGATCGAACCGGGCAACGCGGATATTATCAAACCGATCGGCAAGGGGCGGCGTGAAAGCAAGGATCATATGCGCGCCAAGATCCGGCTTTTGCAGAATTACGATTGACGGGTGCGCTGCTCCTTCGCCATGGGGATGCCCGGCGAGACCGAAGAACAGATATTGGAAACCATCGATTTCGCCAAGGAACTGGGGGCCGATGAAAACGCCTTCTCCATCGTCTCGCCCTATCCCGACAGCCCCTTGTGGGAGCTGGCCAAAGAGACCGGCAAGATCCATGACCGGATGGATTTCTCCAAATTCCTCTATTATCACGAGATCGGCTGCAATCTTTCCGCCGTGCCAACAGAGCGGCTATTGGAGCTGCATGAATTCGCCTATGATTTCGTCGGCAATCCGGCCTACCGCTTCGAGGATGATGCCGTGTCGTCGGGCAACCGGCCCCATGTTCCCTATCTGGCATCGACCTCGTTCCGTGAACACCGCGAGGCGGCCAAGAAGCGTTAAATCTTATTGCGCCCCAAATTTTATTGTACCAGGGCGATGCGGGCACCGTTCCAGTCGAAACGGAACTCCAACTCGTTCAGATCCCGGAGCGCCTCGCGCAAGCCTCCTTGAGCCTCGGGCGGGCAATAAAGTGACAGAAATCCGCCACCGCCGGCGCCGCAAAGCTTGCCCCCCAAGGCACCTTTCTCCATGGCCAGATCATAAATCCCGTCGATCACCGGGCTTGAAATCCGCTCGGTCAGAGAGCGTTTGATCAGCCAGTTTTCGTGGAGCGCCCGCCCGAAATTCTCGCATTCGCCCCGGATCAGCATATCGCGGAGCTTATAGGCATTGGCGGCCATCTGGCCGACCACCGCCAGCTTGTCATCATCTTCATCCAGGACAGCGGCCTGATGGCCCAAAACTTCGCTGGCATCGCGTCTGAGGCCGCTATCGAAAAGCAACAAGCTGCTTTCCAATATGGCGACGGTCTCTCTGGGCAGCAGAGGCGGCTGCACGGATACGCTTCCGTTTTCGTTGAATTCGATGAAATTGATGCCGCCCATGGCCGCCGCATACTGGTCTTGCTTGCCGATCGGCTCACCCAGGCGCTTGATCTCTATGTCGCAGGCCTCTTCGGCCAGTTCCTGCATGGTGGCGAAACGGTTTTGCTGGGCGTGCAACCCGTTCAGCAGGGCGACGCAAAAGGCACTGGATGACCCGAGCCCGGCCCGCCCATGGGTATCGGCGATAGAGGCTATTTCCAACCCTCCTTCAACCTTCAGGGCCTTGATGGCTTCACGGAAAATGGGGTGCCGTATGGCGTCTGCATCATCGACCAGTTCGGTCTCGACATATTTGAGATTGTATTTTCCCCATTCGAAATAAGGATGGATGATGGCGTAGGAATATTGGGTGATGGAACAAGACAAAACCGCCCCGCCATGCTCCAGGTAATAGCCCAGAATATCCGACCCACCGCCAACAAAACTTACCCGCAAGGGAGCACAGGAAATAAACATGGCCTTCAAAAACCGTTTTCAGCCAGGCGCCGGACGGCGTGGCGCACGGCCTCGGTGGAGGAAAAGCTGGGCTTCCAACCCAGCCCTGCAAGCTTTGATGTGTCATAGGTAAAGCGGGGCACATCGCCCGGCCAGCCCCGGTCACTTTCGCCGTAGATGATTTGGGTATGGGGTTGGCCGAATTGCTCGATGGTGATTTCGGCGATCTTGCGAACCAGGGTGTGACCCTCGCCCACCAGCCCCAGAA
>CAZBQG010000270.1:0-5491 GCA_964493945.1 uncultured Rhodospirillaceae bacterium
TGGGCAGCGATAAACCCGTTCTCAGTGCTCAACTGGGCTTCTTAACGTTCAACAAATTAGCTGGTTGAGGAGAGCCGGGTCAGTCGAGTTCGAAATCGTCCATGTAGTCGCGTTTAAGAGACGGGTCCTGATCCTACTTGCGAAGGACCGCGTTGCCGATGACCAGCAATTCCATTTCCGTGCCCATGAAGCATCTGAAGGCATCCTCGGGTGTCCCCACGATAGGCTCGCCCCGGATGTTGAAGCTGGAATTGACCACCACCGGACGGCCGGTCAACTGCTTGAAGCGGCTGATCAGGGCGTGATAGAGGGGATTGGTATCGGCATGCACGGTCTGCACCCGGGCCGAATAATCCACATGGGTGACGGCCGGAATTTCAGAACGCGGCACGTTCAGCTTGTCGATGCCGAACAGCGCCTGCTCCGCCTCGGTTATGGGCCGGCGCAGTTTTTCCGCCATGTCGCAGACCATCAGCATATAGGGGCTGCTGCCACGATCCAACCGTCATCGATCAGGGCCGCGGCGCTGTCGTGATAAAAGGCGGCAACAGCCAGAAATCCCACTTCCACTCTCTCCTAAAATGGGCCCTAAAATTGACCTGTCATGCTCTCCGGTCCCGGTCCCGGAGGTTCCCGCTTTATCCAGGGCAATAGTATCCAAATCTCATGGTTGGTGATATAGTTTTCAAGCCTTATCCATTTTCTTCATCCCGGCCTTATCCGTGTCAGCCGATAGAATCTAATATATGGAGCGCTATCTCAACCTTATCTTCGTGGGGCCCGGACAATTGGCGCCCATCTTCATCGCCTTGGTGCTTATTCTGGGCCTGGCTGGTTTGGGAGCCCTGGCTACCGGGTCCCGGCGCCTGACCGAAGCAAATTTTTTCTTTGGCTGGGCGGTGGCCTCGACCGCCTTCACCCTTCCGGGCGTGATCTTCCCGGCACCCTTTGCCCTGGTGACGGCCGGGCTGTTCATCTTGGCACCCTTTTGCGTGTTCCTGGCCCGGCGCCGGGGCTTTGAATTGTTTCCGCCCGGTGCTTGGCGCATACCGGTGCTGGCCTTCCCCCTTTTGATCATTGCCGGGGCAATGGACCCCTCCCAATGGGATGAATTTTCCCACTGGCTGCCGGCACCCAAATTCCTGCTGGCGACCGATGGTTTTCCCGGTCTGGACAATCCGCTGAGCGGGCCACATATATTGGCCGCCTATCCCTATGGCTGGCCCCTGCTCAATTATATGGGTGCGCGGGTGGCCGGCAGGTTCATGGAGAATCTGGGGGGCGTTCTGAATATATTTTTGCTTTTGGCTCTGGCCATGGCGGCCTTCAGAACGGCCATTGGAAGCGAAGCCGGAAAGCTCACAAAACATCCCCTGAGCTGGACCGCCGTTGCCCTGGTGGTTCTGTTCGCAACGGCCTTCAATCCCACCTTCATCCAGAAAATCGTTCTCACCGCCTATTCCGATGTGAGCACCGCCGTGGTCATGGGCTTCGGCACCCTGGCGGGCTTTCGCCTGGTACGGCGCCTGGGGGAAGCCAGGCAGGCATCGGCCCTCTCCGAAGCCTGGCAGTTTTCCCTGCTGATGATGCTGCTCGTCAATTTGCGCCAGACCAATCTGGTTATGTTTCTAATCCTTTTTATTGGCATCGCGGCCATCGTCATCCGCGACCCATTGATCGATTGGCGCCGCTTCGCCAGGCTCACGCCGGTGCTTTTTATCCCACCCCTGATCGTCTACGGGGCGTGGCGCTACCATGTGGTTACGGAATTGGGCGCTTTTTCCGGCGCCGAGGCCAGCCTGCGCCCCTTGGCCCTTTGGAACATCGCCGAAATCCCCCAGATTCTTTTCAAGATGCTGGTGGTGGCCGGCAAGAAGGCGGTTTTTTTCCTGGTCATGCTCATTGCCTGCGGCTTCGCGCTGCGTGCCCTGATCCGGCTGAAAAGCGATTTCGACCGCATGGCCATTTTGTGCGCCGCCGGGTTCCTGGGCTACAACGCCTTTCTTCTGTTGACCTATGTGGGTCATTTCTCCCTGGTCAATGCGCTGAATGTAGTTTCCTATTGGCGCTACAACACCCATGTGGGCCTGCTGGCGGTGATCTTCATCAGTTTCAGCGCTGTCCTTTTATGGCGCCGCCACCTCCGCCCCGAACGCCTTCCGGGCTGGGTGCCAAAGGCCGTTATCGTTTTGGTGCTGGTGTTGCCCCTGGCCTTCGCACCCAAGCTGCGGTTTGATCTGGAAGCGCCCAAGCCGCATATTTTCGCCGTCGCCCGGGCCATCAAACCCCTGGTCCCGAAAGAGGCCAAGCTGTTCGTCATGGACCCGAGAGGGAACGGCGAATCCGCCGTCATCAGCCGCTATGTCATGAACCGCTACGGCCAGGGCTGGATGTCGGCCTTCCATCATCCGACGCCAAAAAAAATCCGGGCCTATCTGACGAACCTGAGGACCGGCGACCATCTGCTCGTCCATTCCTCCTCCCCGGGGCTGGGTGAAGCGCTGGGCCATGAGGTAAGCAACGAACGCTCCTACCTGCTCAAGCGCGAAGAGAAAAGCTGGCGCTTGGTCCAGAGCTGGAAAAAGCCGGAGCAGCCCTGATGCAAACTGGGGTACTCAACGGGCAACAGAAGCTGGCCTGTCTGGGCGCTCTACTGTTGGGTATCGCCAGCCTGTTCCTGTTCGCTCACCGGGTGGTTCCGGTGGGCATCGCTCTCCTGAGCCTGGCCATCATCTGGCTGTCCCTGACGCCGGGCTTTGTCTATCTGCTGTCCCGTGAAAAGGAGCCGGTTCCCTTCCTGGCGGCTTCGGGGATTTTCTATTGCGTGTTTTTCGGCCTGCCAGTATTCACCATTCCCTTCGCCTGGAAGGATGCCTCCTCCATCATCCTTTATACCCGCATATCCCTTGGCGAAATCCAGGCCGGGGTGTTGGGCTTGGTTTTGCTGGGGATCGCCTTTCTGCTGGCCGGTTTTTGGGGGTCCAGAAAAATTATATTTGGGTCGGTTCCCAGATTCAGATTTCCGGGTTCGGTGCGCGAGGTGAATTTGAGCCTCCTGCTGTGGCCCTTGCTTCTGGCCCATATGGTTTTCGAATATTTTCCGGATTCAAGAATCATCCCCGCACTCGGGCAATTTCTCCGGCCCGGCAGCCTCATCGCTTTGGGCGGGTTTTATTTTTTATGGCGGCGGGGGCAATTATCGGTCTGGTAGGTCTGGGTTGTGGGGCTGATTTTCCTGCCCCTGAAAATCTATTGGCGCGTACGGCTTCTGTTTTTGACCGACATCATCTTGTTCATGGTGTTTGTCATTTTTCTTTTATGGCGGGACGGAAAATTCAAGCTGCTCGCCCTCCTTTCCTGTGCCATTTTGGGCCTCCTGGCCGTTTACGGAACCAGCACCGCCATTCGCCATAGCGCCAAACCGGGCCTGGAAAAATTGAGCAAGGCGGCGGATGGCTTCATCGAATTCGTGTCGACTGGAAAAATAAAAACCGCGCCCGGCACCGCCGAGTTCGGCAGATTGGGCTCCCTGACCAAGCGCATGAGCCATATCTGGGTGTTTAACGCGGTCGATAATAAAAGTCCCGATCCGGTCCCCTATTGGCGGGGCAAAACCTACCGCCCATTATTTACCTCTTTCATTCCCAGGGTAATTTATCCAGACAAGCCCGAGGAACGTTCAGGCGGAGGGTTTGGCCGGCGCTACGGATTTTTGGATCAGCATCAAGCCAAGACCTCACTGAACCTTCCCTGGGTTACGGAAATGCTGGCCAATTTCGGACCCCTGGGCGTGGTGCTGGGCATGGGTCTGGCGGGCATGTTCCTGGGCTTCCTGGACCGCTTATTTAACCGGGCCTGGATGACGGATTTGGAATTCACCGTGGGGCTGACCTTGATTTATCCACTGGTCTATCCGGAATCCAATTTTTCCGCGATGGCCGGCTCCATGCTGACTTTGTTCATTGCGCTCTTCTTATATTTCTGGGTCGGGTCCCTGGTAATGAGCCGGGCCGGACTCTGGCTGAAACGGAGGGGGTCATCACCGCCACCCGAAAACCCGGAGCTGCCCTAGGCTCCAAGGCCGCCAGGAGCCGGCGCCTGGAAATTTTGCGCTTTATCGGCCACCGGACCTTTCTGCCTTTCGGACTCCGGGACCGCATCATACGTTCTTTTGCCCATCCCGACGGGATCGATCCGGTGCCCTTCACGGTTCCCTTTCACGGATTTTCCTATAGAGGCGATCTGGCCAGTTTTCTGGATTGGGAGGTGTTTTTCTACAGTGCCTATGAGCCGGGCATTATGGCACTTTTGGCCGATCTGGTGGAGGCGATGGGCGAGCCGGGTTCCGTCTTCGTCGATGTGGGCCACCACTCTTTGTTCATGGCCGGACGGGTGGGCCAAATTCATGCCTTCGAGCTCTTCGCCTGGGCCCGGGACCGGATGCAGGAAAAAATCACCCTTAACCGGCTGGAACATATTCAGGTCCATGCCTGCGCCCTTGGCGCCCAGAACGAAACCCTGCCCTTTTTCGCGCTGGAGGGAAACAATACGGGGACAGGAAGCTTTCTCGCCGGTTATAGCCCTTCCAACAACCGTCAAAGAATGATGCTCAGCGTCAAGGCGGGCGATGAATATTTCGATGCCATGGGCATTGGTGGCCGGCGATACTGAAAATCGACATGGAGGGGTTCGAATATCAAGTGCTGAAGGGTCTGAAAAATTTTCTCATCCGCCATCGCCCGCCTCTGATCATGGAGATTTCGGACAGCGCCCGAATTGAGCTGGGTGATATGGGCACCCTGCAAGGTGCCCTGCCCCCTGAATATATGCTCAGATCCATCCGCCAAATTCCGCCCCGCTACCGGGTGGAGGATTTTCGCTTTGACGGTTTTGACGGAATGATCCTGGCAATTCCCAAAGGTCTGGGATGCCGCCTGGGGAACATGTAATGGCTGATATAGACAGCGCCAGATTGCGCTCGGGCGCGGCCCTGCTGGTCAGTGGCCAGGCGGTGCAGGCCTTCATCGGTTTTGGCGTTAATCTGGTTCTGGTGCGCCATCTTCTGCCCGAGGATTTCGGCCGTTTCGCCCTGGTCATGGCCGCCGCGTCCATCGCTTTTGCCGTCTTGTCGCTGCGCACCGATATTCTGGTCATACGCGCCACAGACAGCCGGCTTACGGACCGGGCCAAGGATGTTTATTTTTCCATTCTCACCCTGGAAATGGTGCCGTCGGCCCTGGTGGTGGGTCTTTGGTTGTGGATATCGGGCACACCCAGCCTGTGGAACTGGGGTCTGGTTCTGGCTTTGGGGGTGCGCCACTGGACCCAATTGAACAAGGCCTTTTTCGAACGCACCATGCCCTATGGGAAACTGGCTCTGATCGAAACCTCCGCCGCCGCAGCCAGCCATCTTTTGGCTTTGGGCCTGGTCCTGGGGGGTGCGGGTTGGCGGGTACTTTATGTGCGGGAATATTTTCTCACTGCCGCTGGC
>CAZBQG010000271.1:0-5481 GCA_964493945.1 uncultured Rhodospirillaceae bacterium
CAACCAGACAATCTGGCCGCTTCTCAGTGGTGGATTATTGCTCCGGCGTTCTCAAGCGGGGAGTGGGGGGTGTCCTGGCTGGCGGAAGGGTGAAGCGGCGGAGCGCGGCATCTGAGACGACTCACTGGCGTGCTTCTCTCCCATCAGGTACGTATCTCCAAGACATGAAGCCTCCGTGTTCGACTTGCCGAGGTGGCGGATTTGAACCAAAAACATGTAATAATAACCCTCTAGCTCAGCGAAGGATGAGACATGATTGATTTTGATCAGGCGGTCGAGGATTTCTGGCAAGCGCGCCAAGGCGGGCCCTTTCCGGTTCAGTGGAAGGACAAGTTCGACCGGGAGACAGCCTACCGCATCGGTCTGGCTCTGATCGCCCGCCACGCGGAAAATGGCGATCCTCAGGCCGGCTGGAAGGTGGGGCTGACGGCCAAGGCGATCCGTGAACAGGTGGGCGCCACCAGCCCGTCTTTCGCCGTTCTCTATGAAAGTGGCCGGTGGGCCAGCGGGGTATCCTATCCCGTGGCCCAATTGACCCGGCCCGGCTGGGAGAACGAACTTTGCCTGACCATGGGCGCCACCCTCAAGGGCCCGGATGTGTCCGAGGGTGAGGCGAAGGCAGCCATCGCCACCGTCGCACCGGCCCTGGAGATCATCGAACAGCGCGCGCCCGAGGGGCAGGGAAGCCCACCTCTGTCGGCGGCCGATAACGGGCAACAGCGGGCCTTTGTCGTAGGTGAGGAAACCCCCTTCGTTCCGGCCAGGCATGATCTGGGCAAGGCCTGGGTGGATCTTTATGTGGATGGCGAATTCAAGGAAAAAGCCTACGGAGTTGAGGTGATGGAAAGCAGTCCTGTCGCCTCCATCCAGTGGCTGGCCGGGGAATTGTCCCGGTTTGATCTGGCTCTGGAGGAAGGCAGCGCCGTGATGACCGGATCGCTCACCAAACAATACCGCTTCGACGCCCCGCTCAGGATTGAAGCCCGCTTCGAGCCCTTTGGCACGGTCAGCGCCAATTTTACATGAAAAAACACCGGGTCAGTGCCGAACACCCCCGGCATCCCGGATGGCCCGCCAGATGCGCTCTGGCGTTGCCGGCATTTCCAGATGATGGATGCCCATGCCGCCTAAGGCATCAGCCAGGGCGCTGATCACGGCGGCACTGGACGGCGTCGTGCCGCATTCGCCTGCACCCTTGACGCCCAGGGGGTTGCTGGGCGCGGGCTGTTCGTTGGTGGCGGTTCGTAGATGGGGAATGTCGCCGGCCCGGGGCATGGCGTAATCCATGAAGGTGCCGGTCAGGATTTGCCCGTTCGCGTCATGGACAATCTGTTCCGAAAGGGCCTGGCCCAGGCCCAACGCGATGCCGCCATGTACCTGGCCGGCGACGATCATGGGATTGATCACCCGGCCCACATCATCGACGCTGCAATAGCTGAGGATTTCAACGGCGCCGGTCTCGGGATCCACCTCCAGCTCGCAGCCGCCAACCCCGTTGGGGTAGGCATGCAGCCGGGCGCCGATCTCGTCGCTGGCCTGAAACGGCCGGGCCCGCTCCCGGGCGAGTTCGAAAAGTCCGATGGACCTGTCCGTTCCCTCAATGGCGAAGCGGCCCCCGCCATAGATGATATCCCCCTCCCCCGCTTCCAGGATTTCGCTGGCCAGGCGCTTTCCTTCGAGGATGATCTTGTCTGCGGCCCGGACCAGGGCCGTGCCGCCCAGCCTGAGCGACCGGTCTGAATGGGTACCGCCACCGCTGACCACGAAATCCGTATCACCAAAACGCACGCGGAGGGTTTCGAAGGGCAATTCCAGCTTATGGGCCAGCACCTGGGCGAAGATGGTGGCATGGCCCTGGCCCGAATCCCCGGTGCCGATGACCGCATCCACCAGACCATCCTGCCCAATGGTGATATCGCCCCGCTCAAAGTGAGCGCCGGTGGGGCTTTCCAGATAATTGGCGAGGCCGATGCCGGCCAGCCGCCCGCGAGCCGCCGCGGCAGCCCTCCGGTCCTCGAAGCCCGCCCAACCCAGCATCTCCATGAGGCTGGCCATATTGTCGGCGAACCTACCCGAATCATGAAGGTGGCCCAAGGCCGATTGGTAGGGCAAATCCTCCGGCGCCACCAGATTGCGGCGGCGCAATTCGGTCCGGTCCAGCCCCATCTCCAGCGCCGCCAGATCCAAAAGCCGCTCGATGATGAAAGTGGATTCCGGACGCCCGGCACCCCTCAGCACGGTCATGGGCACGGTGTTGGTGAAGACGGCACGTACCAATATATGGGCCGCCGGAATGTCATAGGTGCCGCCGGCCATGCGCAAAACATTGGCATAGACCGAAAAGGAGGCGGGATAGGCGCCCAGATTACCGGTATAATCCAGTTCGACCCCCAGGATATGCCCGTCGCCATCCAGGCCCATTATTCCAGTGACAAACACATCCCGGGCCTGGAAATCGCTTTGGAAGAATTCCTCCCGGCCTGACAACCACTTGACCGGGCGGCCCAGGCGGCGGGATGCCCAGGCGATGAGCACATATTCCCCATAACAAGGCGTACGCACCCCGAACCCGCCGCCCACATCGCCGGTGATGATACGCACCTTGTCCGCCTCTATGCCGAAAGCCTGCATGAAGGCGCCTTGATGGCGGTGCACGCCCTGGCTCGGCGCGTGAAGCGTGAAACAGCCCGACGCTGCGTCAAATTCCGAGACCGCCGCGCGGGGTTCCATGGGCACCCCGCTGATCCTCTGGTTCCAGGAATCCAGGCTGACCACATGTGCCGCCTCTTGGAAAGCACCCGCCACCGCGTCCTCATCGCCATTTTCGGCCTGCAAGGCCAGATTGCCCCCCTCCCAGACCTCAGGCGCGCCCGGGACAAGCGCTGCCCTGGCATCGGTAACCGGCGCCAAGGGTTCATAATCCACCTCCACCAGAGCGGCCCCGTCCAGGGCCTCACCGGGCGTTTCGGCCACCACCATGGCGATGATTTCGCCTATATGGCGGACCCGGTCCCCGGCCATGGGCATGGGTTCGGGCAAGGGATCATGCATGAGGTTTTCAGGCCGGAACCCCGGTTTGCTGATATCCAGATGATCGACCCCGATCGGGTAATAGAGAAGCGCGCTCAATCCGTCGCCCGCATAATCCTCAGCGCCCAGCACCGTCAGGACGCCGGGCGCGGCCATTGCCTTGGCCAAATCCAGCCGGGTTATGCTTGCATGGGCGTAGTGCGAGCGGACAAAAACCGCATGGACCTGGCCCTTCAGATTGACGTCGTCCGAAAAACAGCCTTCGCCCGTCAGCAGGTGCTGGTCTTCAACCCGGCGCAACGGTTTGCCAATCAAGTCGCTCATCCCGGGCCTCCCCCCTTGCTGATGGTTTGGTGTTCTTTTTAGACGAGAGAGGCAAAAAAAACCACGGGGTACGGTGACCTATGACCGCATCCCGTGGCTTTGATTGGTTGGTACGCCCCTGCGGGCGAACTTCATACTTCAGAAAACTGTCGATCTTGGAAGTCAAATCGGCGGCCTGCTGGGACAGCTCGGAAGCCGCATTGAGCACTTCGGTGGCCGAATTGCCGGTTTCCGATGAGGCCTGGCTGACGCCATCGATATTGCTGGCGACCTCGTTGGTGGCGGCCGATTGCTCTTCCATGGAGGCCGAAATGGCGGTGGCCACTTCGCTGATTTCACCGATGGTGCCGGCGATTTACTGAATGGCCGCGACCGCGTCGCGGGTCGCACCCTGGATGCCGCCGATCTGGCCGCTGATCTCCCCGGTAGCCTTGGCCGTCTGGTTGGCCAGGTTTTTGACTTCCGAGGCAACCACCGCAAAGCCCTTGCCCGCATCGCCGGCGCGCGCCGCCTCGATGGTCGCGTTGAGTGCCAACAGGTTGGTCTGATTGGCAATGTCGGTGATCAGGGCCACCACCTCGCTAATTTTTTGGGCCGCCACATCCAGGCCTTGCACCATGTCGTCGGCCTGCTTGGCCTGCTCCACCGCACCTTGGGTAATGCCGTTGGAACGTTCCACCTGCTGGGTGATCTCGTTGATTGAGGAAGCCATTTCCTCGGTCGCCGCGGCAACCGTCGCGGCCTGCTGATTGGTCTGCGTGGCGGTCGCCGCCATGCCTTGCGAGCTGGCCTGCATTTCGGTGGCCGCCGCCGACACTGCTTCGGTCACATGGCGGACCTCGGCGGCGAAGTTTTCCTGCTCCGTGATCACCGACCAGGTGAGCATGGCCCCACATATTTGCCGTCACTGTCATTGATGGCACCGACCAACAGATCCAGCGTATGTTCGCCCAGCTTGATCTTGACGTGATGGGGCAGGTTACCCGGATCAGCCATCAGATTGCGCTGATGGGAGGGCTGCTTGTGAAACACATCAATACAGGCCCGACGATCTCATCGGCGCGGATCGGCAGGAGATGCTCGATCGACTTCAGGGCTTTCAGCGACATATCGTTCATATAGGTGACCACGAAGGTATCCGGATCGCAAAGCATGACATTGATGGGCATGCCGTCGACCATCTGCTTGAGGCGCTGCATGGATTCTTCATTGGCCAGCTTTTCCGTCACCACATCCCAGGTGAGCAGAAGGGCGGCGACCTGGCCCGCCCCATCCATGATTCCGGTGACCAGAAGGTCGAGCTTTTCCTCACCCAGGGTAATCATCGCGCTATGGGGCAGATTGGCCGTATCGGCCATCAGATTGCGCTGATGGGACGGGTTTTGTGGAAGATGTCGATGCACTGACCTTCCACTTCATTCAGCGGAACGGGCAGCAGATGTTCCAGCTTACTGAGCGTCTTGCGCGACAGCTCGCTCATATAGGTGATGTTGAAGGTCACCGGATCGGCAACCATGACATTTACGGGCATGGCATCGACCATCGACGGGAACATGGTCCCATCAAGGTCGCGCACCATATTTCGCTTGGGCATGAAATTCACGGGCTTTCCCCTTCTGATTAGTAGATACGAATAATTATCAATTCCATTTATTAGACATAGGGTGCCGGTTGACCGGTTCAAGAGTTGTGGGTATTTTTTAGTTTTACATCTTAAAATCATTTCAAATAGAATGATGGGATGTAAACAGACCATTGGTTCCAGTAAAGACCGAAGCCCCCGCCTGGCGCCGGTTGGGCCCGGTTCAGACTAAGGAGTTGACGCATGGCCAATATAAGTTTTGCCTTGGGCGTTTCGCACGGTCCTTTACTTTCCACCCCGGCTGATAAATGGGGCCTCCGGGCCGATGACGACCGCAAGAACCCTGCCCATCCGTTTCGCGAAAAAACCTATACATTCGATCAATTGGCCGAACTGCGGAAGGGTGAAAATCTGGAAGACCAGATCCGCCTGGAGGTGTGCGAGGAACGCCACGCCCGCTGCCAGACCCAGATCGCCGCCCTGGCCGATAAGATTGCCGAGGCGGACCCGGATGTGATGGTCATCATCGGCGATGATCAGCATGA
>CAZBQG010000272.1:0-5409 GCA_964493945.1 uncultured Rhodospirillaceae bacterium
AGATTGACTTTCACCTTATTGGCGATGCCGCCGTGGGTCAGGGCTTCCGATAGGGACTTATAGGCGTCGGGCAGGCCCGTATATTTGCCGACCACGGCGATGGTCACTTCGCCGTCCGGCGCCGTGACCCGCCGGGCGATCCTGTCCCAGCGCTCCAGCACCGGGTCCGGCGCATCCAGGCCGAAATGGTGGCAAACCTGGGCGTCCAATCCCTGGTTATGGTAGCTGATGGGCACGTCATAGATGGAGGCAACATCCAGCGCCGGGACCACGGCTTCGTCCTGAACATTGCAAAACAGGGCTATCTTGCGCCGCTCTGATTCGGGCAATTCCCGGTCGGCCCGGCACAGCAATAAATCCGCCTGAATGCCCACATTCAGCAATTCCTTGACCGAATGCTGGGTCGGCTTGGTTTTCAACTCGCCGGCCGCCGCGATATAGGGCAACAAGGTCAAATGGATATACATGGCCCGCTCGCGGCCCAATTCGTTGCCCAATTGGCGGATGGCTTCAAGGAACGGAAGCCCTTCAATATCGCCGACGGTTCCGCCGATCTCGCAGAGCACAAAATCCTCATCCTCGATATTGGAGAGGACGAATTCCTTGATGGCATCGGTGATATGGGGAATGACCTGAATGGTGGCCCCCAGATATTCTCCGCGTCTTTCCTTGGCGATGACGTCCGAATAGATCTGGCCCGTGGTCACATTGTCGGAACGTCTTGCATCCACACCGGTGAATCTTTCGTAATGGCCCAGATCAAGATCGGTCTCCGCCCCGTCATCGGTGACATAGACTTCCCCATGCTGATAGGGGCTCATGGTTCCCGGGTCCACATTGATGTAGGGGTCTAATTTACGCAGCCGCACCTTGTAGCCCCTGGCCTGCAACAGGGCCGCCAGAGAGGCCGATGCCAGCCCCTTGCCGAGAGAAGAAACCACGCCGCCGGTAATAAAAATAAAACGAGTCATACGCCTCTAACCCACATCAGCTGAAAGAACCATCCTCAAATGAAAAGAGGCGGCTCGGGCGCCGCCTCTCTTGATATTCCGTCCCTTGATGTTCCGGGCCGCCTTCATTTGGCGGGGGTTTCCGGTAAGTCGGGGAGCGCCGGTGCGCTGGGCTTGCCCGGCGTCTCCTGGGTGGGTGGTGGTGGCTGATCAAGTATGGAGCTCCGCTCGGGCCCCCTGCCGGCCATGAGAGCCAGGGTCATGGAGGTCAGCATGAACAGCGCGGCCACCACCCCGGTTGCCCGAGTTAAAAGATTGGCCGTCGCCCGCCCGGTCATGAAACCACCCATGCCGCCGCCCGAGCCGCCGCCAATCCCCAGCCCGCCGCCTTCGCTCTGCTGGATGAGAACGAGGAAGATAATGGCCAGGGCCAGGATCAGATGGATGGTGATAAGAACGGCCGTCATTTCAATTCCAGTCAGTTGCCACGCCGGGTGGCGGGCCAACAAAGTTCGCTCGCGGCTCTTTTAGTCCCTGGCGGCCCGGATGGCTAGGGACAAGTTTGGGCAATGGCGTAAAAATCTTCGGCCTTCAGGCTGGCCCCGCCCACCAGAGCCCCGTCCACATCCTTCAGACCCAGAATTTGGGCGGCATTATCGGGCTTGACCGAACCGCCATAAAGAATGCGGACACTGCCGGCAACTGCTTCGCCTAACTCGGATGTGAGAATCCGCCGGATGAGGCCGTGAATTTCGCTTATTTCGCCCTCTCCCGCCGTCCGCCCCGTGCCGATGGCCCAGACCGGCTCATAGGCGATCACCAGATTGGCGCCCGTGGCGCCGTCCGGCAGGGAGCCGGTAAGTTGCTTTTCCACCACGGACTGGGCTTCACCGGCATCACGGGCGGCCTCGCTTTCCCCCAGGCAGACGATGGCGGTCAGGCCATTATTGAGGGCGGCGGAGGCCTTGGCGCGGACCAGCTCATCGTCCTCCCCCATGGCCTGGCGGCGTTCCGAATGGCCGCAAATCACATAATTGCATCCTAAATCCGCCAACATGGGAGCGCTGATATCGCCAGTATGGGCACCACTTAGCTCACGGTGGCAATCCTGCCCGCCCAGGGCGAGCGGGCCGCCTTCCAGCAAATCGGAAATGGGTTTGAGCAAGGTTGCGGGGGGACAGATCAAAAGATCGAACGCCGCATCAGGATCGGCCCGCAACCGGCCAAGCAGATCGCCGGCCAGATCCAATCCCTCGCCCAACAAAAGGTTCATCTTCCAATTGCCGGCGATCAGCGGGCGTCTGGCGTTGCTCATAATCCCTATTCCGTGATTGCTTGATCCGGCGCCTGCTTATCACACGGGGTTTTTCATTTCCACCGGTAACAATCACGTTTTCCACGTTGCAGGGCCAGTTTCCCGCTTCTATGATGCCGCCTCCCTGGGAGGCGATTTTTTACCGTGTGGGACGCAAAGTAATGGGTGGTTTCAGAAAAACGCTGATTTCATGGGGCGGCAAGATCATGCTGGTCCTGCTGATCCTCAGTTTCGGACTGTGGGGCATTACGGATTATGTCAGCCCCCAGGCCAATGTGGAGAGCATCGCCTCGGTCGGTGGCGTGGAAATTACCAGCCGGGACCTGCAACGGGAAGTGCAGCGCCAGATCGATAATTTCCGGCGCAACTCGGGCATCAATCTGGACCGGGATCAGGCCAAGGCCATGGGTCTGATCAATAACAGCGTGGAAAACCTTATCCAGCGCCAATTGATTTCCCTGACTGCCGACGATCTGGGCCTGCTTGTGGATGAAAACACGCTCCGTGCCCAGGTCCATGGGGACAAGAATTTTCAAGGGCCGGGCGGGCGTTTCGACCGGGGCCGCTTTGATCAGGCCATGCGCCAGTTGGGCTTGCACGAAAGCACCTATTTTGAATTTCTGCGTTATGACCTCTTAAGCCGCCAGTTTCTGAGCAATCTGGAAGCCTTGCCGGGCGCGCCCCGGACCCTGGTGGATGCGGTATACCGCCACCGGGCGGAAAAACGGGTGGCCCAGATTTTGCGCTTCGACCACGATAAGATCAAAGCTCTGGCCGAACCGAAGGACGTGGAGTTGCGCGCATTTCATCAGAAAAACGCGGCCCGTTTCATGGCGCCCGAATACCGCGCCGTAACCCTGGTCCGGATTAAACCCGAAGCCATGATCGACCGGGTCAAGGTTGCGGAAAAAAAGCTGCGCGAGGAATATAATAACCGCCTGGACGAATTCTCGGCGCCCGAACGCCGCACCCTGCAACAAATTCTCCTGGGCGATGAGGCCAAGGCCAAAAAGGCCTCGGACCGGCTGAATGGGGGCGAGGATTTCCTCAAAGTGGCCAAGGAGGAAGCCAAAATGGCCCCCGCCGATGCGAAAATCGGTACGTTCGATATTGATGGTGTGCCGCTGCTATCTGTGGGTAAGGCGGCCTTTAGCTTGTCCGAAGGCGCTGTGAGCGGACCCATAAAAAGCGATCTGGGCTGGCACATCGTCAAGGTCAAAAAAATCATCCCGCCGTCCACGGTCAGCTTTGCCGAAGCCCGTTCCAAGCTACGCCAGGAAATTGCCGGGGAAAAGGCCCTCGATCTGCTTTATGAAATGTCCAATAAGCTGGAAGATGCTCTGGGTGGCGGAGCCAATCTGGATGAAGCGGCCCGCCGGCTCAATCTTCCTGTGACGCGCCTGGCGGCCGTCAGCCCGTCCGGGTTGGACAAGACGGACAAGCAGGTCCTGGACGGAAAAAAAGACCAAAAGATCATCAAGACAGCCTTCGAGACCCCCAAGGGCAGTGAAAGCACCCTGGGCGAGGCGGGCGAAGCGGATATCTTCACCCTCCGTGTCGATGACGTGATCAAACCGGCGCTCCTCCCCTTCGGCGGCATCCGCAAGCGGGTGGTGGATACCTGGAGCAGGGAGCAGAGAATCAACGCCACCCGGGATTTGGCAAAAAAAGCCATGGATATGGTCAAAGCAGGGCGAACATGGGAAGACGTAGCCAAGGCCCATAATGGCTTAATTGAAACTTCGGCCCCCTTCACCCGCGCCGGCCAGGGCCTGAAAAAGCCCCTGCCCGCTTCGATCATTTCCGATCTGTTCAAAAACGCCCAAGGCATCACGGCCCAAGGCAGCAATGCCCAGGCCCAGTTCATCGCCCGCGTCAGCAAAATCGTCCCGGCCCAGCCGGCGGCCGAAAAAAAAGGCATGGATGCTCTGAAGCGTGAACTCAGCCAAAGCATCAGCAATGATTTGACCACCCAACTGGTCATGGGGTTGCGCTTGCGCCACGGGGTAACCTTGAACCGGCCGGCCATCGATCAGGTCTACTAATCCCGTGCGGGTCATCCCCGGCCTTGCTGATTTCTCTGACGGTTACGAGGCTGGAAAGGCGCAGGTGGTCTGGTCCACCCTGATCGCCGATTCGGAAACGCCGGTTTCGGCCATGATCAAGCTGGCCCAGGGCGAAGCCAACAGCTTTTTGCTGGAAAGCGTCGAGGGCGGCTCCATCCGGGTGCGCTATTCCTTCCTGGGGCTCCGGCCCGATCTGATCTGGCGCTGCTTGGGAAACCGGGCCGAAATCAACCAAAATACCTTCAAGGACCCGGATAATTTTCAGCTCTGCCCCATCGCCTCCGAAAAGGGCGCCATCGCCTCGCTGCGGGCGATGGTGGACCAGTCAGGCATCGATCTGCCCGATGACATGCCGCCCATGGCCGCCGGTCTGATGGGTTATCTGGGCTATGACTGTGTGCGTCTTGTGGAAGATATCCCCGACGGTAATGCGCCTCAGATCGATTTACCCGACGGCCAGTTTATGCGCCCCACGGTGATCGCCGTGTTCGACACGATTGAGGATACAGTCCGCATCGTCACCCCGATTCGCCCCGAGGCTGGGCTGGACGCCCAGGCGGCCTATGCCAGGGCCACCGCCCGCCTGGCCCAAGTCCTGAAGGATTTTGAGCGCCCCCTGCCCCCCATGGCCGAAAAGTCGGATGCGCCCGCACCCGCGGCTGATCCCGTTTCCAACGTGACCCAGGAAACCTTTCACCGCGCGGTCGAGCGGGGCAAGGAGTATATCCTGGCCGGCGATGTGTTTCAGGTGGTCCTGTCCCAATGTTTCTCCATCCCTTTCGCCGGCACGCCGCTCACTTTTTACCGGGCACTCCGGCGCATCAATCCGTCGCCCTTTTCTTTTCATCTGGATTTCCGCGATTTTGCCATCATCGGCTCCAGCCCCGAATTGCTGGTCCGGCTGCGGGGTGGACGGATCACCATCCGGCCCCTGGCCGGCACCCACCCCCGGGGCAAGACCGCCGCTGAGGACAAGGCCCTGGCCGAGGAGCTGTTGTCGGACCCGAAGGAACTGGCCGAACATTTACCTCCCATTACCCAGATAAATCCGATATTTCATGCGGCGACCATATGATTC
>CAZBQG010000273.1:0-4535 GCA_964493945.1 uncultured Rhodospirillaceae bacterium
GAGCTTGCCCCTTCGCCCACCAGGGCGTCCAGCACGCGCTCTTCGGCGGCGACCTCGGCCTTGGCCACCACCTGTTTGCGCATGCGTTCGCGGCTGGTATGGATGGCGATTTCCAGCAAATCGCGGATGATGGATTCTACATCGCGCCCCACATAACCCACCTCGGTGAATTTGGTCGCCTCGACCTTGAGGAATGGCGCCTGGGCCAGACGCGCCAGGCGGCGGGCGATTTCCGTCTTGCCGACGCCTGTCGGGCCGATCATCAAAATGTTCTTGGGCAACACCTCTTCGCGCAGATCCTCATCCAATTGCTGACGCCGCCAGCGGTTGCGAAGCGCGACGGCGACGGCCCGTTTGGCGTCGTTTTGGCCGACGATGAAGCGGTCCAGTTCGGAAACGATTTCGCGTGGCGAGAAATTACTCATGAGGCTTCCAGCTTTTCGATGACCACATTGGAATTGGTGAAGACGCAGATGCCGGCGGCAATTTCCAGCGACCGCCGGGCGATGGCTTCGGCGTCCATGTCGTCCCGGTCCATCAGGGCGCGGGCCGCAGCCAGGGCATAATTGCCCCCGGACCCGATACCGATCAATCCGCCTTCCGGCTCCAGCACGTCGCCCGTCCCCGAAACCAGCAGGGACACATCGGCATTGGCCACCGCCAGCAGGGCCTGCAGATTGCGCAAGTACCGGTCCATGCGCCAATCCTTGGCCAATTCGACGCAGGCCCGGGTCAGATTGCCGGGATGCTTTTCAAGCTTGCCTTCCAGGCGCTCAAAAAGCGTGAAGGCATCGGCCGTGGCGCCGGCGAAACCGGTGATCACGGAACCGTCGCCGATGCGCCGCAGCTTGTTGGCATTGGCCTTGACCACGGTCTCGCCCATGCTCACCTGGCCGTCTCCGGCGATCACCACATCGCCGTCCTTGCGCAGGCAAAGGATGGTGGTGGCGTGCCAATTGGGAAATGCTTGCTCGGTCATGATCCTCTCTGCCCTGATTGAAGGCGCCCGCGTTCGTCAGGCTGGATGTAGTCTTGAAAGCCACTTGGGTCAATGGCCAAGCAAAAGAATGGGGTCAATGGCGAAGCAACAGACTGGCGGAAAACCACCGTACCTGATACAAGAGCGCGCCTAATTCCAACGGAGTGGGAACCATGCGCCAGGCAAGCATTGAGCGCGCGACAAAAGAGACCAAAATCAGCGCCAGTGTCGGATTGGACGGCACAGGCGTTTGCGATGTGACGACCGGTATCGGGTTTTTGGACCATATGCTGGAGCAATTGTCGCGCCACGGATTGATCGATCTGACCCTCAAGGCCGAGGGTGATCTGCATGTGGATTCCCACCACACGGTGGAGGATACGGGCATCGTCATAGGCGAAGCGGTGAACAAGGCTTTGGGTGACCGGGTCGGCATCACCCGTTTTGGCGTGGCTTATGTGCCGTTGGACGAAGCATTGAGCCGGGTGGTGGTGGATCTCTCGGACCGGCCATATTTGGTGTGGAACGTGAATTTCAGCCAGGCACGGCTGGGCGAAATGGATACGGAATTGTTCCGCGACTGGTTTCAGGCCTTCGCCCAGGGGGCGCGCCTGACGCTCCATGTGGATAATCTGGCCGGGCGCAATTCCCACCATGTTGCGGAAACCATATTCAAGGCCCTGGCCCGGGCGCTGCGCCAAGCCGTTGCCCTGGACGAAGGCGCCCCTGGCGGGGTTCCCTCGACCAAGGGCGTCTTGTCCAGCAGCTGAAAGCGCAGCCATGCGTATTTACACGGTTCATCTGGTGCCGGGCAGGGTTCCGCCGGACCCGGTCCTCATAAAAGAAGGGTTCAACTGGTTGGCCTTTGTCTTTGGCCCGCTCTGGGCCTTGTCCCACCGCATGTGGTGGATGGCGCTGATCCTCCTTGGACTGATGGCCGGGCTCAGCCTGTTGCTGGGGCTTATGGGCATGGGCCCGGAGGTGCAAAGTGCGGCCAGTCTGGGACTGGCGGTGATCATCGGCGGCATGGCCAACGATTGGCGCCGCGCTTATCTGGCTAGGCGGGGATTTGCCGAGCGCGGGCTGGTCGGGGCGGGGGACAAGGAAGCGGCCCTTTTCCGCTATCTGGAAGTCGCCCGCACCCACAGGATGCCCGCCCCGTGACCCACGCCCTGCTCATCGATTACGGCTCGGGCAATCTGCGTTCCGCCGCCAAGGCCTTTGAGAGGGCGGCGGATCAGGCGGGGCTGGAAGCCAAAATCATGGTCAGCGGCGATGCTACTCTCCTGGACGAAGCCAGCCACATTGTGTTGCCGGGCGTCGGCGCCTTTGCGGATTGTCTGGCCGGGCTTAACGCCGTGCCCGGCATGAGAGAGGGTCTGGAAATCAATGTGCGGGAGCGGGGCAAGCCGTTTCTGGGCATCTGCGTCGGCATGCAATTGATGGCGCGCATGGGTCTGGAACATGGAAAATGGCCCGGCCTGGGTTGGATCGATGGCGAGGTGGTGCCTTTGGCCCCATCGGACACTGGATTAAAAATTCCCCATATGGGCTGGAATAATCTGGATTTTTCTGAGGGCGTTCATCCGGTACTTGAAGGGATCGGGCCGGGTACCCATGCCTATTTCGTCCATGGCTATCATTTCGCCCTGGAAAATCCGGATGACGGGCTGGCGGCAATTGATTATGGCGGGCCGGTCGCCGCCCTCATTGGGCGCGATAACCTGCTGGGCACCCAGTTTCACCCGGAAAAAAGCCAAAAGGCGGGCCTCCGGTTTCTGGAAAATTTCCTCAGGTGGCGGCCATGATCTTTTTCCCGGCCATCGACCTGAAGGGCGGCAATTGCGTGCGCCTGCTCAGGGGCGAAATGGACAAGGCCACTGTTTTTGGCGAAGACCCGGCGGCCCAGGCCGCCTTGTTTGCCCAGGCTGGCTGCCAATATCTCCATATGGTCGATTTGGATGGCGCCTTCGCCGGCAAGCCGGTCAACGCCCCCGCCGTCGAAGGGGTGCTGAAAGCCATATCCATTCCGGTGCAATTGGGCGGTGGCATCCGCGACCGGGCGAAAATAGACATGTGGCTGGATAAGGGCGTGGCCCGGGTCATTTTGGGCACCGCAGCCTTGCGCGACCCCGATCTGGTCCGCCGTGCCTGCGCCGATCACCCGGGCCGCATCGCCATCGGCATCGATGCCAGGGACGGCATGGTGGCCGTCGAGGGCTGGGCGGAGGTCTCGGAGGTTTCGGCCCATGATCTGGCGCTGGAACTGGAGGACACCGGGGCGGCGGCGATTATTTACACCGATATTCAGCGGGACGGCGCCATGCAGGGGCCTAACATTAATGCCACCCTGGCCCTGGCCAATCGGGTAAAAACCCCGGTGATCGTTTCAGGCGGCGTGTCATCCATGAAAGATCTGGGTGCCGTCAAAGACGCCGGAGCTGGTCTTTTGGAAGGCGTAATTTGCGGGCGCGCGCTTTATGACGGAAAAGTGGACCCCGCCGCCGCCGTCGAATTATTGGCGGAGGGGAACTGATCATGCTTAAAACCAGAATAATTCCCTGCCTGGATGTGGATAAGGGCCGTGTGGTGAAGGGCGTCAATTTCGTCGATTTGGTGGATGCGGGCGATCCGGTGGAACAGGCCAGGCTTTACGATAGTGCCGGAGCCGATGAGCTTTGTTTTCTGGACATTACGGCCAGTCACGAAGACCGCGACACCATTTTCGATGTGGTGACCAGGACGGCGGAGGTTTGCTTCATGCCCGTAACCGTCGGCGGCGGCGTGCGCAATCTGGAAGATATCCGCAAATTGTTGCTGGCCGGGGCCGACAAGGTCTCGATCAACACGGCAGCCGTAACTGATCCGGAATTTGTTGGCGAGGCGGCGCGCAAATTCGGCTCCCAATGCATTGTGGTGGCGATCGATGCGAAACGGACAGGGCCGGATGAATTTGCCGTCTTTACCCATGGCGGGCGGCGCGAAACCGGGATCGAAGCCATCGGCTGGGCCCGGCGCATGGCGGAACTTGGGGCGGGCGAGCTGCTTTTGACCTCCATGGACCGGGACGGCACCAAGGAAGGCTTCGATCTGCCCCTCACAAGGGCGGTGGCCGATGCCGTGCCCATCCCGGTGATCGCGTCCGGCGGCGTCGGCGTTTTGCAACATCTGGCCGATGGGGTAACCGAGGGCCATGCCAGCGCCGTGCTCGCCGCGTCGATCTTTCATTTCGGCACATACAGCATTGGCGAAGCGAAGGACTTTATGCAAAAACAAGGTGTTACGGTGCGACTCGAAGATAAGGAAAAAGCATCATGAACAGGCAATCGGAAAAAATGACCGGTGCCCAGCTGGACCGGCTATTCGCGGTCATCGAAAGCCGCCGGGGAGGCGATCCCCATGCGTCTTATACAGCGCAGTTATTAAGCGCGGGAACGGCGAAAATGGCCCGGAAACTAGGCGAAGAGACCACCGAAACCGTGATCGCCGCCCTCGATGGCACCCCAGAACAAGTGATCAGTGAGAGCGCCGATCTGCTCTATCACCTGTTGGTTCT
>CAZBQG010000273.1:4545-5376 GCA_964493945.1 uncultured Rhodospirillaceae bacterium
GGGTTTGGAAGAAAAACAATCGCGCAGAGACTGATACTGGAGCGGGGAGGAAAGCAAGATGACATATGACTCGAACAATATTTTCGCCAAGATTCTGAGAGAAGAGTTGCCATGCTCGAAACGCTATGAAGATGAATTTGCCCTGGCCTTCGAAGACATCAACCCCCAGGCGCCCATCCATGTGCTGGTCATCCCCAAAGGGGCCTATATTTCAATGGAAGATTTTTCCGCCAAGGCCTCAACGGAAGAGATTGCGGGCTTTTTCCGCGCCGTCGGCCAGGTCGCCCGTGACTTGGAACTGGCCGGGCCCGGCTACCGCATCCTGGCCAATCACAGCCATGACGGCATGCAGGAAGTGCCCCATTTCCACGTACATATCTTTGGCGGCAAGCGTCTGGGGCCGATGTTGAAGAGGGATGATTAGCCTTCCATCATAACCGCATGTTTTCCAGGCACGACGCGGCGGTATGACAGGGCCTCGGCGACATGCAGGCGTCTTACAGTATCACTTTCATCCAGATCGGCCAGGGTGCGGGCGACCCTCAGGACTCGGTGGCAACCTCTTGCACTGAGGTGCATTTTATCCGCCGCATCGGCCAAAAGTGCCACGCCTTCGCTGTCCGGGGTGGCGATTTCTTCGAGCAATTTGCCGTCTGCCTCGGCGTTTGAACGGGCGGGCGGGCTGGCATCGACCGACGCGTAGCGGGCCTTCTGGCGGGCCTGGGCCCGGTTGATGCGGGCCGCCACATCGGCTGAGCTTTCGGTCGGCGGCGGCAGGCTTAGAGCGTTTCATGATTTATCGGAATCGGGTTTAGGATTCCCATAGGCGTC
>CAZBQG010000274.1:0-5289 GCA_964493945.1 uncultured Rhodospirillaceae bacterium
GGCGGGTGAAATCGGCCACCGAGGATTTGCCGTTGGTGCCGGTGACGGCGGCCAGATATTTTGGCTGGGCGTCAAAAAAGCGCGCCGCCATTTTTGCATAAAGGCGGCGCGGATTGGGGCTGGACAGATGCACGATACCGGGAGCTGAATCGGCAATCTCTATCCCGGGTGGGGCCAGTACCGCCACCGCGCCGCGTTCCAGGGCGTCGGGGATGAATTTGGTTCCGTCGGTCTCGGAGCCTTGCAGGGCGCAGAACAGAAAGCCCGCCTCAACGTGCCGGGAGTCGGCGGTCAACCCATTGATTTCCATGTGGAAATCCAGATCCGTATGGTCGCTGTCCAGTGTCTCGTTTCCTATCAAATCAATGATCCGCAATTTGGCGTCCCCATTCCCGGGCGCGCTTTTTGCCGCCGGCCAGGAACAGGGCATCGCCGGGCCGGGGCTTGGCCTCTTTCAACTGGGAGGGCCGAATTCCCAGAAGGGGCGCTATGCGGCGCACCACATGTTTGACCACCGGTGCCGCCAGCCAGCCCCCGGTGGCATAGCCGTGTGTTTTTTTGGTGCCCTTGGGTTCATCCAACAGGGCCAGAACCACATAGCGGGGTGCATCGGTGGGAAAAGCGGCGACGAAGGATGCAATCACCCGCCGGTCGCTATAACCATTTTTTCCGGGTTTGTCCGCGGTTCCCGTCTTGCCGCCGATGCGGTAGCCCGCCACCTCGGCCTTGCGGCCCGTGCCGCTCTTGACAACGAGGCGCATCAGCCGGCGCATTTCCAGGGAGGTCTTGGCGCTGAGAACCCGGTGGCCGGGGATGTTGTGCCAGCTCTTCCGCTTGAGCAGGGTGGGCGAATGCAAAACCCCCCCATTGGCGATGGCCGCCACGGCCGAGGAGAGCTGCAAGGGGCTGACCGCGATGCCATGGCCGTAGGATATGGTCATGGTGTTGATTTCGCGCCAGCGGTTAGGCGTCAGGGGGCGTCCCACTTCCGGCAGCTCGATGCCCGGCCGGCTGAGCAGCCCAAGCCTTGCCAGATAGGCCCTCTGGGTGCGTGTGCCCACATCCAGGGCCATCTTGGCGGTGCCGATATTGGACGAATAAACAAGGATTTCCGGGACCGACAGCCAGCGGTTTTTGCCGTGATAATCACTGATGGTAAAGCGGGCGATGTGGATCGGGCGGGACGCATCATAGCCGTCGCGCAGATTGACCGTGCCCGAATCCAGGGCCATGGCCGTGGTAAACAGCTTGAAGGTGGAGCCCATTTCATAGACCCCCTTGGTCACCCGGTTGAAGTGGGCGGCCCCTTTGGCTTGCCGCGTTCGGTTGGGGTCGAAATCGGGCAGCGAGGCCATGGCCAGCACCTCGCCAGAGGTTACGTCCAGAACCAGACCGGCGGCGCCGATGGCGGAAAATTCGGCGCTGGCCCGCAATAATGAGTCGCGCAGAATGCTTTGCACCCGGATATCCAGGGACAATTCCAGCCCGCTGACGGATTCGCGTAAAGACTGATCGAAATAGCGCTCCATCCCCGACAAACCATTTCCGTCGATATCGGTTAGGCCCAGGGCATGGGCGGCGGTGCGGCCCTGGGGATAGACCCGGCGCTGGGTGCGCTGGAAATAAATCCCCGGGATGCCCAACCGGTTGACGGCGTGATGATGTTTGGGGGTCAGATTGCGGCTAAGCCAGACGAAAGAGCTGTCAGCGGCCAGTTTTTTTCGGATTTTTCCCCGGTCCAGGCCAGGCAGGGCAAGGCTCAGACGGGCCGCCGCCCGGTCCGCATCCAGAATATGGCGGGGATTGGCGTAAAGGGCCGCCGTCGGCAGGCTGGTGGCCAGCAAAATACCGTTGCGGTCCATGATATCGGACCGCGAGCCAAGGGTTTTTCCGCTAAATGCGATGGGCGTGTTACGTGGGCCTTCGGTGCTTTCCATCATAGACAGATCGACCAGACGGGCGGAAATGACCAGATAGGCGAAGGCGAACAAGACACCGGTCGCCAGCAGACGGTTGCGCCCCGTCTCCAGATGCTGCTTTCCTACGCCGTCCAGTTTTACATGATCCATATGGGGCTGGTTGCCCAGCCCGGCAGCGCTTTCGCCGCCCGGCGGCGGCGGCTCGGAGAGATGTTTGTATTTCACCTGATTGTTTCTCCCTTGCCCTGGGGTGACGCTTTAGGCGATTGCGCCAGTTTTTCCGGGATGGGTGCCAGGTTTCCGGCGCTGGTGATCTGTATGGGATCGGTGGGTTCCATATTCAAATGGCGCTTGGCCAGGTCTTCCAGGCGGTAGATATCGTTCAGATGGCTCCACTCCGCCTTCAGCACATGGATCGCTTCCTGATCCTCCTGAATGGCCTGATTGAGGAAATTTAGCTCTTGGTCCAATTTGCTCACTTCATACTTGAGGTAAAAAAGTGCGATGGACAGAAATGCCGCGCAGAAAAGGGTGATGAAAGTTGTCTGGCGCATGGCTTTGATCCCTTCAGGCGGCTTGCCCGGTCGGCCAGTGGGGTGCATCGGTCCGCTCGGCGGTGCGCAGGCGGGCCGAACGGGCTCTTGGATTGGCTTTGGTCTCCTGGTCTCCGGGGCGTTGAACGCCGCGCCGAATCAGGTGGAAGCTGGGCGCGGGGCTCTTGCCCGGGATTTCGGGCCGGTGGCGTGAAACACCGGCGCCCGTCCGGCCGCTGCGGGCCCGCATAAATTCCTTGACCGCCCGGTCTTCGAGGGAGTGGAAGCTGACCACCACCAGACGCCCGCCCGGCGCCAAAAGCTGTTCGGCCGCCCGGAGCCCCCGGCGCAATTCGCCCAACTCATCGTTTACCCGGATGCGCAGCGCCAAAAATGTGCGGGTTGCGGGATCAAGCCCATCGGAGGAGCGCCCGACGATGCGCCTGGCGATCCCGGCCAATTGGCCAACCGTGCTGAAAGGCTCCTGGCTGCGAGCTTCAATGATGGCCTTGGCAATGTGCCTTGCGTGGCGCTCTTCACCAAATTCATAAATGATGTCGGCCAGCTCGGTTTCCGAGCAGCCATTGAGCAGATCGGCAGCCGTTTCACCGTCGGCTTCCATGCGCATATCCAAGGGCCCATCGCCCTGGAAGGAAAAGCCCCGCTCTGCGTCGTCCAGTTGATCGCTGGAAATCCCTACATCAAGGGCGATGCCGTCGATCTGGCCCATATGGGCTTCGTCCACCAGACGGGCCATATCGCCAAAGCAGCCCTGCACCAGTTTCAGCCGGGCGCCATGGCTATCTTGTAATTTTTTGCCTTCCTGGATGGCCCGGGGATCGCGGTCCAGGCCCCATACGGTGCAGGACGCGGCTTCCAGCATGGCTTTTGAGTAGCCGCCCGCTCCGAAGGTCCCGTCCACATAAATCCCACCGTCCCTGAGGGCCAGGGCCGTAATAACTTCTTGCACCATGACCGGGATGTGGTGGCTCATTACCGGGAGCCCCCATCTGGGCCACGCCTGGGTGGTGGCAGGGTGGCACCCCTTGAGCGCACCCGCTCGAAGGTCTCGCGGTTGTTTTCCTCATAGGCTTCGGGCTGCCAGATCTGGAAACGTCTGCCGCGCCCGGCGAAGACCGCTTCCGTGCCGAGCCCGGCATGTTCCATCAATATTTGGGGCAGGGCCACCCGTCCTTCCGGATCGAAGGGCAATTGAAAGGAATTCTGTAAAATGACCGCCGCCAGGTCTTCCTGTTCATCGGAGAACATCTCCAGATCGTCCAGCCGGTCGACGATTTCGTCCATGAAGGCATCCCCCGTGCCTTCCAGAGCCGCATCCTTGAAAGAGCGGAACACATAGATGCCGGCAAAGTCCTGATCTTTGAAAAAGTCGCGGAAAGGCTTGGGCACGGATACCCGCCCCTTCTTGTCAATCTTGTTGACATGCGTGCCGATCAGTCTGCTCGCCATTCTCGCCTCAGCACTTCCTCACAAGCCCTGCCACTGATCTCACCGAGCCAATGGCCGCAATAAATTTCAACCCTGAACCCCAGATAAATTATGGGATATCATGGGAAACAATGGGCGTCAATGGTAGAACATGGATTTTGTTGGTTAATAAAACCTTTCCATGGGAAAAGAAATCCCAAGCCTTTCCACTGGTTTCACATGGAAAAGAGCCCTACGCTCCCCCTGGCCATAAGCACAGGTGAATCGGGCGAAAATAAGTTCGCTTTACGTTCTTTTGGTGGTTTTTAGGGGGGAGGCTCTAAAGCGTTTGTTCGAAATATTCGATGGTGCGTTTCAGCCCATCTTCCAGCTTGACCTCCGGGCTCCAATCCAGCTTTTCCCGGGCCAGCGATATGTCCGGGCAGCGTTGCATGGGATCGTCCTGGGGCAGGGGCCGGGTCTCGATTTTGGAATTGGAGCCAGTCAGGCTGAGCACGGTTTCCGCCAATTGGCGGACGCTGAAATCCACCGGATTGCCCAGATTTATAGGCCCGGTGACCTCGTCTGGTGCATCCATCAGGCACCGGATGCCCTTGATCAAATCTTCCAGATAACAAAAAGAGCGAGTCTGCCCGCCATCTCCAAAGAGCGTAATGGGTTGGTCTTTCAAGGCCTGGACGATGAAATTGGACACCACGCGGCCGTCGTCGGGCCGCATGCGGGGTCCATAAGTGTTGAAAATCCTGGCCACACGTATGTTCAGCCGGTGCTGGCGGTAATAATCAAAGAACAGGGTCTCAGCGCAGCGCTTGCCTTCATCGTAGCAGCCGCGCGGCCCGATGGGATTGACGTTGCCCAGATAATCCTCGGTCTGGGGATGGACGGAAGGGTCGCCATAGACTTCCGAGGTGGAAGCTTGCAGGATTTTCGCACCGGTCCGCTTGGCCAGTCCCAGCATGTTGATGGCGCCGTGCACGCTGGTCTTGGTGGTCTGGACCGGGTCCATCTGATAATGGATGGGTGAGGCGGGGCAAGCCAGATTGTAGATCTCGTCGACTTCCACATAGAGCGGAAAGGTGACATCGTGGCGCAGAAGCTCGAATCTGGCATGGTCCAGCAGGGAGGCGATATTTTCCTTGGTACCCGTGAAATAATTATCGGCGCAGAGCACGTCATGGCCCTCGGCGATCAGCGCTTCGCATAAATGAGAGCCGATGAAGCCGGCACCACCGGTTACTAGGATTCGCTTCGCAACCGCCATTTTTTTCTAATTCCCCGGAAAACAATTGAAAAGACAAACTAGCATTGAACCCGCGGGCGGGTAAAAGACTAACTTAGGGTCAGGGCTCATTAATTCAGATAGAAGATAACAATAGCGGCAATGCATA
>CAZBQG010000275.1:0-5259 GCA_964493945.1 uncultured Rhodospirillaceae bacterium
AATGATGAATACGATCCCCACACTTATCGATTTGAGCGGCAAATTGGCCATCGTCACCGGCGCCGGCGCGGGGCTGGGCCGGGTGTTCGCGCTGACCTTCGCCGAGGCCGGCGCCCGGGTCGTGGTTTCGGACCGGGAAATGGACCGGGCGCGGGAAACCACGGAATTGATCACCGATGGAGGTGGGGACGCCATTGCCGATGAGACCGATGTGAGCGATTGGGAGGCGGTCCAGGGCCTGGCCAAGCGGACTGGCGAGACCCATGGCGGGGCACAAATCCTGGTGAATAATGCGGGCATTGCCACCCATCCCAGCCGCCTTCATGACATCACGGTGGAGGATTGGCATGAACTTATGGGGATCAATCTACACGGCGTCTTTTATTGCTGCAAGGCGGTCATCCCCCAGATGCTGGAAGGGGGAGGCGGATCCATCATCAATATTTCATCGATCGCCGGCCTGATCGGCCATTATCCGGGCTTTTCCATGCTGACGGCCAATTATTCCTCGGCCAAGGCCGGGCTCATCGGCATGACCCGGCAAATGGCCATCGAATATGCCAAGGACAATATCCGGGCCAACGCCATTGCGCCGGGCTGGCACGGCGGAACCAGGCTCTCCGAGCGCAACCGGGGCAATCTTTCGAACCAGCATATCGCCAATTTCGAGAACAATATCCTGGCCCTTACCCCCATGGGCCGGCGTGGATTGCCTGAGGAACTGGGGGGTTTGGCCCTGTTCCTGGCAAGCGATGCATCATCTTATCTCACCGGTCAGGTGATCGCCAATGATGGGGGCTGGACGTCCAATTAGGGTAAATTGCCTTCAGCCGATCCCTAATATGCGTTGCATGTCGGGCCAGCTTTGGGCGCCAAAGGTCTTCAGGTCATCGGCAAGGTCGTCTGGCACCCAATCGAGGATGGCGGGCTTGAAGCTTGGCCGCGCCTGGACCCGCTCCCACCAATCACCGAGGCGCGGCCTGCGCCCTTCCCAGAGCCCCGCCATGGACATCTTATCCAGCCGGTTGAGATAAGGGATCAGAGACGTATCGGCCAAGCTGAACTGATTGCCCACGAGCCACTCGCCGCCGGCCAGCGCATCCTCCATCTTGTCCAGATAGCGGTCATATAAAATAACTTTTTCGGCCGCACCCGGCGCATCGAAGCCCTGGCGGATATAGGTCTTCTTGTCTTCGTGCCAATCGGCGGTGACCGAGAAGGCCGGCGTACTTTCGAGAAACTCATTCACCCCTTCGGGCCCCAGGCGCAAAACCGTATGGCGGTGGGACGCAACAAAGGTGAGCGCACCGCAGGCCGGATGAAGATCTTCGTCTACCCCCTTGGTCCAATAAAGCATATGGGCCCGCTCCACGGGATCCTTTGGCGTAAGCGGCGGATCGGGGAAAACGCTCTCGAGATATTCGGAGATCACGGTTGATTCGCAAATGACCGCGCCGTCATGGACCAAGGTGGGCACCACCGCCTTGGGGTTGAGCTTCACATAATCCGGATCGAATTGATCGCCCCGCAGAATATCCAGGTAATGCCCTTCCCATTCCAGCCCCTTCTCGGCCAGAACCAGCCTGACTTTGGCGGCGCAGACCGATGAGCCGTGGTGATAAAGTTCAATCATCTTCGAAGATTTCCCGGATGCCGTCGGGCACGCGGGCTGCCTTGATACCCGTTTCCGAACTTTCATCGGCTTCCACCCAGACACGGGTTTCCTGGGCCTCGATGGCCACCTTGCCGTCTTTGATGATGTCGTGGCGGACTACGAAGGTGGTGTTGCCGAATTTCTCAATCCAGGTTTCCAGCTCGATCTCGTCTTCGTGGCGGATGGGGGCCATGAATTTGGCCCTGGCATCCACCAGGGGAACGCCATCCAGATCGAACTCCTCCCACATGCGCCGCCATTGCATGCCGCAAGCGTGAAACAGCTTTTGGGTGGAACGGTCAAACCAATAAAAGTAGTTGGGATAATTGACGATATCCTGAGGGTCGCAATCTCCCCAATGGACCTTGATCGGGTTGCGGATGCGCTTCATTGGTGAACCTTCCTTCTGGCATTGATCCCGGCCGGATTTTGCCTCATCCTTTGGTTAATTTCCAGGCAGGTGCGAAAAAGGGGGCATCATGGGACGGCTGGACGGAAAGGTTGCCATCGCCACCGGCGCGGCACAGGGCATCGGCGCCACCTATGCCCTGGCTCTGGCCCGCGAAGGGGCGGCGGTGACCGTCGCCGATATCGATGACGGAGCGGACGTGGTGGCCGAAATCGAAGCCGCCTGCCCGGACGCCAAGCTGCTCAACCAAATCACCGATGTGACCGACGAGGCTGCCTGCCTGGAAATGGTGGCTAAAACGGAAGAAGCCTTCGGCGGGCTGGATATCATGGTTTCCAACGCGGCCATTTCGGGCAAGGCCTATCACGGACCCTTCGAGGAAATGCCCATTGCCGATTGGGACTATCTGATGGCGGTGAACGTCAAAGGGCCCTTTTTATGCGCCCGGGCGGCCGCACCCGCGCTTCGCAAAAGAGGCGGCGGAAAAATCATCAATATTGCTTCGGGCACACTATTCAAGGGCGCTCCTGGACTTTTGCATTATGTCACCTCCAAGGGCGGCGTGATGGCCATGACAAGGTCCCTGGCCCGGGGGCTTGGCGGTGACAATATCTGCGTCAATACCCTGGCACCCGGCCTGACCATGAGCGAAAGCATCCTGGCCAGCGATTATTACGATCAGACAGCCCGCGAGGCTTCCGTCGCCGGGCGCGCCCTCAAACGGGAAGAGCAGCCGGAAGATCTGGCCGGCGCGCTGATATTCCTGGCCAGTCCGGACAGCGATTTCATGTCCGGCCAATGCATGCTGGTGGATGGCGGATCATCACTGAATTAAACGGGAAAGGAATAGCACTATGGGAAGACTGGATGGAAAAGTCGCCATCGTCACCGGCGCGGCGCAAGGCATCGGCGCCACCTATGCCAAGGCCCTGGCCGCCGAAGGGGCTGCCGTAACCGTCGCCGATATCGATGATGGGGCGGGCGTGGTGGCCGAGATCGAGGCCGCTTACCAGGGCGCCAAGGTACTCAATCAAATCACCGATGTGACCGACGAGGCGTCTTGTTTTGAGATGGTGGCGAAAACCGAAGAAGCCTTCGGCGGGCTGGACATCATGGTCGCCAATGCCGCAATGTTCGGCAAGATCACGCGGGGTCCCTTCGAGGAGCTGCTCGTGGAAGAATGGGACGCGCTGATGGCGGTCAACGTCAAGGGGCCCTTTTTATGTGCCCGGGCATCCGCCCCGGCCATGCGCAAAAGGGGCGGTGGAAAATTCATCAATATCGCATCGGGAACCGTCTTCAAGGGTCCGCCCACCATGCTTCATTACGTCACCTCGAAGGGCGCCATTCTGGCCATGACCCGGTCACTGTCCCGCGAATTGGGCGGTGACAATATCTGCGTCAACACCATCGCACCCGGCCTGACCATGAGCGAGAACGTGCTGGACCGGGCCGATTTCAACGAAGCGGAACGCCAATTCCAGATAGCTTCAAGGGCGATCAAACGGGAACAGCAACCGGATGATCTGATCGGAGCACTTTTGTTCCTGTCCACTGCGGACAGCGATTTCATGTCCGGCCAATGTCTGGTGGTGGATGGCGGCTCGGTCAATCATTGAGGGCGCCCGCAGGCTTGTCAGGTGATTTTTCCGGCGTTCCAGGCTATAATTTCACCAATTGGCGGAGGAGAATTAAATGGCATCTTCCCAAAGCAGCGATGAGAGGCGCCGCCATCCGCGCCATCCCATCCGCAAGCCGGTGCGCACGACCATTGGTGAGGATACCCATTTGGGCGCTACCCGGGATATTTCAGCCGGCGGCGCGGCGATCGATTGGGACGAAACCCCGGAAGATGATTTTGACGAAGAGGATTATCTGGACCTGGATATCGACGATGTGGGCTATGTTGCCGGTCAGGTGACCCGGCCCTTAGATGGCGGCGTCAGTGTGCGTTTCATGGATATCGACGATGAAGAGGAAGACCGGCTGATTTCTGAACTGGCGGATATCGACCGCGAAGTCGGCTTGGCCGAGGAATAATTGATTAACGGGAGGAAGAGCGATGCATAAATTCGAGATTCCCAAAGAATATACGGAGAGCGCCATGCGGCGCCAGGGGCGGGCTCATATTTTTGAAAATGTGGAAGGCCCGGCGACGGCGCTGGTCGTCGTCGATATGCAGAATTATTTCATGAAGGAAGGCCAGCCCGCCGCTTTCGCCTCGGCCCATGACATCGTGCCCAACGTCAACCGGTTGGCCAAATCCATGCGCGCCGCTGGCGGCACCGTGGTCTGGATCCAGACCGGCTCGTCTCTGGAAACGGACATGTTCAAGCCCAACGGCTGGTGGACGCTCCGCGATAAATACAGCGAGGAAAGCTGGGAGAAGCGGAAAGGTGGGCTGGGCGACGGCACAGAGGGCTATGAATTATGGCCGACGCTTGAGGTGCTCGACGAAGACGAGATCGTCATCAAGCGCCGCTATTCAGCGCTGATCCAAGGCGCTTCCAACCTGGAAGAGGTCTTGCGCGGAAAAGGCGTCGACAGCATTATCATCACCGGCGTCGCGACCAATGTATGCTGCGAATCCACGGCCCGCGACGCCATGATGATCGGCTTCAAGACGCTCATGGTATCGGACGGCAATGCCGCCGGTTCGGATGAAATCCACCGCGCCAGCCTGCTTAGTTTTTATGGCAGTTTCGGTGATGTGCAGACCACCGACGAAGTGATCACACTCTTAGAGGCAGCCTCCGGGGCGAAAGCGGACGCCGCCGAATAGCCGTTCGCATCAGACTTGGCCAGCGGCGAGACGCCCAAGCCCGGGCACCTCATCTTCGATGCCGGCCAGACGCAGCGCCTGCCAGATGACCAACTGATTGCTGGTCACCACGGGCGCACCCAGCAGCGCTTCCATTTCCCCGATCACCTCGGTGGCGCGGATATTGGCGCAACTTACAAAATAGGCATCGGCCTGCCCGTTCTTCATTTCAACCATGGTCCGGGTCCAGTCTTCGGGCGGTATGGCGCTATAGGCATCGCCGCCGGAAAGGCCCAGATTGCGCTCGCCCACCACCTCGATCCCCGCCTGTTCCAGGAATTCCAGCTCATGAACATGGCTCTCCCTGGTATAGGGTGACACTAATACATAGCGTAATTCCGTTGGTCACTCTCCCGAGCCTAAGATGCGGGGTCG
>CAZBQG010000276.1:0-5230 GCA_964493945.1 uncultured Rhodospirillaceae bacterium
CGGACTGTAGCTTAAATCGCCGCCAAACCTGTCTAACAATTGGGGAGTAGCTCAGCCTTGATCAGCTCCTTTGGCGTAAAATGGTGCTGAAAATCGACGATCATTGCCTTTGTCCCCCTTAAATCCAGCCTAGGAGGCCCGGGTTTTGGCTTCGCTAAGCGCGCTGGTCAGGCTGCGGATATGTTCGGCGAAGATGTTGATCAGCGCGCGGGTGAAGGGATCCATTTTCTTCATGCGCATGGCAAAGGTCTGGCGGGTGATGATCATGACTTCCACCGGTCCGCCGATGGCGCGGGCGGACGCCATGCGCTGGGAATTATCGATCAGGGCCATTTCGCCGAAAATACTACCCTTGTTGACCGTACCCAGGATCATAACGCCGGTTTCAGACGCCTTTACGATCTCCACCGTGCCATGGGTGATGATATAGGCCTGTTCGCCCAATTCCCCTTCGCGGAAGACGAAATGCCCCTCATGGATGGTGCGCCGGTCGAGCTCGTCACTGACCTGTCTAGCGGCGCGCCGGTCTTTGTTCTGGCGCTGGTCGGGACCGTCGAAGGGCTTATTTTCCTTGCGCCGCTCGCCCCCCCTGTGCTTTTCAGCTTGGCCTGGAGCCTTGGCCTTATCCGCGCCTTGTTGCGGTTCGTCGTTCATGCCAAATCCTTCCTCGCCTCCACGGTGCCGCCCCGTCCGCTGGCGAATTCAAATCCCTTGCGCGCCCATGTTAGCGGTTTAGACCCGCCGAGCGATAAAAAACTCAGCCTGCCTTCCCAATCCCCCGCCGTCAAGTGCGGAGGTCAGGCCAGGCCTTCCACCGGCCCGGTGCCGGTTCTGTCCATGAAATCCTGGATGCGGCCCCGGATATCATCAGGGACGGGTGCGGATTTGCGCGTCCCTCCGGCCAGGGAAACAAAGCAGGATACCACCTTGATGCGGAAAAAAAGCAGCTCGTCCAGCCCCACCCCGTCGATCACGAAATTGACCGAGGATTGCCCCATGCCCGACACCCAGAGGCGCAGCTCATAATCCGTATCGACCATCAGGGGCGCCATGTAATCGGCTTCGTAATGGACCGTCGGGGCGTTCATGCCGTGGCTCTCGGGCATGGCCCCCCAGGAGGCGCCGGCCACGTCCCGGTACCAGGATTCCAGGAGCTCATAGGCGAAAACCAGGGCGCGGGGCGTATAGATAACGCCCGCCGCGTCGCAATCGCCGAAGCGCAGAACGCGCCGCTGGGTGAAGGGTTTATCCAGTTCATTCATCTATTTGCTGCCTCCGTCCGGGGATTGTACCGGGCCGGAGGCCCGGGTTAAACTGTTGCCTGATCAACGGCTCAACAAAGCCCTGGGGAGGGAGTAATGAAAGCCGGACGGTTCATCGTCGATACCCATACCCACGCCCAGCGCTTCGCCGCCGGCGCGGCGCTCAAGGAAAAAATGAAGAAGGATTCGGGCGAAGCCAGTTACACCGACCTTTCCAGCGTCATCCGTAATTTGGAAACCTATGATAATTCGCCACGAATGCTCTACGACATGGACAATTACGATGTGGATATGTGCGTTTTGCTGCCCGCCTTCGGCATGTCCAACGAAATGAACATGGAGCTGGTGGAGAAATATCCTGACAAATTCGTCGCCGTCTGTTCGGCCATGAATACGGCGAAAAAGGCGCGCCTGGGCCAGGAGCCCTATTCCATCGAGGCCGCCGCCGCCGAAATCGACGGGCTGCTGGCCACCGGCAAATTCGTCGGCATCGGCGAGGGTATCGCGTCGGACGGCTCCAACACCAAGACCCTCAGCCAGACCGAACGCATGGATCAGATGCGCATCATCTTCGATGTGGCGCGCAAACATGAAACCGTCGCCCAGGTGCATACGGGCGTCGTCATGGGTTATCCGCTCAATTACCATTACTGGCCCGAATCCCTGCACCCCATGTGGATCACCGATCTGGCCCATGAATATAAAGACGTGCCCATCGTCCTGAACCATGCCGGCATCCAGGGCTGGTGGTCGGAAAAATTCTATGAAGAATGCCTTTTGGTCGCCGCCGCCCATGACAATGTCTATCTGGAATGCGGGTTGTTCTGGTCGGAGCTCTATGAGAAACCCCTGATCGATCCCAATATCGGGCCGGAAAAGCTGATCTGGGGATGCGACTGGGGAGCATCGATCCCGTTCCATGCCCAGTATGGCTCAAAACCGTCAACCTACGCCGTGCAGCTCAGAAAACAGCCCCTGGTCCGCCATCAGGTGGATGTGTGGGGATGGAGCCTGCGCCAATTGACCAAGCTGGACATCGTGCAGGATGATCTGAACCTGATCCTGGGCGGCAATGCGGCCCGCATCTATAAGCTGACCGTGCCCCATAACCGCCTGTTCCGCCCCGTCGGCAAGGAGCTTAATCCACAAGAAGAAGGGCGGATTTCAATCGCCCCCAGATGTTGCTGAGGGGGGCTAATCCGCCTCCGCCTTGCGTCGTCTGGACCCCAGATAGATGCCCAGCAAAATGACGACGATGCCGACGGCGTGATAGGCGCGGAATTCCTCATCCAGCAAGATGATGGCGCCGACGGTGCCGACGGCCGTTCCCAGATAGGAAATCAGTGCCACCCGGTTGGGGCCGATCAGTCCCACGGCCCGGTCATAAAGGAGAAAAGCGGCAACGCCCGCGAACAATACCAGATAGCCGATACTCCAGAATGTTTCGGGCTGGATCGGCACTGGCTTCACGTAAATGGCTTCCCACAGATACAGAGGCGTCAAAAAGACGAGCCCGATCATTACCGTCAGGGTCATGAAGCCGTTCGCCGAAATGGCCGGGCGCTTGGACAGGAAAACCGTGTAGACGGCCCAGGAAGTGGTCGCCCCCAACACCCAGAAATCGCCGGGGTACAGTTGGACGCCTTGCAAAATATCAAGATTCCCCCGCAGCACGATGATCGCCGTGCCGGCCAGACCTAGGACAAAGCCCAGCCCCTGCAGGGCGGTAATGCGTTCGCGGAAGAAAAGATAAGACAGGGCGACGATCATGGTCGGGCGCCCGGTCAGAATAAGCATGGCGTTGATCGCCGGCGTCGAGCCCAGCCCCACATACAGAAAACTGTTAAATGCCGTGACACTCATCACCGAGAGCAAGATCATAAGCAGCCAATGGGCCTTGGCCAGACGCCAGTCCTGACCGAGACGGGGCCAGGCCAGAATCAGGAATATTGGCAGTGCGCCCACCCACCGCCAAAAAGCCAGACCGATGGGCGGCATGATTTCGTGCACGCCTCTGCCGATGAGCAGGTTCCCCGACCACAGTATGGCGGCGATGGTCATCAACAGATATCCGTTACCAAGAAGTCGCTTCACGCTATTGGCGGTCCCGGGACCGCACCCCCTATTGATTGGTGATTGGAAGGATTAGGCAATAGCCGGGCCAAGGTAAAGGTAAAGGACGCTTTGCACCTTGACTCCCGGACAAGGCGGCGGATCAACTCCAATCCATGACCAGCAAGGAGGGGACACTCATGAACGATCAGACCCGGGATGACAGACTTCAATATCATCTGGACCGCACGGAAATCTTCGATCTTGTGCGCACCGAAAGATTGGCCCGCGACCTGCTTGATTGGGATGGGCTGCTGGCAAGCTTTGTGCCGGGATCGCCGGTACGCACCACTTGGTTCGACGGCACGGTCGAGGGGTTCGTCGAGGGATCACGGACCAAAATGGCCGCCGGCAGCACGGCCAAACACTGGATTATGCCGACCAAACTTCGCCTTAACGGTGATCGCGGCACCATCGAGAGCCCGGCGACCATCTTTGCCCGCCAGGAACTGGACGGCGTGGAATTCGACCTGTTTCAATATTGCCGCTTTTTTTCCCGGCTGATGAAAACCGAAGAAGACTGGCGCCTGGCTTCTTTCGAGGGCATCTATCAGCGCGACCGGATGGATGCGGTCAATCCAGCCCAGGAGCCGCCGGTCGATTGGGACCTGGTTGAGACCCTGCGCCCATCCTACAAATTTCTGGCCTATAATCAGATCCGCCAGGGCTATGTGGTTAACCCCGAATTGATCGGTGATGACCGCCCCGACCTGCTTCAGGCTTTTCACGAGCGCGAAGATATCTGGTTGGAAACGGGGCGCTGAAATGGTGATCGGGGTTCGGGCAGGATGGAGGCGTAGGTAAAGTCATCAAACACCATCTGCATATCGGCCTTGCGCCCCTCTTTTTTTTCCCGTTCGGCAATCTTTTCGCGGTGATATTCCCTGACCTCCTTTGGGATGGGAACGTCACCGGTTTCCAGATAGCGCACCGCGCCTTCCGCGTCCCGCAGGGTGAGAACCTTGCCGTGATTGTATTTCCAGGGTGTGATCATGGTATCGACCCAGCCCGCTTCGACGCCGATACACATGCCAACGGCTATATCCCCATCGCCGGCTTCAAGGCATTTCTCCATCAGCGCCCTCACTTCCAGTTCCAGCATGGCTTCTTCCAGTTGCAACTGGGCGTTGGGAGGCAGGCGCTGAGAGCCCATGATATTGACCATCTGCCTGGCCAGACGCAACCGATCCGGCCATGCCCTCCTTGGTCGGCGTGGCAAACGCCTCGTCCCGGCATTTCAGAACCAATCCGGGGAAACCGCCCAGAATGGAAATCGCCGCGTTCCAGGCAATCATGGCATCGGCCTCTTCCTCGCGAGGGGGCCAGGCGCCTAAAAAAGAATAGGCCCCAGTATAAAACTCCACATCTTCGTAGCCGAAACGCTTGGCATATTCGTAACAAAGCCTTTCGCTGGCCCTGATCATGGCGATGTCCTGGACCATGTGCATCATCAGGCCATGCTCGATAAACTGATATTTGACACCTTGCTCGGCGGCCAGAAGGGCCTGGGAAACGATAATGAAGCAACGGCAGCCGGCAATGTCATAGCCGGTCAGATTGGCTGCCTGCCAGGGATAGATGGGAACGCCACGCTCGGTATAATATCCAGCCAGGCGGGCTTCATACTGGCTCAACCTGATTTCCTCGGCCAGGGGCATATCCTTGGAGTGGGCGATTAGTTCCTGCAAAGATTCGGCACTGGCCGCCGTCCATCCAGCAGCGTAGACGATTTCCGTCGCCAGCCGGCTGTCCTCGTCGGTTGAATTGAAATCGATAGGGAGGGAGGTGACCTGGATAATCTTTCTAGGCTGTGGGCTCAATTGATCGCAACCAAACCCGTATAGCGGCGAGTTTGA
>CAZBQG010000277.1:0-3137 GCA_964493945.1 uncultured Rhodospirillaceae bacterium
AGCATCATCAAGTGAAATCCTGAATGAATAATTAATGGGTCCTGAGCCTAATTGCGCGTCGCCATCGCCACAATAGTCGGATATAATCAGGGCCAGAATTCTCCAACATAAGACCAGGGACCATAAAATGCTTACACCGCTGTTATTCGAGCCCATCACCATCGGCGGGCTTCAAATCCCCAACCGCATCACCATGCCCCCCATGCACGCCAATCTGGGCAACAAGCAAGAAGGCATCACCGAGGCGGCCGGGGATTTTTTCACCGCCCGGGCTAAGGGCGGCTTCGGCCTGATGGGGGTGGGCATCATCGACAGCTACTATGTGGAAGGGGCCAGCGGGCCGCTTGAATATTTTCTGGATAACGATACCCATGTGAAGAATTACGCCCGGGTGGTTAAGGATATCATCAAATATGGCGGCGTGCCCTATGCCCAGATCGGTATCCGGCGCCTCTTCCCGGTCAAGCTTCTGCACCGGGACGACTGTCCGACCGTGGCCGATTTCTCCGAAGAAAAAATCCTGAAAATGATGCAGGCCGTGGTGGATACGGCAGTGCGCGCCGCCGATGCGGGCTTCCCGGCGGTGGATATTCTGGGCATCGGCGGATCGGGCCACAGTATCTTTACCTCCCAGGTGTTCAACAACCGCACCGACAAATGGGGCGGCAGCGCGGAAAACAGAATCCGCTTCGCGGTCGAAACCGTGCGCGGTATCAAAAAGGCCCTGGGCGAGGATTACCCGGTCTTCTACCGCCTCCATGGCAGCGAATTCCTCGAAGGGGGCTATGGGCTGGAAGGGGCCCAGTTCAATGCTCGCAAGCTGGAAGAAGCGGGCATCGGTTTTTTCAATGTCTCGGGCGGCGGCCACGGCGCGGCGGTGCCTCAGCTTACCCCCAATGTGCCCAGGGACAGCTATGCCTATCTGGCCCGGGAAATTAAAAAAGCCGTGGACGTCCCGGTGGCTGCGGCCAACCGCAACAACCGCCCGGACGAGATGGAAAACCTGTTGCGTCTGGGTTGGGCCGATCTGGTCAGCCTGGCCCGCCAATCCCTGGCCGATGCGGAATGGCCCAACAAGGTGCGCGAGGCGCGTTTCGAGGATATCCGCCATTGCGTCGCCTGCAACGAATGCCTGGACATCACGGTAATCAAGGAAAAACCCATCATCTGTCTGGTCAATCCCAGACAGAGCACGGCCAATGAGGTGGCCGAACCGGCCAAGGCGGCGGAGAAAAAACGCATCGCCGTGGTCGGCGGCGGCGTCGCCGGGCTGCAAATGGCCCTGACCAGCGCGGAACGGGGCCACGACGTAACATTGTTCGAAAAAAACGGCCATCTGGGCGGCATGTGGCAGGTGGCTTCTGTGGCACCCGGACGGGGTGAATTGTTCGGCTTTCTGGAATGGCTGGCACGGCAAGCCATCAAGGCAGGGGTGGATATCCGCCTCAATACCGAAGCGACGCCGGAAAATCTAGCAGAGCTGGAGGCCGACGTGATTGCGGTATCGACAGGCAGCCTGCCCGACGTTCCCAACATTCCCGGCAAGGACGGCAATAACGTAATGCTGGCCACCGAGGCGCTGGCCGGCAATGCCGAGATCGGCGAAAAGGTGGTGATCATCGGCGGCGGCGGCATCGCCATCGAAGCGGCACCCTTTCTGGCCAACCGGGAAAGAATGCGCCCTGATATCGTCCGCTTCCTGACCGAATATGGCGCCATCAATGATGACGATAAATGGATATTCGATAAAAAGGGCCATGACGTGACCATGACCACCCGCCAGGACCGCATCGGCGGGTCCGTCGGCTCCTTCACCAAATGGGTGCTGGCCAAGGAAGTGGAGCATTCCGGCGTGGATGTGAAACTACAAACCACCGTCAAGGAGATCACGCCCGAAGGGGTGATCATCGAAAAAGACGGCGAAAGTGAATTACTTCCCGCCGATACGGTGCTCATCGCCAGCGGGCTGAAACCCGACCGGAGGCTTTATGAGAAAATCAAGGGCTCCAATTTGGCCGGCGAGGTGCATCCCATCGGTTTGGCCGACGAGCCCGACCACGCCGCCATTGCCGTCCGCCAGGCTTTCGATCTGGCCATGAAGATCTGAGCTTGTGGGCACCACCATACTGGGCCGCACCGGATTGAAGGTGAGCGTCGCGGGCCTTGGCTGCGGTGGGCGGAGCCGCCTTGGCAGGGCCCAGGGGAAAAGTGCCGATCAGTCCATTGCCCTGATCCGCACCGCCCTGGAAGAAGGGGTCAATTTCATCGATACGGCGGCGGCTTACGGCACGGAAGAGCTGATCGGCCAAGCCATCGCCGGGTAGTGCGGTCAGGTGGTGATCTCCACCAAGATAAATATCGGAGCGCCCGGTAAGAGCAATCGTGGGTCCGACATGATTGGCGCCAAAGAGGTTACGGAAAAGGTGGAGAAGGGCCTGAAAACCCTGGACACGGACTATATAGATATCCTTCATCTGCACGGCGTGGAGCCCTACCAATATGAGGCTTGCCGCGACGTCATGCGCCCGGCCTGTTGCGCCTACAAGAAGCGGGCAAGATCAGGTTTATTGGGCTCACAGAAAGGTTCGAATTCGACACTGGGCACGAGACTCTCATCCGGGCCCTGGAAGACGATTGCTGGGACGTATTGATGGCCGGCTACAATCTGATCAACCCGTCCGCCCGTGAACGGGTCCTGGAAGTAGCGAAAAAAAGGGCGTCGGCGTGTTGATCATGTATGCCGTGCGCCGCGCGTTGAGCAATGAAACGGCGCTCCAGGAACTCATTTCCCAGCTCATTGATGACGGCCAGATTGATGGCGCCAAAATCGAAAAGGATGACCCGCTGGGTTTTCTCAAAGACCGTCAGGGAGAGGATAAGGGCATGAGCGGCGTGATTGACGCGGCCTACCGTTTTTGCCGGCACAGCCCGGGCGCGCCGGTGGTGCTGAGCGGTACCGGATACGAGGATCATTTGCGCCAAAACCTGGCCTCACTCCGGCATGGTCCCCTTCCCCAGGCCAGTCTTGACCGTCTTGGGGATATTCTTGGCGGGGCGGATCAGGCTTCGGGGAATTAATAAACTCCGGAAAAATTGGTGCTGAGTGCGCCTTTTCATAGTTGACAGCACAACATTAT
>CAZBQG010000277.1:3147-5223 GCA_964493945.1 uncultured Rhodospirillaceae bacterium
TTGATAATACAACGAATTAGAATAGCTATAAAAATCATATCTTTATAGCACATTGAAATATAGATGTTTTATAGATTGGCAAAAAAAATAAGGCTAGCGGAAGCGATGTTGGGATATTCAGGCATTAGGCAAATAAAAGTTTTTGGCATTTTTCTAGCCGGTTTCGGTCTTGCCTGCCTGTTGGGGTCTGGCAACCCTGCCTGGGCCGGCCCCAAAAACGAGCAAGCCAAAAACGTGCCCCACACCCAGATGGTTGCCCTGGCCAATTCACCAGAAGGAAAGAAACTTTCAAAACGGGCCAAAAAGGTTTCCAAGAAATGCGTCGGTTGCCATACTTTCAAAAAGGGCGGCAAGACCAAGCTGGGGCCTAATCTTTGGAATCTTTTCAAGCGCGGCAAGGCAGTGACCCCCAAATACAAATTCTCCAAGCCCTTGACCAAGCTGGGCGGTAAATGGTCGAACAAGGAGCTGGACAGTTTCCTGAAAAGCCCCAAGCGTTTCGTGCCCGGAACCAAGATGGTCTTTGGGGGTTTGAGAAAATCAAAGGACCGCAAGGCGGTGATCAATTATCTCCGCACCCTTGCCGACTGATTTCCCGTCAGTTTCGATGAACAGGCCGCCGGGTCAAACCGGCGGCTTTTTGTTTTTGTGCTGGCAGCGTTAGAATAGCTCCGACACCAAAATGGGGAGGCTGATATTTCAAATTTGGAACATAAGGGCTTCGCGGGCCTCAACCTACTGAGCGCCTGCCAGGCCGCGGAAAAAATCGCGGCTGGTGAAATTTCTTCAGAAGAACTGGTGACGGATTGCCTGAAACGGATCGAGGACCGGGAGGACCAGGTCCATGCCTGGGCCTTCATCGATCCCGGTCTGGCCCTGGCCCAGGCCCGCCAGCGCGACAATGAGGAATCCAAAGGTCCCCTGCATGGCGTGCCGGTGGGCGTCAAGGATATCCTGGAGACCGCCGACATGCCCACCGAATACGGCGCGGCCTTTCATAAGGGCAACCGGCCGAGTGCCGATTGTGCCCATGTGGCTGCCTTGCGGGCCGCCGGCGCCGTGATCCTGGGCAAGACCGTGACCACCGAACTTGCCAGCCCCTTTCCGGTGCACACCCTGAACCCCCATGATCCGGAACGCACGCCGGGCGTTTCCTCCAGCGGATCGGGCGCGGCGGTGGCCGATTTCATGGTGCCCCTGGCCAACGGCACCCAGACCGGCGGATCGGTCATCCGCCCGGCCGCCCTTTGCGGTACCTATGGCTATAAGGCGAGCCTGACCGAATTGGACCCATCGGGTATTTTGCATCTTAAACCCTTCATCGACACGTTGGGATTGTTCGGAAGAAGCCTGGCCGATATCGCCCTGATGCGGGGTGCGGCCAAGGGAGAGACGACGGCGGTTCTTGAAGTTTCCCAAACACCGAAGATCGGCGTCTGCCGCACCAACCAATGGCCCGCCGCCGAACCCGAGATGGTGGCCATGATCGAACATGTTGCCGAACTTCTGGCCGAGGCCGGGGCGGGCGCCGAGGATGTGGAGATACCCGACGCGGTCGAGGAGGCCATGAAGACCTTCCAGATCATCACCGGCTGGGAGGGTGCCAAGGCCAACGCCATGGAAATAGAAGAACATCTGGGCGAGATGAATTCATGGATCCAGACCGGCGCCATCGCCGCCAGGGACTACACCGAAACCCAGTATGAGGGCGCCAAGGAAGCCACCCTCAGGGGCGAGGCGGCCCTGGCGGAGCTGTTTGAAGAGTTTGACCTGCTGATCACGCCCAGTGCGTCAGGCGAATCGCCCAAGGATTTGACCATCATCGAGTCCCATTCCTTCAACAGTTGCTGGAACCTGATGCACCTGCCCTGCGTCAATCTGCCGGCCTTTACCGGTCCCAATGATATGCCGGTGGGATTGCAGGTGGTGGGCCCACGGGATCAGGACGGGCGGGTGTTGGCTTTGGCTGGTTGGGTAGAGCAGACCATTGCCCAAGCCATGGGTGAATTGCCGGTGGCGGTTCCCTAGAGCGTTTCATGATTTATCGGAATCGGGTTTAGGATTCCCATAGGCGTC
>CAZBQG010000278.1:0-5148 GCA_964493945.1 uncultured Rhodospirillaceae bacterium
TCGGGTATCGTCCATATGCTGAGGACAGGGGCGCCCTGGCGGGAATGCCCGGCTCGGTGGTCAAGACACTGACCCACTACGCCAAGATGGGCGGTGATTTCCAGCCTAAGCCCGAACACCGGCGGGGCCGCAAGCGCTCCAAGAAAAAGAAATAGCTACCCTGAGATAGACGACATTACGGGTTGTCGAGGCTGGCGGGGGGACTCCCCGCCAGCCTTACACCAACCAACCTTGAGGCAAAAAACGGTTGCGTTTTTGTGCATCTCAACCGGGGACGCAAATGAAAACCTTTTCCATCGGCGGGGTCGCCGTATCCAGCATCATCGAGCGCGATGGGCCTTGGCGTAAACCCGCCGACATGTTCCCCCAAGCCGATGAGGAGCGGGCCCGCGCTCATCTGGCGGAGATGGAGAGCTTCGTCTATGACGCTGAGGCCGACCTGCTGGACGTCACCTATCAGACTTTCGTTCTGCGCACGGACAAACGCACCATCCTGATCGACACTTGTGTCGGCGAGAACAAGCCCAACCGCGGACCTGCCCTGGATTTTCCGAAGCAGCCATGGCTGGATGGCTTCGCCCGGCACGGGCTGCGCTTTGAGGATATCGATTACGTCTTCTGCACCCATCTGCATGTGGATCATTGCGGCTGGAACACAAGGCTGGAAAACGGGTGTTGGGTGCCCACCTTCCCCAACGCGAAATATGTTTTCAGCAAACGGGAATATGATTTCTGGGAACAGGAAACCAATAAGGGATCAAGTCCGCCGGGGGATGTGTGGCTGGATTCCTGCCTGCCCATCGTCGAGGCCGGTCAGGCATTGCTGGTCGCCGATGACCACGCGCTGGATGACCAGATATGGCTGACGCCGGCGCCCGGCCATTCGCCGGGTCAGGTTTGCGTCAATCTGGAATCGGGCGGTGAAAAGGCGCTCTTTACCGGCGACGTCATGCATCACGCTTTGCAATGCAACGAGCCGGATTGGGCCAGCTGCTTCTGCTGGGACAGGGACCTATCGGCGGCGACGCGGCGGGGAATCCTGGAAACTGTGGCGGATACCGGAACCATCATCGTGCCCGCCCATTTCCCTGGCCCGACGGCGGGCCATGTGCGGGGGGCGGGTGAAAACTTCCGCTTCAGCTTCCTGACTTGATTAGGTATTACCCAAATACGGCCACAATGATGGCCAAGTTCTGACACATTGAACCCGTAAAACCGCACCCACATTGGATGGGGGCAGGCAATGCGCCACGCAAAATTGGTATTTGGGCTTCTGCTGGCTTCGTCAGTGTTTTTATTCCTGGCCTGGAATGCAGCCGCGCCTGAAATCGATCTCCCGTTAAGGCCTCAGATCACGCTTCAGTCACCATCCGGCCCTGCCCCCTGGAATGAGGCAAACAATTTCAATTTCTCAGGAGATAAAGATGAGCCCTTCGAATAAGCACGCTAGTTCCTCTCCGCCATCAGCCGATCAAATTCCCTTGGGTGCTCCCGGCGACAGAATTCAAATTAAGCCCTGCTTTTCCATTCCGACGGACCCGGCGCCAATTCCTCCGCTCAAGAGCTCAAAAAGCCTGACACCGACCCAGGAAGAAGAGAAAAAGGACCGGAGTGGGAAGCTGATTATCGGGCAAGGTGTTTTTGTGCTATACGAGATCAAGTCCTGCAAAAACCTCTTTGTCCAGGGCGGCATCGAAACCTCGTTGCAATGCGAAGAGCTGAAAATATCGGAAACGGGTGAACTGATCGGCGATGCGGTTGTCATGGAGGCGGACATCCATGGCCTGTTCAAAGGGGACCTGACCGTCAAAGGCTGCATGACCGTCCGGGCCGGCGGCAGAGTTTTCGGAAAGATCAATTATAACGACATCAAGATTGAACCAGGAGGAATAGTCAGCGGTTACGTCAACGGCACATCGGATGCGGATGCCTCAAATTCAGAGCTTTGTCCGAAGAATTATCCCACCGGTCTGATTGGAACTGCCTAGGGCTGAAAATCCCGGGGCTCCAGCAGGATTGGCTCTCCATGGGGCGTGCGGTCAACGGCCCGGCCCCAGGCAACCTGGTGGCTGGTGATGGTCAGGTCATCACTGACGCCTTTTTCCGAAATAATGCGCTCCAGCGCCGCCAGCCAATGGCTGTAATAAGTGTCACCTCTGTCCGGATCACCATTTTCCTGAGCCCGCTTGATTTCGCCCACCAGGGTCTCGACCCATTCGGGCCAGGTGAAAACGCCCTTCTCGTGGAGCACCAAAGTCATGGCAAATGATTGTGCTTCCCAGGGTTCCCTGAACACCAGCCCGTCCGGGCCCGTCGGTATGGAGGGAACTGCTTCGGTCGCTATGCGGGTGGCTTCCGCGTCCATTATCTTCACTCCGCCCAGAGGTAAGGTTCAAACGCCTCGATCGATACGCTGATCGTCGGATCGGACTCTTCGCCCCATAATTCAGGCCCCGAAATAACCACCGTATAGAGCCATTGAGGGTTCTCGCCCTTGCCGATGGCGATGGTGTCGGGATAGACGCAAAATCCGCGCACCGCTTCGATCACGCCCACCTTGTCCCGTGCATAACGGGGCAAACGGGTATGGGTGACGGGATGATTGTTGATGGTGCGGACGCGCTGGCCCGGCTCGAAAAGGGGTGGCTCTGAGGATGGCCTTGTGAAATTACCCCGCTGCATTTTGTCCGCATCGGCTGGTGTGAATTTTCGCTTCAACTCGGGCCCGGTGCGCAGTGATTTGCCTGCCTCCAGCTCATCTGGACTGACCAAATTGAATTGCTGAACTCGGCTTTCCAGACCCAGCAGCCAGCGGGCGTAATAAGACGAACCGATATATTTTTGCGGCGGCAATGCTTCCTGCGCCGCCCTGGACTGATCGATGGTCCAAAGCCCGGCGATACCCAGTGAGCGCTGCATGGCCATGACCCGGCCTTCCCATTCCGCATGAAACACGGGCTCATCGCGCTCAGGCTCGACGGGGCCGAAGCCGTGCATGCCGCCCATATCGTGGATCGAATTCATGACGCCACCTCACCTGCTTCTTTGGCCAGCCCCGTCCCCACCATGCTGTCCCGCGTTACCAAGGCGGCCAATTGTTCCTGATCCCAGCCACCGGTGTTTTCCGGGCGCCTGGGAATGACAATAAACCGTGTCTCGGCGGTTGAATCCCAGATGCGGATATTGGTGTCTTCGGGCAGGGTAACGCCGAATTCGCCTAGCACGCCTCTAGGATCGATCACGGCCCGGGCCCGGTAGGCGGCCGATTTATACCAGGTGGGCGGCAATCCCAGCACTTCCCACGGATAACAGGAACAAAGGGTACAAACGACCATGTTATGGGTGCTTTCCGTATTCTCGGCGGCAATAAGAAGGCTGCCGACGGGACTGGTCAGCCCCATGGAATTGATCGCCTCCGTGGCATCCGTCATCAGGCGCTCATGGAATTCGGGCTCGTCCCAGGCGCGGGCGACGACCCGTGCGCCGTTATGGGGTCCGACGCGGGTCTCGAAGGCCTCGACGATCTTGTCCAGAGCCACCGGATCCACATAGCCCTTTTCGGTCAGAATAGTTTCCAGCGTACGCACCCGGATTTGCTCATCGCTCAATTCCGAGAATTCCGGTTGGTCATGGTCATGGGAGTGGGAGTGTTCGTCAGACATGGTGGCACCTGCAAGCCGGATTTCCCCGCTAACGCTACCCCCTGGAGGCAATCTATCCCAAATAGTGCCACGGATGGAAAGGTTTTTCTCTGGGGCCGGCCTACAGGGTTGGTTGGCGCCTTTCGATAATGGCGTACCAGCCCACCGCCGCGAAGGCGATGGCAACCAGCGGCAGGGCTGCCAGATTGACCCACTGCCAGCCGAAAAAATGATGGAGCGCGCCGGAGGAGAGGGAGCCAATGGCCACCGTTCCAAAAATGATAAAGTTGTTGATTCCCTGGGTTTTGGCCCGTTCGGACGGCGTGTAGACGGTGGTAAGCAAGGTAGAGCTTCCAACAAAAGCCAGGTTCCAACCCAGGCCAACCAGGAACATGGCGAGCCAAAACTGGCCCAGCCCCAGGCCGGAGAGGGCAACAACGATTGCCGCGAGCTGGATAGCAAAGCCGGCCAGGATCACCGGAGCCACGCCCAGCCGGCGGATCAGAAAGCCGGAGAAGAAGCCCGGAGCGAACATGCCAAAGCTGTGCCATTCGATGACCAGGGCAGTATCGGCAAAGACATGCTGGGAACTGAGCATGGCCAGCGGCGTCGCGGTCATCAAAAGGTTCATGACGCCGTGGGCCACGGTCGCCGACAGCACCGCCACAATGAAAGCCGGCAGGCGCACGATTTCGCTCAGAGGCCGGCCAGGATCCCGCGTCTGAGCGGGGCTCAATTTGGGGATGTTGATGGTGGTGACGACCAAAGCCGAAGTCAGGGTGAGGCCCATCAGGATCACGTAGGCGCCGAGGAACTCGACGCTGGCGAAGAGGTCTTTGCCGACCTTGGCAAGCTCGGGGCCGATGAATGCGGAAACCACGCCGCCGGCCAGGACCAGGGCGATCGCCTTGGCCTTGAAATCGTCGGGCACCGCATCGGTGGCGGCGAAGCGGTAGAGTTGGGTGAAAGCAAGGAAGACGCCGAAAAAAAAGCTCCCCAAAGCGAAAAGCCAGAAATCGGAATGCAGCAGCCCGCCCACGCAAAAGGTGCCCCCCAGGGTTCCCAGAAGAGCGCCAACCACGAAGCCGACGCGCCGCCCGGTCCGGCGCATGAGCATGGAAGCGGGATAGGTGGCGAAGGCAGTGCCCAGAACGAGGAAGGTGATGGGTAAGGTCGCCAGGGCCTTGTCGGGCGCGATCCCGAGAGCAATCAGCGGGCTGGTGGCGGCGATTAGCGTACGCCCCGAGCCCGACAGAACTTGGCAGACCGCCAGGATAAAGACGTTTCTCCGGTCGCGTGCTTTGTTCATGGATTAGGTTTCAAGGGTGAACGGAGCGATGGGATTGAATGTCTGGCTCTTCCAATACAAGACCGGCCACACCTTTGTCACCCATAGAAATACAAACGCTGCTTTTCAAAAATATTGATCGCATGCAATATCTGACACCAAGGGGCCAGCCGTTGCCGGCTGACCCCTTGGTTTCGTTGGTCGGAGCGAGAGGATTTG
>CAZBQG010000279.1:0-5124 GCA_964493945.1 uncultured Rhodospirillaceae bacterium
CTTTTAAAAAGACCGGCAAGGCGCCGCCGGCGGCGGGCAATCACAAGGATTATACAGGCGTGCGCGGAGGCCATTTCCGGACGCCCAAAAAGACCAATTGGGTCAAGGCCTATAAGGCGGAAATCGCCAAATCACCCGACGTGCTGGCGGAGCAGGCGGAGGCGGCTGAATAAATGTAAAATCTGAAATCGCTTTATGACAGGGAGGCAATCATGAAAAAGGCTCTTCAAGGAAGCTTTGCGGTTTTTGCCGGAATATTTCTGATCACCACACCCGGATTGGCGCAAAAATCCAAGGACACGGTACGCATCGCCATGTCCGGGCAAATCAGGTCGGTGGATCTTACCGTCGATCCCCGCCCGGAGACCGGTTTCGCGGCCCGTTGGGTGCATGACGGGTTGTTGTTTTTCGATGAACGGGACCTGAGATTCCGGCCCCTGCTGGCCAAATCCTGGGACTGGATCAACCCGACCACCCTGGAGTTTGATCTGCGCCAGGATGTTAAATTTTCGGATGGGTCCCGGTTCGATGCCGATGATGTGGTCTATACCATCAATTGGATGACCAGCCCCGGTTTGAAATCCCGCGCCAAACGGACTTGGACCTGGATCAAAAGCATCGAAAAAGTGAATCAATGGAAGGTGCGGTTCCATGCAAAACGGGTGATGGGGGATGCGCTGTTCCGCCTGGCCTATACAACGCCCATCTATCCCTCTGATGTGCATTCCACCTACAAAGTGAAAAGCAATTTTGGGCGGAAGCCGGTGGGAGCGGGGCCTTACCGGGTGGCGTCCTTCGACCTCAAGAAGGGTGAAGTGGTCCTCTCACCGGTGGCCGGATACAAACATGGCGGAACCTGGAAGCAACCGGCAAATATCGGGCGCCTGCTCCTCAAACAGATACCCGAACGCCAGACCCAGGTGGCCCAACTGTTTACCGGTGGCCTGGATCTGATCCGCAATCCAGTGCGCGGCCAAGTGCCCCATTTGCGCAAGGATCCGCGCTACACCGTGGCCATTCGCGGGACTTTGGGCATCGCCTACATGTCCATGGACGCGCTTAACAGGTCGGGCGCCAAGCCCTTAATGGATGTGCGCGTGCGCCGGGCATTGGCTATGTCGCTGGACCGCAAGAAAATCGCCGATGCCGTCTTCGCTGGCGGCGAGACCCCGGACGGCATGTGCCTGTTGCTGCAATTTTCCTGTGCCTATTCCACCAAGCCGCCGCCCTATGATCCGGTAGCGGCCAAGAAGCTCCTGGCCGAGGCCGGCTACCCCAACGGTTTCGATGTGGAAATCACCGCCCTGACCGGGTTGCTCAAACCGGTGGGCGAGGCCATGTCCGGTGCATTCCGCAAGATCGGCGTCAGGGCCAAGGTGCAGACCCTCAGTTTCGGGGTCTACCGAAAGAAATCAAATACGGGCAAGTTGCAGGTTCTGGCCGGGTGGTACACTTCTTCTGGCTATCCGGAAGGTTCCATGTGGCTGGATTTCTTCTTTTCGCCGACCGGGCGCAATTATTGGCGGGATAAGGAGATCGATGCCATCCGCCGCAAGGGCAACTCCATCCTGGATCCTGCCAAGCGCCGTGAAATCTTCAAGGAGGCCTTCGACCTGATCAATAAGAAGGTTTATATGGTGCCCATCTCGACAACGCCAGGCGTGCTTGCCCATACCAAGGAAATCCGGCTCAAGCCGGGCGGGCTGACTTCCTTCGGCGTTACGCCGGGCGATATCTTCTGGAAATAGGAAAAAGACATCCGGCCCTCATCCCAGTATGAGGGCCGGATATTTCTGTTTTCAGGCGATGACTTTCTTGAGGGTTTCCTCGAACTCTTCGTCATCCCAGCCGAAGGGGCCCTTCTTGCCCGCATAGGCAACCTTGTCATCCTTGTCGATGAGGAACAGGCGCATGGGCAGCCCGACATATTTGTTGTCCACATCATTTCCAATGCCGCCCACCAGCATGGGCATATGCAGATCCAGATCTATCTGGCAGGCCGAGGCTACTTCTGTGCGTTCATCATCGGTGGTCGGCTCGTCATAGATGATATCTTCGATCAGATTGTTGGGCACACGCCAGCCGTCATGGGCGTGGGCCTCTTTGATATAGACGATATAGAACTGAAACTGATCTTTGTAGGTGGCGTAAAGTTCGTTAAGGCGCACGGCCTTTTTACCAAAGGGGGGTCATGTATAAAACCCGAAGACAAGCCCCACCGGTTTGCCCTTCAGGTCAGACAATCGCACCTGTTCGCCGGCCCGTTTCCGGCCACGGCCAAGAACATCGGCGACGAAATCGGGTGCGTCGGATCACACTTGGGGCACGATGGCCTCGCGGGCTTTCTCCTCGGACTGGAGCGCCTCGAATTCTTCTTCGGTGATATCCGAAATTTCGATCCACAACTTGCGGCGTTCCACCATGTCCAGGGCGGCGCATTCTTCAAGCGTGACCGGACTCGTAGGTATATCGTCAGGCATCCAATCGTTCCTCACAATAGTTAGATGCGAGAGGTTATCACAACCAGCGCGGGCCCGCTAGCCTTTGGTGAAAGCTGGCCCGTCAGGCCCCTTATTCATGCCGTCTTCCATGTCGCTAAGCATATCGTGGATGCGCCTGATATGGGGCGCCTTGTCATATTGGTCATACAATCTGTCGGCGGCGCGCACGGGGTTGGCGGCGAAGAAGCGTTCATAAAGCTGCTGGCGGCCGGAAAAACTGGAACCGGCCGCATCATAGGCGAGGCGGAACAGCTTGATGCGCGAGCGGGAATCCAGGTTGGCGGCCTGGTAAAAACGTTCCACATCGGGGCGACGTTCGCCGTCGAATTCGGCGAAGGATGGCAGCATGAACAAGCCGCCCGCGCTGATGATTTGAATGATCTCGCAGGCCCGTTTGAAATGTTCCAGGAACATCAGCCTGACCGACATCACCGGCCCGCCCGCCGGCACCAGCGTCCCGAAACCGCTTTCGGTTGCCTGGGTCTCGCAGGTTATCAGGCTGGATTTGAGGAATTCGGTGAAGTTGATCAGTTCGGCCAGCTTGACCCGCACATGCTGGTGGGCATCGGCTTTGATCGCACCGGCAACGGCAAAGCCCAGCCCCATCATGAACTCCATCTTGCAAAGATCCTTGATGATGAACTGATGGCCCATATGCTGCCCCGCTCCGGTCAGGACATAGATGCTATTGAAAATTTCCACATCGCGGTGGATGAAAACCCGCTTCCAGGGAACCAGCACTTCGTCGAACAGGACCATGCAGTCACTGTCATCGAAGCGCGCCGCCAGGGGATGATCCAGGGGCGAGCTGGGCCCGCTCGCATATAACATGGCCGGGCCAACTGGCTGATGCCGGGCGTCGCCACGGGGATGATGAAACCAAGGGCGTAGGATTTGCCTTCTTCCGTATCGGGCAGGGGAAAGGCCGGGGCCGGCATGATCAGGATTTCGTCGGCCACCGCGCTCAGGGTGGACAGCATGCGGGCCCCGCCGACCACGATGCCCTGATCGGTTTCACGCACGGATTTGATGGTCAGGTCCTTGGCCTGCTCAGCCACGTTCTTTGACCGGTCCACCTGGGGATTGGTCAGGGAATGGGTCATGACCAGATCCTCGTCGCGCGCTTTTTCGTAAAAGCCCCGGACGTTATTCGCGTAGGGGCCAAAACATTTCGCCCCCGAGGCGAAGGCGGCCAGCGTGACATTGAGGAAATCGGGGCTCCGGGGGAACATGCCCAGGCAATAATCGTTCCAGCGCTTGACCATATGGCGCCGGCGTTCCAGGTCGCCTAAGCTTTTGGGCTCGATAAATGACAGGCCCACCGGCTCGCCCGTGGTGGGCGAGGCATAGCTCATGACCTCCGCCAGGCAGGGCTCGCATTGCATGTCTTATAATTCGGCCAGGGTCTGGGCGCCGCCGGCAAAGCGGCGGTCCAGGGTTACGTCGTTGATTCGCTCCCCGTCGCACCAGATTTCACGGGCGTCCCGTAGTCCTTCGAGAACTTGGGCCCCGGTGCCCATGCCGGCCCTATCCGGTGCTTGCTTCCAGAGATGCCCCCGCCTTTTTGCCATAGCGCATGAAATGCCAAACTAGGAAGACAAGAGCCACCGCCGCCGCCGGCCAATGGATCAACGGATTAAGCAGCAACAGAAGCAGGGCGAGCACCAGACGAAGCACAATCTCCCAGGCCGGCAGGCGGCGCTGGTCGAAGGCAAGGACGGAACTGGAAACCAGATAAATGACGATAAGCAGGCGGAAGACAATTGACAAAAAATCGAACAATTCAAACTCCACGCCGCTTTCCTTGACGATTAGCAAAACGGGATAGAAGGCGAAGACGAAGGGAACGATGAATTTAACCAAGCCGATGCGGATGGCATACATGGCCGTCAGCAAAGGCGGCGACTGGGCGATAGAGGCCGCGGCATAGGCGGCGACGGCCACCGGCGGGGTGATGGAGGAGGCCACGCCATAATAAAAAACGAACAGATGGCCGACCAGGACCGAAAGCCCCAGATTTTGCAGGGACGGTCCCATGACCAGGATGATGGTCAGATAGGCGGGCAGGGTGGGCATGCCCATGCCCAGCATGATGGCCGCCAATCCGGCAATCATCAGGGTTATGAAAAGCTGACCTTCGCCGAACTGATTGACCACCTGGGCAAAATCGTTGGGCAGGCCGGTGGCGCCCAAAACAGCCACGATGATACCCACCACGCCGATGGCCATGAGCAACCGGCCGAATATTTCACCACCCTTGGCGAAGGCAATGAAGATGGTCAGGGGTTTTTGCCTGATATCAGGATTGAAAAAGCTCAAGGGGATAATGGTGAACAGTGCCATCATGCCCGAACCCGCCGGCGAGAAGCCTTGCAATAGGGCGAAGACGACCACGGCGATGGGCAGGAAGACCATGACCAGATTGACCACATCCTGGGTTTCGACGGCGAAATCCGCATCCATGTCGGGCACCGCCTCGACGCCCAGGCGCCGGGCTTCGAACATGACTGAAGTGAACAGGCTTATGTAATAGGCGAAGGCCGGCATGAGGGCTGCGATGATAATGGTCAGGTAGGAAATGCCGGTGAAATCGGCCATGACCAGGGCGGCCGCACCCATGATC
>CAZBQG010000280.1:0-5096 GCA_964493945.1 uncultured Rhodospirillaceae bacterium
CGGTCGTGCGGTGGGCTTCATCCACCTCCTCCTGGGTCGTCACGTCTAGCCCGTTATGGAACAGGTAGCGCATCTTGTCCGAATGGTTTTTTTGTTCCACCACGGCATAGACATGTACGCCGCCCAGGCGGACCATCAGGGAGATGGGGCTGGTGCGGATCGATTCCAGGCCCAGGAATTCGGTATAGAATTTGCGGGTGGTTTCCAGATTTTTGGCGATCAGCGTGCCGTGGGACAGGAATTTGGTCTTCAGCGCCGCACCTTTCTTTTTTGCGGTCTTTCTCTTTGCCGCCGGCTTTTTGGCGACTGCCTTCTTGGCGACAGCCTTTTTTGCAACGGCCTTCTTTGCCACTGCCTTCTTCTTTGGTTTCGCTTTGGTTTTTACAGCCATAATTTCGTCCTCCCATTCGCCGGACCCTGCCGGCTGATTTCTGCCTCAATCAGGCCCCTGAATTGAGACCCCGGGCTCAATCCTATCATGAACCCAAACTCAACCACCAGACCCAGGATTGGGTCAGGTCCCGGCCTGGGTTTTGCCATGGATAGCCTCGGCTGCCAGCAAGCCCAGAATGAAGGCTTTGGCCAGGCCACCCATATAGGCGACGCTTGGCCCCCCTTCCAGCCCTGCCACCGTCGTGCCCGCCGCGTAAAGGCCGGGGATGGGGGCGCCGTCGGGCTTCAGCGCGTGGCACCCCGCATCGATCGAGACGCCGCCCATGGTCCCCGTAATCCCCGTGCAAAGCGGCACGGCATAAAAGGGCGGCCTTGTTATGGGATAGGTGGGGAAGCGGTCCGTGCCGCGGGGCGGCTCCAGGTTTTCCAATTTTCCCTGGGCCAGGACTTCGTTGTAAGCCGTGACGGTGCGGGCCAATCCGGCCCCGTCGATGCCGGCCATTTGGGCCAGAGTTTCCAGGTCGCCGGCCTCAAACATCTTGCCGCCGCCCAAAGTGATCAGCGGGTTGGCCGCCGTCGGCCCTTCCTTGGCCGGGCCGTTCCAGATGGCATCATCCAATATAAGTGTGGTGGATTGGGGGTCCTCCAATTTGGCCATGGCATTGGAGAAAATAATCCCACCCTCTCCTTCGTCGGCGAAGCGCTTGCCGTCCGGGCCCACCACCAGGGCCGCCGTGACCGTCTGGTCGATCATGGGGAAGGGCCAAAGCTTGTCACTGGTAAGCCCGTCCCGATGCACCGGATGGCCGTAGAATTCACCAAAGCCGGTGAGTTCCGCGCCTGCGGATTGGGCCAGGCGCAACCCGTCGCCCATGGCGCTGGGCGCGGAGCGGATGAGCATCCCGTCGGCCTGGGGCGAGATATATTGGCGGATCATGTCCCGGTTGGCGCCAAAGCCGCCATCGGCGATGATCACCGCGCCGGATTTGAGGCTGATTGGCTCGCCGTCCCGGACCGCATCCACACCCCGGCAGATGCCGTCCTCCATGATCAGTCCCTCGACCCGGGTGCCGCGCATCAGTTTTCCACCCCGCCCGGTCAGGTTTTCTTCCAGCTTGCGCATGAGATAATCGGCGCCCCGTCCTTCCCAATCCAGGCCCGGCTTGAAGCGCCGGGGCGGGGCCAGGATCAGGCTGCGGATGCCGTCACCCATGACCATTTCCATGAAGCGCGCCCCTTCTTCCTGCAGCCAATCCACGGCGCGCCTGGAATTGAAGGCCAGGGCATGGGCCAGATCGGACCGGGTCCGGCCTTCCGTCGCCGCCTCCATGATTTCCAGCAACTCCTCGCCCGGCAATTTCATATTGGCGAACAGGATATGGCTGACCCCGGTGGTGATCCGGGAATTGCAGAGATAGCGCTCATCGCTCTGGGCCTCCAGGACCAGGGCCGAAAGACCCAGTTGGGCCGCCCGGTTGGCGGCGACAAGCCCTGCAAAACCGCCGCCCATGGCAATCACGTCATAATCACTCATCTCCGCCTCTTCCAATGTCGCCGGCCCCGGCCAGCGTCGCAATTTCATCCCCGGTAAAGCCGAATTCGGTCAGCACTTCGCTTGAATGTTGCCCCAGCAGAGGTGCCGGGCGGCGGATGGAAGCCGGCGCTTCGGAATATTTGAGTGGATGGCCAAGGACCCGCATGGGTGCGCCCGAGGCCGAACCAACCTCGGCGATCATGCCCCGGGCCAGGGCCTGGGGATCGGCGTTCATCTGACCAATATCCAGGACCGGCCCGGCGGGCACCCCGGCCTCATCCAGGCGGGCCAGCAATTCCTCGTTGGTCAGCTTGGCGAAATATCCGTTCAGCACCTCCACCAATTCCTCCAGATGGTCGATGCGTGCTGGGCTGTCGGCGAAGCGGGGATCATCGGCCAGTTCCGGCGCCTCCAGGCATTGGGTCAGCTTCAGCCAGTTATTCTGATTGCCCGCCCCGACGATGAGCCAGCCATTGGCGGACTGGAAGGCCTGATAGGGCGCCATCACGGGATGGGCCGAACCCATGGCGCCCGGCACCCGGCCCGAAGCCAGATGAATGGAGCTTTGCAAAATGGCGTGCGTGGTTCCGGCCTCAAACAGCGACGTATCCACCTGCTGGCCCCGCCCGATGACCGAACGGCGGATGATGGCCCCCAGAATGCCCAAGGCGGCCAGGGTGCCGGCGGTGATATCGGTCACGGGCACGCCCATTTTCACTGGCGGGCGGCCCGGCCCTTCGCCGGTGACGCTCATCAGGCCGCTCATTCCCTGGGCCACCAGATCAAAGCCGCCCTTGGCGGCATAGGGCCCGGTCTGGCCGAAGCCGGTGATGGAACAATAAACCAGGCGCGGGCAGGCTTCCTTGATTTGGTCGTAGCCGATCCCGTAATGGGTCATGGCCCCGGTCCGGTAATTTTCAATAAACACATCCACCTTGCCCAGCAGGCTTCTCAGCACTCCCCGCCCCCCGGCACTTTTCATGTTCAGGGCCAAGCCCCGCTTGTTGCGGTTGAGCATGGCGAAATAGGCCGATTCGCCGTCCACACTGGGCCTATCGCCGCGCACGGAATCGCCAGCCGGCAGGCGTTCCACCTTGATCACGTCGGCGCCCATATCGGCCAGCAGCATGGCCGAGATGGGTGCTGCCACCACATGGCCCATCTCCAGCACCGTTATGCCCGAAAGCAGGCCTTTCGCTTCATCCGTCATTTTTGTCTTCCCCGAATGCGATCCTAGCGCCAAATAGCCTGGGCATCCAATAATGGTCTATAATATTACTTGCTGAATGGAAAAGGAGACGGGTCCCATACAGGGAAAAATCGCTATCGAGGAACATTTTACGCTGGAGGCCGCCTTGGACAAAGGCGCGCAATTCATCGGCCAGTCTGTCGATTGGTCCGATGTGCGCCGCCGCATGTTGGATGTGGGTGAATTGCGCCTGGCCGACATGGACCGCCACGGGTTCGAACTGGCCATACTTTCTTTTATGCCGGGCGTGCAGGAAATGATCGAGCTACAAGAGGCAAAATCCGCCGCCCGCCAGGCCAATGATGCTTTGGCCGGACACATTTCCCGTCATCCGGATCGTTTCGCCGGTTTCGCCACCCTGCCCATGCAGAACCCGGAAGCGGCCATCCTTGAGCTTCAGCGCTGCGTTAGGGAACTGGGCTTCAAGGGCGCCATGGTCAACGGCTACACCCAACGCGAGGTGGAGGATTCGGCCGTCTATTATGATCTTCCCGAATACCGCCCCTTCTGGGCCGAAGTGGCTGAACTTGACGTGCCTTTATATTTGCATCCGCGCACTCCCCCCGCCGCCCGCGCCCAGGCCTATGAGGGGCATCGCTGGCTGATCAGCGCCGCCTGGGGATTTGCCGTGGAAACCTCGGTCCATGCGCTTCGCCTGATCGGCTCGGGGCTGTTCGACGAGTTCCCGAACCTCAACATCATCCTGGGCCATCTGGGGGAACGCATTCCCTTCGATATGTGGCGCCTGGATCATCGCCTCAGAAAATCCCCCCGGGGCTATTCGCTGGAAAAGGAAATGAGCGGCTATCTCCGGAGCAATTTTCATCTCACGACCAGTGGAAATTTCAGCGACAATGCCTTGCGTTGCGCGATCTCGGAAATGGGTGTGGAACGCATCATGCTCTCGGTCGATTACCCCCTGGAGGAGACCATCGACGCGGTCTCCTGGTTCGACGGAACCGAGTTGGAAGAGGCCGACCGTCACCGCATGGGGCGCACCAATGCCATGGAACTCTTCAAGCTGAATTTGGGGCGATTGTTTTTTTCTTGAACAGCGCCTTGAACCAACTCGAGACCGTATTCAATATGGCCTGCCACCAGGGGACATCCTTGGCGGCTTCCGGTTTGGGCTGGCTGATCTCGGAGATCTTTTTCTTGTCGGCCGCCGCCAGATCGCCTTTTCCAATTGGGCATAAAGGCGGGACCGGCTGGCCAGGACCCTCACATCCTTGGGCGCCTTGGCCAGGGCCATTTCATATTGTTTGAGCGCCCTGTCATGGAGTTTGGCCCCGGCCAGGGCTTTTCCGAATTGCAGACGATAATCTGGAAAATCCTTGCCGGACTTGCCAGCTTTTGAGAAGGGCCTGGCCGCGCAGGGAAAACAAAGGCTGAATTTCGTCATCCGCAAGGCTGCCCGACCAGATGGCCTTGGAAAGATCATCGATCACCCGGTCATATTTGCCCTGAAAAAATAGGAACTGGCCCGCCCGACCAAAGCATCGGCGTAATTCGCGTCCAGTACCAGGGCCTGATTGAAACTTTTGAGGGCCGCCACATGGTCGCCCTTCAGCGCCATCAGATAGCCCATTTCCTTGTGGGTGCCGGGCAGCCTTGCATCCAGGCGGGAAGCATCACCCAGATCCTTGATGGCGTTTTCCGTATAGCCCAGCCCTCTTTTGGCCTGGGCGCGGAGGTAAAATAGCTTAGCCTTTCTCTTGTTCGACAGAATGACCGCAGCATTCTTCTGGGTGGCGAATATTTTATTGAAATCCCCTTGGGATTTACCGAATTCTTTCAGCTTGAGAAAGAATTCCCCCCGTTTGAACAACGCATCAATGTGATCGGTCTTGCGCTTGATGACAAAGTTTGGTCGGCCCCCATTGAGTGGTCCAGGTTGAATGTTAGTGCATGACCGGCCTG
>CAZBQG010000281.1:0-5065 GCA_964493945.1 uncultured Rhodospirillaceae bacterium
CAACCAGACAATCTGGCCGCTTCTCAGTGGTGGATTATTGCTCCGGCGTTCTCAGACGAGGACAGGAAATACTCAACGAGAGGCAGAAAATTAAACACGCGACCATGCAATCACGACGGCACTTGCACCGCCTCGCCAAGGCCGCGTAACATCAACAAAAGGAGCCGGACACTCCCTTATCAAAAATCTCAATATGTCCAAAATTATCTGACGACATACAATATTCGGCCGGGTTTTCGTCCCATTCTTCTCTCGATGTTTTTGATATATTCTCAAGTACTTGAGCAGACCAAACCACCTTTTTGGGGGTCGTGATCACCAGATCCAGCTCATCATCGTTGATGCGCGCGGTGCCCAAGGGCTCATCCTTGGCCTTGAAGGCGGCATCGATGTGCGGGCCATATTTCAAATTTATGCAGCTTTCCAAAAACTGTACGACGATTCCGGTGGTCAGCTTGCATTCTTTGGCCTCCTCCATGAGGTTCGCGAGATGGGAGAGGGGGAGTTCGGCAATCTCACCCGCCGTCAATTGATCCATCTCATCCGGATCGGGAAGGTTTGCTGCAGTTCCTTGGGGCATTATATGTTCCTTCGTGGGCAGTAGGTTAATATCATCATTGTTGTTGTTTTATACCCTTGTATTTTGCTCGTCAAGGGTTATTTTAGGTCAAGTAAAAAAAAGTTTAGTGTGGAAAGACCAATAAAGGAAAATGATATGGGTGAGTTCCAATTAGAGTGGTTTCACAAGCAGCTTCGCATGATCGGCAAATCCCAGGCGGATTTGAGCCGGGCGCTTAATATCGACAAGGCGACGGCCCATCATCTTCTCAATGGCCGGCGTAAAATCAAAATAAGTGAAATTGAAACCTTCGCCCGGTTCCTGGAAGTGAATGCCCAGGAACTGCTGACAAGGGCGGGGGCGGTTTCGGATTCCCTGACAGCGTCATTTGGGCCTGGCTTGGCCCAGGGGACGGGGGGGGGCGAACACACGCCCCATTCCAGAAACTCCTTGGCCCATCCAACCGGCGGCGACATTTATACCTTCAACCTGCCCTGGAGGAGTGGCACAATTGAAGATAAGCCAGGTGGCGGCGGGGAGGATGCTGGAGCCGGACCCCGGGGATCGGATCAGATTGCCTTCACGCTGACCGCCGTTCCGGAACTTGATGTGCGCGGTGGTGCCGGCGGCGGCGGCGAGGCCCAGCTCATCAATACGACCGATGAACATGGCAATACGACCTCAACCGAGATCACCACCGATCTTTGGGGCCTGCCCGCCAAATATGCCGGCGGCATTCTCAGTATCAATCCGGAAGACGCAAGGATTATCCAGGTCCAGGGCGACAGCATGGAGCCGACGTTGCGCTCCGGCGACCGGGTGATGATCGACACGGCGGCCAAGGAGCCATCGCCCGCCGGCATCTTCGCGCTGTGGGATGGGGGCGGCGTAATCATCAAGCGCATCGAGCGCACCCTAAATTCCCAGCCGACCACCCTAAGGGTTCGGTCCGACAACCCTCTGCATGATGATCAGGAGATCCCCCTGCTCGATGTAACCATCATCGGGCGCGTGGTTTGGGCCGCGCGAATGATGTAGGGGACCGGAGATGGGGGCTTTCGATGGCGAATGGTTTGAAGCCCAGCTTGAACGGGTTGGCAAAAGCCGGATCGAGCTGGGCAAGGCCCTCGGTACTACCCAACCCGATCTGGCTCTCCTATTGACGGGAGAGCGCGAACTCAAACTGAGCGAAGTCGAGCTGCTGTCAAAATTCCTGGAGGTGTCCTGGAACCAGCTCATGGCCAAAACCGGAACCGTCGGGGAAGAAGTGGAGGCCAAACCCTTTGGGCATAGCGTCAATATCTCCGGAGATACGGCTATTCTGGTGGCCAGCGGGGGTCTCTATGAAAACGCCGATATCTTTGAATCCAGCCAGCCGATGTTTGATATCATCGCCAGGCGGGGGGAAGAGAAGGGCGGCGGGGCCCAACAACCCCGCCGGACCCAACCGCAGCTTCTTCGATTTTCCCAAAAAGACTCAACCTATGCCGCGCGCTCCGAAGGCGGCCTTTTGGATGATCCACAAGATGCGGATGGAGGCCCCATGCCTCCCCAGTCCCGGCCGCCTCCCCGCAATATCTGGAGCCTGCCCCGCGGCTACACCGACCACCATCTGGGTGTCGACGCAAAGAACGCTCAGATCATCGAGGTCGAGGGCGACAGCATGGAACCGACCCTCCATGCCGGCGACCGGGTGATGATCGATTTGACCTCAATGGAGCCCTCGCCCGCCGGCATCTTCGCCCTTTGGGACGGAAGCGGCGTTGTGATCAAGCGCATCGAGAAAAAGCTTGGCGCCAATCCACCTACCCTTTTGGCGCGTTCCGACAGCCCCCATTATGACGATGTGGAGATGTGCGAGGAGGCTGCGACCATCGTTGGACGGGTAGTCTGGGCGGCCCGCAAAATGTAGGCTCAAAGATATAGGAATGGGTTTCAGGCGGTATCGTCGATCTTATCCATCATCTCGAAAATCCGGATCCGGATATTATGATAAAAGACCGTGCCCATTACTCCGTGGCCGCGGCAATCCTCCACGAATTCATCTTCAAAATCGGCCAGCTGCTCAATAACAGCGGCCTTATCGATCAGCTCCTTGCAGTTGGTGCCCATAGGTTGGTCTAATAAATAAATAAGGCAAAATGACGGCGGTTTGAGCGGTCATCAATTTTTTTTCCTCATCCACTACTTTTTTCGATGGCCACCCAGATTTCTTTTGGCCGCCCGCCTTTTCTGCCGCTGGCCGGTTGTTTGGCCCGCGCGATCAGGTTGCTTTCGGCCAGGGCGCCCATGATCTCCATCATGTCGCGGCGCTTATGCTTTGAGAAAGGCGGCGTCTTGGCCATTTCCCCCTTGGCGACGCCCTGGGCGCCGGCGTCACGGATGGCCTGGAGAAATTCCTTTTTGTCGCGCTCATATTCCGATCCGCTGACCCGCATCTTCAACAGAGAAACCGTCTGTTCCATGCTGAATTTCACATAGGCGATGGCCCAGCGGGCGGGCGTTTCCGAAATGAGCGTGGCTTCCCCGTCCTGGGCCAATGCAACGATCAGAGCGATACGCATGGCCATCTCCTTGCACCTGGCGGGCAGCGCATCAATGCCGATCTTCTCCAGGCTGTCGCAAAGCCCGACGGTCCATTCGTTAAAGGCCCGGATCTCGGCCAGGGCGCCGCCGGTAAACGGAAGGGTCACGAAATCGGGCTCGTCAGTGGCAATGTCCCCGGTGCCTTGTCCATGGCCCGCGCGGCTGGCAATGGACCCGGCCCAACTGATGATCTTATGGGGTACATCCACCATATCCTTATCGTCAACCCGTTGGCGATGGATTGGGTGTCGAGATTCTTGAATAATGCGGCGGGCGTGGTCATCGCCACCAGGGCGATGGCCGGGTTGAGGATGATCCGCTTGGCGAATTCATCGGCCTTGTCTTTGGAAAGGGTCATGGTCGAATAGGCGGTGGGGCGCATGCGCCCGTGGCAACGCCCGATGGCCTCGATCAATTGGGTATTGGCTTCCAAAAGATTGGAATTCTTCTGGCCGTTGGCCGCTTCCAGATAGCGGCCAAATTCGTCTATCACGGTAATGTGGCGGGGCTTGCGCAATAGCGTGGAAAAGACGGCGCCTGCGCTGGTATAGCCGGACCCGTTGAACAGATGATCCTGACCGGTGGCGATGAGAATATGCCGATCGGGTCATAAGCCTGACCGGAGGCGCAGGCACATTCCCGGATATGACCTCGACCCTCCGACCGGGCAGCGAGACCGAAAGGGCCTTCAAACTCCATTCGGTGTTCCTGGCAGCCCTGCACGCCATGATGGGAGATGACGCAGCCAAATCCCAAACCAGTTCGGCATCGCTTGAGCGGGCCAATATCCTGGCCACCAATCTCGTGGCTTTGGGGTTCATCCCGGCCAGCCTGTTCCGGGCCCTCTGCCGGGCCTTCGGTCTGGGCGGTCCGGGTCAGCGCCAGGGCCAGGCCTGGCTGATCAGGAATTGGCGGAATCTGGGGCTGGGGGCCATGCCTTATCTCAGGGACTTGGCCAGGCCCGTTCCCGCCGCCGGTCCTGATGCCGCCCCTGGCAGGATTTCGGCTCTGGCAGGTGTGCCGGCAGGCGCCTTGGACGCGGCGGGACTGAGCGCTATCTTCGAAACCGTCTCGGGGCTTCCCAAATTGCCGTCCCAGGCGGCGGCCCGGCTCTCCGGGGGCTATATACAAGATCTGATCGATCGCAATAGTGATGGCTCCGAGCCCATCGGAGCCCGACAAGATTAAAAGCTAGAATAAATCGCGCAAAAGTCGTAAAAATATTGAACCACACACATCTTGTTTGTTAAGAAAAATGAGTTAATACAAAGGAAGATGTTATGAAAATATCTTCAGAGACCACAAAATCGACCTCAGCCACTGGTGATGGCATCAATACAACCTTTCTATATGCCTTTCTGGTTTATGATGAGGTAGACCTTGAGATGATGCTAACTACCATCTCAACGGGCGTGGAGGTCATCCAAACCATCACCACCCATTATACGGTTTCGGGGGTGGGCGTGGCCGGTGGCGGCGATGTGACCATGGTCACCGCGCCCACCACCGACGAAAAGATCACCATCCGGCGCAAACAGGCCATTTTGCAAGGCTCGGACCTGACCAATCAGGGCGGCTATGTGGGTGAAAACCATGAAAAATCCTGGGATATTCTCACCCGAATTTGCCAGCAGATTAACGAAATCGTGGAGCGCTCAGCGTCGCGGCCCCTGTCATTGATCAGAATGGGACTGGTGGCTTGCCGTTACGGATCGACAGTGAAAGTTCCAGTGATCTCGCCCAGTTCGATGGGGCCACGGGTGATTGCTTCATCAAGACTGACGGCGATCTGGAGAACACCAACAACTCCTATGGTGCCATCTCAGTACCGTGACCATGTCTGGTCGTATGATTTTGTTCACCACCGAACCGACGACGGGAGAGCTTTCCGGACGCTGAACATTCTCGATGAATTCAGCC
>CAZBQG010000282.1:0-5061 GCA_964493945.1 uncultured Rhodospirillaceae bacterium
GAAGTGGGCGCCTGGACTTATAACGATCCGGAATTTCTGGCTCCGGCATCGCTGTCCCTTATTTCGCTGGCCGATGTGATCCGGGACGTCGAGATTATCCGGGCCATCGGCATGATGTTTTGGGAACTGTTCGTGGCCTTCTTCATGGCCCTCCTGGCGGGTCTTATGCTGGGTATGCTGGTGGGCATCAACCGGCCGACTTTTTTAACCTTTTTCCCGATCATCCTGATGATCTATGCCATGCCCCAGATCACCATATTGCCGCTTTTCGTGCTGATCTTCGGTATCGGTCCGGCGGTCAAGGTGGCCTTTGGATTCAGCCACGGCTTTTTCCCGATCATCGTCAATGTCATCGCCGGGACCCAGAACATCAATCCGGTGCTGTTGACCAGTGCCCGTTCCATGGGGGCTAGCCGGGCGCATATTTACCGCCATGTGGTTTTCCCTCATCTCGTGCCCAGCTTGTTCACCGGCATGCGCCTCGGCATGACCGCAACCTTGTTGGGGGTGATCCTGGCGGAGCTTTATGCGACACAAAAAGGCATCGGATATTTCACCACCCATTATTCGGAAAGTTTCGAGCCCCATAACCTGTTCGCGCTGGTTTCCTTGATCGCGGCGGCGGCCATCATCCTCAATGAAATCCTGAGGCGCGCGGAAATACGTTTCGGGCGCTGGAGAAACTAGCCCGGTTAGGGGCACCAGCCTTCCGTTAGGGGACCGCCGGGGCTGCTGATGAACACCCGGAAACCCCAGCCTTTTTCGAGAAGCTCGCGCACCGTTGCTTCCTGGTGGGGCGGGCATGTTTCTTTCAGGAAAACCTGACGCTTTCCGGCAACATGCTGCGGATGGCGGTGAGGTTCTGGCGGTCCGTCATCATGACCTGGATTTCCACCGCGCCTTGCCGGTTGGGCTTCACCCCCAATAATTTCCATGCATCGCGGCCCAGATGGGCCTCCACATAACGCAGGGTCCACAGGGCTTCCTGGGCTCCGGTCATAACTTTGGGTACGGCTATAAATGCAGATAGCCGAGACCGCCGGCGCCCAGGCTGGCCAAGATGGCCCAGACGGCGAAGACGGTCCGCCAGGTGCTTTTGGGCGGGGGAGGCGCTTTCTTGGCGGCGGGCGGGCGTCTTCTTGTGGGTGGGGCGCGGCGGTCGCCGCCTTTTTTGGCCTTATTGGCCGACAGATATTCCGCCACTTTCCGTTCGCGTTCATCCTTGATTTCCCGCATCAGCCGGGAGATGTGGGACTTCATCTTGTCCAGTTGTTTGGCTTCTCCGTCGGCTGGTGCCATTTCCGTCACCAGGGCGGTGAATTTCTCTATATTCGCCGCGTCACCGCGTCGCCCGAACAGCATCTTTACCATGGTGATCATGGTTTCGTTCAATTGGGCAGGCGTTTCCGCCTTGTTGGCAAGCGTAACGAGGCCCCTCTGGGGGTCTTCGAAAATGGCCTCCCAATCCCGCGTGCCATCGGGCTTTTGTGCCCAGGAAGTTTGATCGCTATCCGCCATGTCCGCGTTCCAGATCAGCCCATACCTTATATCTATGTCATGAATTCGTGGTAAAATCGAAATCCACTTTTGATTGCCCTCTGCCCGCCAAAGAGCTAGCGTTGCACAAAGCCAAATGGGCGATATTGGAGGGACGGAAAAGCTATGCTCAAAGTCTGGGGACGGCCCGATTCATCGGCGACGCAGAAGGTACTGCTCACCTGCGCCGAGGCGGATATACCTTTCGACTTCATCAAACGGGGCGGTAAATTTGGCGGGCTGGGGGAGCCAGACTATGTGAAAATGAACCCCACCCACCTGATCCCGACCATCGAGGATGACGGGTTTATCGGCTGGGAGTCCAACGCCTGCGTGCGTTATCTGGCCGCCAAATACGCCGCCGGGACCTTGTGGCCTGCGGATCTGAAAATAAGAGGCGAGGCCGATAAATGGATGGATTGGCAATGTTCCCATTGGATGGATATCGTGCCGGCCTTCGCCTGGCTGATCCGGGGAACCACCAAATTCGGCGCCGAGGACGGCATCGAGCCGGCCCGCCAATTGGCTAATGAATCTTACGCCATGCTGGAAGCCAGGCTGGAAGGGAGGCCCTGGGTGGCCGGGGATACATTTACCATGGGCGATATCGTCGTTTCCACCCGGCTTCATCAATGGCTTAATCTGGGCCTGGAGATGCCTGCCTTTCCAAACATAAATGCCTGGTATGACCGCATGAAGGCGCGGCCCAGCTTCGACAAAATCTTTACCCTGCCTTTGACCTGAGGGGGAACGGTTCATGGGCCGGCTGGACAACAAGACCGCTTTGATCACCGGCGCCGCCGGCGGTATTGGGACGGCCATCGCCGAGCGGTTTATGAGGGAAGGCGCCAAGCTGGTGATCACCGATCTCAGTGACGAGAAAGGCCAGGCATTGGCTGAACGGCTGGGATGCGATTATCTCCATCAGGACGTAACCGATGAGGAAGGCTGGAATACCACCATCGCCGCCACCCAGGAAAAGCATGGCGTGCTGCAAATCCTGGTTAATAATGCGGGGATCGAGGGAAATATCAGCACGGGAAATCCGGAAGAGGTCTCCTACGAGGATTGGAAAAAAGTGCATGCGGTCAATCTGGACGGCGTGTTTCTGGGCTGCCGGGCGGCCATACCGGCCATGCGCCGGGCGGGTGGCGGCTCGATCGTCAACCTGTCTTCCATCGTTGCCCTGTTCGCCTCTCCAAATTCGGCGGCCTATGGGTCGAGCAAGGCGGGCGTGCGCCATCTGACCATGACTGTGGCCGCTCACGGCGCCCAGGACGGCGACGGCATCCGCTGCAATTCGGTCCATCCGGGCCTGATCCGCACCCGCATGTTGATGGATATCCATGCCGCCGTCGCGGAGCGCCGGGGCATCAGCGGGGAAGAGGCGACTGCGGCCTCGGTCGGGCGGGTGCCCATGGGCGAGTTGGGCGAGCCTGAGGATGTGGCCAATATGGTTCTGTTCCTGGCTTCCGATGAATCCAGATATGTCACCGGTGCCGGCTTCCATGTGGATGGCGGCTGGAACCTGAACTGATGGGGGGATTACAAAATGAAAGTTGCCGTATTCAAACAAAGAGGCCAGCCCCTGGCCGTCGAGGATGCGCCCGATCCCACCCCCGTCGAAGGCGAGGTGGTGCTCAAGGTGGGGCGTTGCGGCATTTGCGGCTCCGACCTGCATGCCACCAGCCATCCCGATCATCTGGCGCCGCCGGGCAAGGTGCTGGGCCATGAATTTTCAGGCCAGGTGGTGGCGCTGGGCAAAAATGTTACGGATTTGGCCATGGATGACTGTGTTGCCGTTCTGCCTCTGAGTTCCTGCGGTAAATGCGCCAATTGCCTGAGGGGCGAGCTGCCCTGGTGCGCCGAGCGCAATTTGGAAGGCGGCGGATACGGCCAATATACCGTGGCCAATCAGATCCAATGTCTGAAGTTGCCCTCGACCATCTCCATGGAAGACGGCGCCCTGGTCGAGCCCATGGCCGTCGGCCTGCACGGCGTGTCCATGGCCCAGTTTGAACCGGGTGCCCGGGTTCTGGTCATCGGCGCAGGCCCCATCGGGTTGGCCAGCATTTTTTGGGCGAGGCGTCATGGTGCGGGCCGGATCGTGGCGACGGCCAGAACCAACACGCGGGAAGCGCTGGCCATGGAAATGGGGGCCAGCGCCTTTGTGTTGCCCGCTGAAGACCTTGGTGCCGAAGTCAACAAGGCCCTGGGCGGGCCGCCCGATGTGGTCTTCGAATGTGTCGGCGCGCAAGGCATCCTGGCCCAGGCCATCGATCTCTGCACCAGGCGGGGAACGGTGGTGCTCATGGGTCTTTGCTGGAGTGCGGACAGCTACGTTCCGGGCCTTCAGGTGTCCAAGGAAGTGCGCATCCAGCCCTCCGCCTTTTATTCCAAGAAAGAATTCCAGGTAGCCATCGATGCATTTCATGCGGGCAATCTGGAACCCCGCTCTATGATCACCGATCGCATCAGCCTGGCCCAATTGCCAGACGCCTTCGAGGCGCTCCGTGAACGCACCACGCAATGCAAGGTGATGGTCGATTCCTGGGCTGATTAAGGCTTCCCAACAGGCTTTCTGGGAATCTTAAAGGTGAAGAGTTCAGGCTGGCCGCTTCCCGGGAACTTGACGTAAGTCTCTATCACAAAGGGGCGGCTGAAATCGCTTCCAAGGTCTGCCTGCAGGACCGAACCCTCTTTGTCGGCCAGCAAGAAACGATGAGTTTCAGCCTGGTCACGGGCTTCGGGGATGACTCGGACGAATGCCCGGAAGCGGTGCGCCCGGATTGGTTCAGTGAAGGCATTGTAAAAAAAGAGGCGAAAGCCGCAACGCTCGGAATAGACGCCCTCCAGGTGATGCATCTTGTTTGGTGCCATGATGAAACTGCCGCCATGACGTGAATTATGGTCGCTATGAGCGCCCTCCATCTGGGGCATATTCATGCCGGGCTTGCCATGGTGGAGCACAGGCGGGCCGGCATAATCGCCGCCGCCCGGTTTGAGCTCCGCGGCTTGGCTGAAACGCACCTTGACGGTGCATGATTTGGCCGCCGGCATCTTCATGGCCTTCGCCGCCGGGCCGTGCCCGGAATGGTGATCGGCGGCAAGCGCGGTGAAGGCTGGCAGGATGGCCAGAGCTATTGCTATAAATCTCATTCATTTTTCCCAGGGTCAGGGCTCATTAATTCAGATAGAAGATAACAATAGCGGCAATGCATATAGCTGAAAAGAAGGTGTGTGCGCAGCGGTCATATCGTGTTGCGACGCGGCGCCAGTCTTTGAGTTTGCCGAACATGTTCTCGACTTTGTGGGCTGCTTGTAGAGAGTGTTTGACGTCAGCGCCCTTGGGACAGATTAGGATTTTATTATAACGGAGGATTTATGGCTCATCGTAGTGACCGAAGGGAACGAAGATGAGGCATAAATCCATTAGCAAAAAAGACCCTGCCGAAAAGGTGGTACGGGATTGTCCGTCGTCATATAAATTGGAACAGTTAGCGGTCTGATCTATAGGAGGATCTG
>CAZBQG010000283.1:0-5051 GCA_964493945.1 uncultured Rhodospirillaceae bacterium
TCACAAACCACGCCCAAAAGCAATTCCTTCACACGCTCCTTCGCGGGGGGTGACGGAAATATCAGTCCTTGGCGCCGAGATCGATGGTCTTGGCTTTTTTGGCCCGTCCGGATTTCCCGCCGCCACTTTCGATTTTGATGTTGCGCACTTCCGGCTCGGGCCGGGGGCGGACCAGATCCACATGCAAAAGCCCGTCTTCCAACCTGGCGGTGAGCACCTCGATCCCTTCGGCCAGCACGAAGCTCCGTTGGAACTGGCGCGCGGCGATGCCCCGGTGGAGGAACAACCGCCCGTCATCCTCGTCGCCCTGGTGGCCCCGGATGACCAATTGATTGTCTTCCAGATTGACTTCCAGTTCCTCCATGGAAAATCCGGCGACGGCCAGGGTGATGCGCAGGCTCTCCTCGCCGGTTTGTTCGATATTATAGGGCGGATAGCCATCCGCCGGGGTCTTGGAAACCCGGTCGAGCACGCGCTCGAATTGATCGAAACCGAGCATCAGGGGGCTATCGAAAATAGGCATTCGGGCCATGAGCGGTCCTCCTCTTAACCTTAAGCAAGGATGCGTGCCGGGCCCTCTTGGAGGCACCCGGCAATCACCGGCGGGCACAAGCACCCGGAGAACCTATTATAACTGAATGGTTTTTTAGAACAACTGGAGGATGGAGCGTTCAGACTGAGCGGCGATGCCAGTGGCGGCGACGCTGAGCAGGCCCCGGGTCTGAGCCGTCAGCGCATTGGCGGCTTCCTCGTTGAGATCGGCCTGGACCAGCTTGGCGGAGCCTTCTTCCAGATTGTTCACCAGGTTGTTGGTGAACTCTTCGCGGATGGAAAGCACGCCCGCATTGACGCCCAGGCTTTCGCCCGCCGCCCGAACCTGGGTGAGGGCCGCATCGATGCTGGCCGTGCTAAGCGTAATGCTCAATCCGGTGGTGTCATTGGCCGTGCCGTTGATGGTCACGCTGGAAGATCCGTCCTCGTTGAAGGGCACTTCTAAATTATCAGGGGTGCCCTCGATCAGGTTGGTGCCGCCATAGGATGAATTCCCGGCCAACCGTCCAATTGCACTTTCAGCTCATCGAATTGCGCGCTCAGATTTGCCTGTGTGGTAGCGTCCGAAGTCTGTTCGTAAAGCTGAGCCACCGCCTTCATATGGTGGAGCATACCGCTGATGGAATTGAGCCCGTCGGTCGCCGTGGTGACCTTGGAAATACCTTGGGAAATGCTGCTTTTCACGCCGATCAGGTCGGAGGCACGGTTGGACAGGCTGTTGGACACCGTAACCGCCTGGGCATTGTCGATCAGGGAATTGTGTTTCTTCCCCGTCGAGATGCGTTTTTGGGTCCTGGCGGTGAAATCCGCTATTTTCTGCGTTGAATGCAGAGAGGTGCGGACCGCACTGCTTAAACTTACTTCCATCGTCCTCTTCCTTTCGGTAGCCCCGCTGCCTTGGTCCGTCTGACTTTAGGCCGGTGGCTTTGCGTCCCGCGATTTCTGGCGGTTTGCCTTGTCGTGGTAGGGCCGCACCCTGTTGATGACATGCGTTTTATGGGTGGAATTTAGGGGAACCCGCTAAAAAATACTGTGACCCAGGTCACATTTGAGGGGTTTTCAGCCCCAATATCCGGGCCGCCACCTGGCAAATCTGCTCGAAAGAGCCCGAACTGTCCATCCGCTCCCACTCCATTTCGCCCAGATCATAATCAAGCTGCTGGCGGACGATATGGGCGTCGGCATCGGAAACATCATTGCGCCGGTCCGTAACGCGGCTTTCCAGGAGATGGGCGGGAGCATCAAGCCAAAGCCCCTGAAAGGGCAGGCCAAGCCCGCCGGCCACCCGGGCAATGGCGGCGCGTTCATCCGGGCGGGCGAAGACGGCATCGGCGATCACGCTGTGCCCGGCTTCAAGGCCGGTCCGGGCATCCTCCATCAATTGGGCATAGGTGCGCTGTCCCATATCGGGCCCATAGAATTCCGGGGCGAGCCGCTCATGGGGGCCGGCCCCGGCCAGACGCTTGCGGATGGCGTCCGACCGCACGATGAAGGCACCGGGCGAGGCCCCCAGGCCGGGAGCCAGCCCGGCGGCCAGGGAGGATTTGCCCGTCCCCGACAGACCCCCGATGGCGATGAGGCGGGGCGGCGGCGGCGACAAATATGAAACTGCCCGATCCAGGTAGGCCTTTGCCTCTCTCTGGTAGTCATTTTGGGCCGTCCGGCTGGCCGCCACATAGGCCCGCACCGAGGCCCGCATGGAAAGAAACAGGGGCAGGCAGGCAAGCGCCCCGGCGTCACCGGTCACATCCAAATAGCGGTTGAGCACCCGGGCAGCCCCGTTCCCCTCCCCCCGGTGGTCCAAATCCATGAGCAAAAAGGCCAAATCGTAGAAAACATCGATCAGTGAAAAGGTTTCGCTGAATTCGATGGCGTCAAAAAGCACCGGCTGTCCCTTGATCAGGACCAGATTGCCCAAATGCAGATCGCCATGACAATGCCTGACCCGGCCCTCCCCGTGACGGGCATCCAGTAACGGGGCCAGCCCCTCCAGCGCATCGCGGCTTGTCCGGCCCAGGGCATCCACCTTGGCTCGGTCCAGGCAATCCTCCGCTGCCTGGATCAGGCTTAAGCCGTTATTGGCCAGTATCTCGCCCGTACCAGCGGCTCCGCCCCGCTCATGGGAGACTTCCGCCTGCTCATGCACCGCCGCGATGGTTTGGGCCAAATCCTCCAAACCATCAGGTTTCAGGCCACCCGTCCCCACCAGATGATCAAACAGCCCGTCCTGGCCAAAGCGGTTCATTTCCACCAGATATTCAACGGGCTCGCCCGGCCCGCCCAGGCGGAACCCGCCTCCCGGCAGGCGCGTCAATGGGGTCACACCCCGGTAGATTTCAGGGGCCAGCGGCCGGTTGATGGCGATTTCCGCCTCACATGCCAGGCGGCGCAGCTCCAGGGTGGAATAATCCAGATAAGGCAGGGTTAGGGCGCGCTTGAGTTTATAGGCCCGCTCACCGGCCAGGAAAATAACCGAAATATGGGTTTCCACCTTCTCCACCGGGCCCGAAACGCCAAGCGCCACATTACCAAAGGCATGGGGCTGGCTGAGAAATTCGATTATCTGGTCCTGGAAATGGCTGTCGTTCACCAATGATGACCCGCATCCGGTTGACCACAAAAAAAACTACGATTTGATCCCGATCAAAGCAATGCTTCCTGGCAGCCCTAAAATGGCGCCCCAGCCGGAGGGATAGAAAATGGATTTAACGGATATTCTGGTTCATGTGGGGGGCGATGATCAAGGCTCCGGGCGGATCGAAATTGCGGCAAATCTGGCCACCGCCCACGGTGCCCATCTGAGCGGGCTTTTCGTACGCCCCGCACCTTATCTAGCCCTCTATGATTTAAGCGATTTCCCCACCGAAATCCTGGAAACCCAAGTCGAGGAATGGCGCCAGATTGAAAAAAAGGTGGAAAATTTTTTTCCGAGACCGCCAAGGCGGCTGGCATTTCCCATGAATGGCTTTGCCGGGAAGGCCATCCTTTCGATGTGATCCTGGAGGAGACGCGCTTTTCGGACCTTTTGGTCATGGGGACCCATAACCCGGAGGCCGGCGGGCTGGGCGATCTGGCGGGAAGCCTGATCCTCTCCACCGGACGTCCGGTTCTTATCGTTCCACCCGAAACCCCGGCCAAAAAAGTAGGCCAGCGGGTGATGGTCGGCTGGGACGCTTCGACACCCGCGGCACGCGCCGTCAACGACGCCATCCCCCTGCTGGCCGGTGCCGATGAGGTGGATATCGTCGCCATCAATGCAGAATCCTCCCAAGCAGGCGTTGGGGCCATCCGTTGCGCCGAAATCGGACGCCATCTGGCGCGCCACGGGATCAAGGCCGAGACCCAATCCATCAGCGTCGATAATGTGGGGGTGGCTGATGTTCTGATGTCGCGCGCCGCCGACCGCAAAGTGGATCTTTTCGTCATGGGCGCCTAAGGCCATCCCCGCTGGCGTGAACTGGTCCTGGGCGGGGTCACGGCACATATGCTGGAACATATGACCATCCCCGTTCTCATGGCTCATTAGGGAGCCCCAATAAACAGCCATCAGATAATAAGGTGGGGCTCGAATTCGGAGATCAGGGTTTTCAAGTCCGGAATGCGCACCATGCGCCCTTTGAACAGAGCCACATCGTCTTCTTCCAGCTTGCGGATCACGCGGGACATGGATTCGGGCGTGGTGCCGATCATGGAAGCCAGATCGTGCCTGGAAATGGGCAGATCCATGACCAGAACGTCACCGTCCCGGTAAGTCTGATAGCGGTCCATGAGGACAACCAAAAGATGGGCGAACCGGGCCCGGACCGACAGAGCGATATTTTGCAATATTCTCAGCTCGGCCGCACCCAACTGGTTTGAGATGCGCTGCAAATAGCGGTAACCGAAGGCCGGATTGCGGCGCAGAAGGTCGCGCATGGTACTGGCCTGGATATGGCAGACGCGGGACGCCTTCAGGGCTTCGCCGCTGGCCATGTAGGGTTCTTCGGCGATCACCGCCCGGTACCCCATGGTTTCTCCGCCAACCGAAATATATAAAAGCACCGAATTTCCGTCCACATCGGTTTTGCGCACCCCGACCTGACCCTGTTCGATGCAATAAAGGCCGTCGCACTGATCCCCTTCCATGAAAATCAGTTCGCCGGCCACATAGCTCTTGGAATTGCGTGCCTGATCGAGCGCCTTCAGGCCCTCGGCGTCGAGTATCCCCCAATCGCTTGATGCATGCATGGGGCAATCCACGCAACGCAGGATCATTTGATCCGATTTTTTATTGCCAGCCACTGGATACCTTCCCTCGATCCGGACCTGATTTGATCCGGATCAAATCACAAACGCGGCCAAAATGGTAGAAGAAGAACCCCCTGAAATTCAGTGGGATTTGGAAATATGAATATCGTACAAGAATTTACCCATCATGACGGACGAACCACAGTACCCGACTTAGCGGGATAAACGCCTGAAGTGATTCATATTTTGAGGTTCTCTGTTGAAGGAAAGTC
>CAZBQG010000284.1:0-5034 GCA_964493945.1 uncultured Rhodospirillaceae bacterium
CGACCAGCCTAACAGAACGTTAATGTGTCAAACTTTTTGCAGATTGGTATTAATTCTGGTCCGCCGGCTCTTCGCCTTCCAGGATGATTTTTTGATGCAGCGCGTCGATCATGCGCTTGCAGGTGGGCAGGGAGACGCTGGCCAGGGGCAGAAGGGTGAATTTTTGTTCATGAAACAGGATCAGGCAGGCATTGAGCGCAAACTGGCGGAGGGTGAGTGGGCGGACGTCCAACCTTGGCTCGCCTTCGTCGGCGAACCCCTTTCCTTTCTGCTGGCCCGCGAGCCCCAGACCCATACGGCCCGGCTGGCAACACTGAGCGCCATCCTGCATATCTTCAATAAGGGTTGTTCCGTCTATACCCAGTTGCAAGATTAGGACCGGGATGCCCATTGGCACTTTTTTCTGCCCCGATTCGGCAAGGGGTTCCATCATTTCAGGCTGCCCAGAAACCAAGAAGAAATATGCCCGGCCGCTTTGGCGGAACGCCACCTGGAAGAATTTCTTGCAGACAGGCCCGAACTGTCCCGTCACGGAATCGGATTGGTCGAACAGATCGGCGCGCTCCGGCTGGGTCTTTTGAAATTCTGGTCCGCCCTCGAATGTGGCGCACTTCCTGATCGGGTGCGTGAGGCCCCGCGTGAAACCATCCTCACAATGCGGGCCATGCATGACCGCTTCAGGCCCGATTGAGCCGGCCCCCAATGCTGCTTAGGCACCGCCAATAGAGGCTGGCAATTAATCCCTTTAGGGCTTAATCAGATAGGTTCCAATTTCCGCTTATCGGTGGGAAGTAATGAACTGGTCCGACGAAGGATTCGTGTTGAATGCGCGCAAGCATGGCGAAAGTGCGCTCATCGTCAGCCTGTTCACGCCCCATCATGGCCGTCATCTGGGGCTGGTGCGGGGCGGGGCTGGGCGCCGGGCCCGAGGGGTCTATCAGCCCGGAAATTACTTGAAGGCCGATTGGCGGGCCCGGCTTGATGAGCATCTGGGCAGCTATCAATGTGAATTGCTCCGTCCCCACGGTGCCCAATGGCTGGACGATCCCCTGCGCCTGGCGGGCCTGAGTGCTGCCTGTGCCGTGGGCGAGGCGAGCCTGCCCGAGCGCGAACCACATGGAAACCTGTTTGCCGGTTTTGCAAAGCTGATCGGCAGTCTGGCAGGGGAAGAGTGGCTGGCGGAATATGTCCGCTGGGAATTGTCCCTGCTGGGTGAGCTGGGCTACGGCCTTGATCTCAGCGAATGCGCCGCCACCGGCAGCAATGATCAATTGGTTTTTATCTCACCCAGGACAGGCCGCGCCGTTTCAGCATCGGCCGGTCAGCCCTATGCCGATAAGCTGCTGGATCTGCCTGAATTTTTGTTGGAAGGCGGGGAAGGCGTGGGTGATTGGGATGGCCTGAAGCAGGGGCTGGCGCTTACCGGGTATTTCCTCGATCAACTTGTTTTCGCTCAGGCCGGAAAGGGCCCTCCCGCCGCCCGCATACGACTTGTTGACCGTGTGCGCCAATTGGCTACTATATCTGGTATGAATACGGTTCCCGGTTGAAGGAGGCCCGATGGCCAGTAAACCACTTCCCGAAGGTGAGATCAGAGACACCAGGCTGATGGACGCTTTGTCCGAGCGCTATTTGTCCTACGCGCTCTCGACCATTACCTCGCGCTCCCTGCCCGATGCCAGGGATGGGTTGAAACCGGTTCATCGGCGGCTTTTGTTCGCCATGCGTCAGTTGCGCCTGGACCCGGATAAGGGGTTCAAGAAATGTGCCCGCGTGGTGGGCGATGTGATCGGGCGCTATCATCCCCATGGCGATGTGGCCGTCTATGACGCCATGGTGCGCCTCGCCCAGGATTTCGCCCAGCGCTATCCCCTGGTTGATGGTCAGGGGAATTTCGGCAATGTGGACGGCGATAACGCGGCCGCCATGCGTTACACCGAAGCCCGCCTGACCGATGCGGCCCAGGCGCTTTTGGAAGGCATCACCGAAGACGCGGTTGATTTCCGCGAAACCTATGACGGCGAGGACAGTGAGCCCATTGTGTTGCCCGCGGTCTTTCCCAATCTTTTGGCCAATGGGGCGGCGGGCATTGCGGTCGGCATGGCCACCAATATTCCGCCCCATAATGTGGATGAGTTGTGCCAGGCCTTGCTTCATCTGATCAAATTTCCGAACGCTACCATCAGCAAATTGGTGGAGCTGATCCCGGGGCCCGATTTCCCGACGGGCGGGCTTTTGATCGAGGACCGGGACACGGTCATCGAGGCCTATAAAACGGGGCGGGGCGGCTTTCGTGTGCGGGCCAAATGGGTGCGTGAGAAGCTGCCCCGGGGCCAATATCAGATCATCGTCACCGAGATACCCTATCAGGTGCAGAAAGCGCGCCTGATCGAGAAAATAGCCGATCTTTTGAACCAGAAGCGCCTGCCTCTCCTGGATGACGTCATCGACGAATCAACAGAAGATGTACGCCTCGTCCTGGTGCCCAAAAGCAAGAATGTGGATCCCGAACAGCTCATGGCCCAATTGTTCCGCCAGACCGAGCTGGAAAACCGCTTCAACATGAACCTGAACGTGCTGGATCAGGGCCGCACGCCCAAGGTGATGAATTTGTGCGAAGCCCTGGCCGCCTTTCTCGATCACCGCCATGAGGTGTTTCTGAGGCGCAATAAATTCCGCCTGGGCAAGATCGCCGACCGGCTGGAGGTGTTGGGCGGCTATCTCATTGCGTATCTCAATCTGGATGAAGTGATCCGCATCATCCGCGAAGAGGACGAGCCCAAGGTTCAAATAATCGCCGCCTTCGATCTCACCGACGGTCAGGCCGAAGCGATTTTGAACATGCGGCTCCGCAATCTGCGCAAATTGGAAGAAGCCCAGATACGGGGCGAGCATGACGAGCTGAGCAAAGAGCAAAAAAGCCTGAGGAAACTTCTCAAGGACGAAAAGCTCCGCTGGAAGTATATCGCCGACGAGATCAGCGATGTGCGCAAACGCTTTGGGCGCAAGACCGAACTTGGCAAGCGCCGCACCGAAATCGGCACGCCGCCGGATTTGCTGGAAGTCCCCCTGGAAGCCATGATCGAGCGCGAACCGATTACCGTATTCTGTTCGGAAAAAGGCTGGATCAAGACGGCCAAAGGGCATCTGGAAGATGTCAGCGACGTCAAATACAAAGAGGGCGACCGGGCCAATTTCGTCATCCGGGCCGAAACCACGGACAAGCTGGTGGTCTTCGCCACCAATGGGCGCTTCTATACGCTGGGCTGCGACAAACTGCCGGGCGGGCGGGGCTTTGGCGAACCCATCCGCCTGATGATCGATCTCGGCAACGAACATGATCTGGTCAATCTTTTCCTCCAGACCCCCGATGTGAAGCTATTGGTGGCCTCCAGCGCGGGGCGCGGCTTTATCGTGCCCCTGGATGCGGTTACCGCCCAGACCCGCACCGGCCGCCAGGTGCTTAATCTGCAAGCGGGCGAGGAGGCGGTGGTCTGCACACGGGTAGAAGGCGACAGCGTTGCCTGCATTGGTGAAAACCGAAAGCTGCTGATTTTCCCCCTGAATGAGGTTCCGGAAATGACCCGGGGGCGGGGCGTTATCATGCAACGCTTCAAGGATGGAGGCCTGGGCGATGCCAAGACCTTCACCATGGCCGAGGGGTTGAGTTGGCGGACCGGCTCCAAGATACGGACGGAAACCGACCTCATGGCCTGGCAGGGCAAGCGGGCCCAGTCCGGCCGCCTGCCGCCCAATGGCTTTTCCCGCGCCAACCGGTTCTCATAAATCCCATGGAAGCGCGCCGCGTCGTCTTTACGGGCATTGGCGAAGTTTCCCTGGAAACAACCCATATCGGCGCGCCCGAGGCGGATCAAATCCTGGTCCAGACACTCTATACGGTAATCAGCCGGGCACGGAGCTGGCTAATCTCCGGGCGCTGGCCAACACGCCGACCCATGCCAAGGGCTTTCCCTATTATCCCGGCTATTCCAATATCGCCAAAATCACCGAAGTGGGTGCCGGGGTGGAGGATTTCCGCCCCGGCTAATTGATCGCCAACCGGCTGGCCCATGTCAGCCATGGATTATTGCCGGCGAGCACGGGGCCGGGCCTGCGCCTGAAAAATACCGGGACGATTTCAAGGCCTCGCAGACCCCCGATGTGGCGGCCAGCCCGCTCCATCTGTTTTGGCCTCTGGCTGAGGGTTTATCCGCTCAACAGCAAAAGGAAAGTGCTGCCTTCGGCATCTCCAAGGTTGGCATGACCGGGGTGCGCCGGGCGCGCCTGGGGCTGGGGGAATCCATCCTGGTCATGGGGTTGGGGCCCTTCGGCTTGTCGGCGGCCCAATTTGCGCGTATGGGCGACGGCTTCCGGTCATGGGCATGGACCCCGAGCCCGCCCGGCGCAAGATTGCCATGGGGCTGGACCTGGATGGGGTTTATGCAGGCAGTGCCGGTTTCCCTGGTCCGCCTCCGGCTATAGTGATCGAGGCATCGGGCCGTCCGGAGGCCATTCCCCAGGCTTTTGAGCTTTGCGCCAGGAACGGAAGGGTTGTTTTGCTGGGCTCGACCCGGGGCGCCACGGAGAGCGTCGATTTCTACAATCTTGTACACCGCAAGGGGCTCAGCGTGATCGGTGCCCATGAGTTGACCCGGCCCATTTACGAAAGCGGGCCCGGCAGTTGGACGTCCTGGGACGAGACCGGCCTGATCCTGGCCATGATCGCCGCCGGCCGCCTCGATCTTTCCCCCATGATGACCCACGAATTTCCCGCCGATGAGGCGGCGGAGGCATTCAAGGTGTTGGGCGAGGGGGGCGACGCCGCGCTGGTTTTGCTGGACTGGACGGGCTGATCTACGGGTGCCAGGGAAAGGCTTTTCGTCTGCTTAGGGATGAATACCGGCCCGGCAGCGCTGGGTGCTTTTTAGTCGGGGTTCAACCAAAACCGTTCATTTATCACCCCTCATTTGTGGCCTAAATTAGGGTCAGGGCTCATTAATTCAGATAGAAGATAACAATAGCGGCAATGCATAT
>CAZBQG010000285.1:0-5002 GCA_964493945.1 uncultured Rhodospirillaceae bacterium
GCATCGTATCCTTTGTCACCCAACAATACGGAGCCTGCCGCCAGATGGTCCAATATCCACCACGTCCCAATGGCCCAGATCGGACGAGAACAAGGCCTTGATTTTGGCGCCGAACTGGTTGGCCTTGGTGTTAAACGCCGTGTAATTGGGGCTGTCATCGGCCTCGCAGCCGAAATAGAAGTTCTCCGTGAACAATAATTTTATGTCTTCGGCCCGCTCGATTTTGAGTGCCTTCCAGTCATTGATGGAATCCTGGTCCTGGCCTGGATTTGTGCGGCCGTCACGGGTGAGGGTTTGGCGGGCCGCCAGCATTCTTTCGGCTGTCAGATAGTCGTTGCCATAGCGGCGGAACATGTCCTCCATGAGCCCGAAATCGATATTGGCCGGATCGTGATATTCAATCATGGCGTCCCGGTTGCGCTTTTCCCAGAATTCCACCAGATCGTTATACATGGCCACCGCCCACCAGACGCCGCCCTCCAGGAAGGCGAAATTCAGTTCCGGGAATTTGCGGGTGACACCGCTCATGAACAGCGCGCGGGTGGCCGCATGGCCGAAGGTGGCGAACAGGCCGACGCGGTTATAGACGTAATTGGTGGGTGATCCGTGTGTGCCCGAATAATTGGTGCTGTGGCCCGCCGGCGCCACCTTGAGCTCGACGCATTTGGCCCAGAAGGGGTCGTAATCATAAGGGCTGTCCAGGGCGATAGGCGTATATTGCATCTCGCCGGGCCCGGCGCCTACAAGCCCCGCCGGCGGGCGCAGCACCTCGTTGCAGGTCATGATGGCCCGGAACCCCAACTCCTTGACGGCGAATTCAAGCTCTCCGATTGCTTCTTCCGGTGTATGCATGGGGATCAGAGCGGCGGGCGTCATATTGCGCGTCTGGTCCTTGAACATGTCCGCATACATCATGTTCGCCGCCCGGCAGGCCGCCGCCCGCACATCATCTTCGGGCATGACCTGGATGCCGAAACCCAGCGTCGGGAAAAGGGTGCAGAAATCCAAACCGACCTCTTCAATCCGGCGGGCATAGAGGTTGGGCAGCATGGTGGTCGCCCTACCAATCGTGTGGCTTCCGGAAAAACCGCCCCAAAAGACGGTTTTGGGCCGGCCCGGCCGACCCCTCTCCCGGGCCTTTTCGAAGCGTGCCACCAGATCGGGGCCACCCACCTGTTTGAGGAAATCAGGCAGGACGAACAGGGCCTCCATGATATGGGCATCCGCATCCACCACGGGATGATCAAGACGCGCCCTCAGCCTGGATGATTTGGTTTCGCGAACCGAATATTCGTTCATATTGAACTCTCCTGATTTTTAAAAGAAAACAGCCACTCCCCCACCCGGCCTTTTTACAGACCCGCAACCTCAATTACAATTAATTATCATTCTCATTTTGTAAAGATCGGGAGGGAGAATAAGTTTATCAGGCTGGCCGGTTGGGCAGTTGGGCCGGGGTTGGATGAAGCGGATTAATACCAAGCCGGCCCCTATCTGATTGACCCGGATTGGCGGAGCGGCGACAATCCGGGCAGATAATTTCCTCAATGAACCAGGAGCCATAAAGCCATGAGTTTCGAAGCGCCCATTTCGCGCCTGCGCACCAAAGTCATCTCAGACTGGACCGATTATAACGGCCATATGAATGTGGCCTATTTCGTCTTGATCTTCGATATGGGGACGGACGAGTTTTATCCCCTCATCGGTCTCGGCAAGCCCTACCGGGAGCGCACCGGAAAATCTACCTTCGCCGTTGAATCCCACATCACCTATGGCCGCGAGGTCAATGAGGGCGACGAGGTGATCGTCACCACCCAGCTCATCGGTTTTGATGACAAACGCATGCATTACTTCCACGTCATGCGCCACGCCCAGGAAGATTACCAGATCGCCACCCTGGAACAATTGGCGCTCCATGTGGATCTGACCAAGCGCAAGGTGGAACCCATGCCCGACGAAAGCTACAAATTGCTGGGCGAAGTACAAGCAGCCCATGCCGGGCTGGAACTGCCGCCCGAACTGGGCAGCGTCATGGGGATTAAATCCAAGAAGAACTAAAGATTGCAAACGCCATGAAGCCCATCCTTCGCCCCCTGCTGGCCGTGCTGCTGTCCTTGCTGGTTGTGACTTCCATGGCCCAGGCCCAGCGGGGGCCCGGCGGTGGACAAGGGCGTGGTCCGGGCGGCGGACCGCCGCCCATGGCCTATGAAGCCTGTCAGGGAAAACGGTCGGGCGATTCCTGCACCATCAATGCACCCCATGGCACCATGCAGGGATCCTGCGCCGCCCGGGGCGGGCGGGCCTTTTGCATTCCGCAAGGCCGTGGCCGTGCTGGTGGGCCAGGCGGCGGCGGCGGACCCGGCGCAGGTAGCGGGGACGGCGGTCCCACCAAGGGCGGCAATAAGCGCTTCGGCTATGAGCCCCGCGCCCCATACGCCCAGGCCGTCCGGCTCAACAACAAGCTGGCGGACACCAGCCAGGTAACCTGTTTCAACACCACCAGCACCATTCCCTGCCCGGCCAAGGGAGAAAGGCTTTATGGCCAGGACGCCCATTACCGGGGGCCCCAGCCCGCCTTCCGCGATAACGGAAACGGCACGGTGAGCGACGGGATCACCGGTCTCACCTGGCAGAAAGGGCATAACCGGGAACGCCTGGGATACGACAGCGCATACCGGACCTGCAAGAACCTCACCCTGGGCGGCCACGGCGATTGGCGCATGCCGGGCATCAAGGAGTTGTTTTCCATCACCGATTGGCGGGGGGCGACGGGATCGCGCTTTTTCATCGACAAGGAATATTTCGATCTGGAAAGGCCGGGCAGGGAGATATTGGAAGGGGACCGGTTTGCCTCGACCCACAGCACGGAAATGATGGGTCAGACCTGGTCCGATACCATCTATGCCGGCAAGCATTGGGACCGGGACGGGGTCTTTGCCGCCTTTTTCTATAACTTTCTGGACGGGCGCATCAAACAGGCGCCGACCGGGGGCGGGCGCAACAAATTGTTCTATCGCTGCATCCGGGGTCCGCGATGGGGCGATAATAAATTCAAAAGCAACGGGGGCGGCACGGTGACAGATGCCATGACCGGGCTGATGTGGCAACGCACCGACAGCGGCAAAGGCAGTGACTGGCCCGGCGCGCTGTCTTATTGTGAAAATCTGGATCATGCCGGAAAGCGTGACTGGCGCCTGCCCAATGCGCGGGAATTGCAAAGCATCGTCGATTATGGGCGGGCCGATCCGGCGCTGGATTTGAAATATTTCACCCAAAGCGACAAGGATGCCTGGTTCTGGTCCTCAACCACCTTCGGCGAGGAAATCAGCCACGCGGTCTATGTCTGTTTCGGCAAATGCGTTTCGGTGGAAGGGGTGGACGTACATGGCGCAGGCGCCCAGCGAAGCGATCCCAAGGTGGGCAATCCGGCTGAATGGCAAGGCCGCGCCCGGGGCGGCCAGCGCGACGAAACCCGCATCCACAATTACGCCCGCTGCGTCCGCGACGCGGGTTAAAGATCAGAACGCCCCCGTCCCCCGGCCATATTGATTGGGCCAGGGGGCGTCCTCATAGCCCAAGGCATGGGCGGCGCGGAGCGGCCAGTTAGGATCGGCCAGCATGCCGCGGGCCAGTAAAATCAAATCAGCCCGCCCGGCGGCCAGAATTTCCTCGGCCATATCCGGGTTTTTGATCAAGCCGACGGCGCCGGTGGGCACCCCCACTTCGCGCCGGATGCGTTCGGCGAAGGGCACCTGATAGCCGGGATAGAGTTTTATTTTTTGGCCGAGATCAGAGCCGCCCGAGGAACAATCAATCAAATCCACATCGCCGCGTGTTTTGATCATCCCGCATAATTCCACCGTGTCATCCAGATCAACACCACCTTCCAGCCAGTCGGTGCAGGACAGGCGCACGAACAGGGGCAGGTCATCGGGCCATTCGCTGCGCACCGCATCCAGGCTTTCCATCAGAAACCGGGTCCTCCCTTTCAGGTCGCCGCCATATTCATCGTTGCGCTTGTTGCTCAAGGGCGAAAGGAACTGATGGATCAGGTAGCCGTGCGCCCCGTGCAGCTCGGCGATCTTGAAGCCGGCCTCTTTGGCCCGGCGGGTCGCATCCACGGTGGAGGCGATCACCTCATCGATCATGGCCTGATCCATGACGGTGGGAGTTTGAGAATCGGGGGCAAAGGCGACGGCGCTGGGCGCGATGATGGGCCAGGCTCCTTCCTCGCCGGAAAACGCCTTCATGCCTTTCCATCCGGGCGAAACAGCCGCCTTGCGCCCGGCATGGCCGATCTGGACGGCCGGCACGGCGCCCTGGGATTCTATGAATTTCACCATGGGGATCAGCAAATCACGCTGCTCGTCGCTCCAAAGCCCCAGGCAATAGGGCGAGATGCGCCCCCGGGGCTCGCCGGAAATCACCTCAGTGCAGACAATGCCGGCGCCGCCCGCGGCCCGCGATCCCCAGAACATGTGGTGCCAGTCATTGGCCAAGCCGTCGGTCGCCGAAAACTGGCACATGGGCGAGACCATGATACGGTTTCGCGCCGTCACCGAACGGAATGTGATGGGCCGGAACAGATGCGGCACTTTGTCTTGTTCCGCCATGATTAGTCCTCCCCTTTATATGGCTGACCGGTTAAATCTTAACGGTTTTTTGCGTGGCTCTCCCATCCTGTCAAGGCAAAAGGGGTGTGCTGTTCATCACAGACCCTTTTATGGGACCGGTTTAAACTAAAATATTGCTGCCCCAATCAGGAGACAAACCATGACCGATGATGAAGAAGAAAAACTGAAAAGCACCTTGAATGATTGGGAGAACTGGGAGCAAATCAAGCTGCGTGTCGGTGATATCAGCGACGACAGAATGGACGACGTCCTGCCCATAACCGGAGCAATGGCCCGCGAAATCCGCCTCAAGATGAAAATCTTCTGATGCAACTGCTCTAGGCTCAGGACCCATTAATTATTCATTCAGGATTTCACTTGATGATGCT
>CAZBQG010000286.1:0-313 GCA_964493945.1 uncultured Rhodospirillaceae bacterium
AATCTGGTTCGGCATCGTTGTGTTGCTGGCCTTGGAGATCAGCGGCGTGACCCCGCCCTTCGGGTTGGGGTTGTTTGTCATGCTCGGGGTCGCTCCCAAGGGCACGACGCTTGGCGAAGTCGCGTGGGCGGCGGCGCCATTCGTTGGTTGCGACATGCTTTTGTTCGGCTTGCTGCTGGCCGCACCGGGGATCGCATTGGTTCTGCCGGGCCTGATGCAGTGAGAGGCGGCAAAATCTCCAACATAGCCTGGACGAATTAATCCAAGGAGGGCAACATGAATACCAAATCCAAACCATTCTATCGCGCCGACC
>CAZBQG010000286.1:323-4967 GCA_964493945.1 uncultured Rhodospirillaceae bacterium
TTGGCAGCCTGCTCAGGCCGCCCCAACTTCTCGATGCGCGCCTCAAATGGAAGGCCGGCGAGATGGGCGATGCCGAACTACGGTCCTTGGAGGACGAGGCCATCCGCGATGTCGCCAGGCTGCAGGAGGATGTGGGCCTGCACTCGGTCACCGACGGCGAGTTCCGGCGCGAGAACTGGTGGATCGATTTCATTAGCCAAATAAACGGCATCGAAATTTCCGAGCCGGACATCGGCGCGGAATTCAAGACCGACGACGAAAAGGGTTCCGGCTATATTCCCAAGATCGTCGAGACGGTGGGCCCGATCCATCACGACCGAACGATCCTCGGGCGGGATTATGAATTCCTCGCCGAGTGCACGACCGAAACGCCCAAGATCACCATCCCGTCGCCCACCCGCATTCACTTCCACAGCGGCCGCGCCAAGGTGAGCCGGGATGCCTATCCCGACATGGATCAATTCTGGAGCGATATCGCGGCCTTTTACCAATCGGAAATCGCCGCTTTGGAAGATCTGGGGTGCCGCTATATTCAAATCGACGATCCGGTGCTTACCTATTTCGTCGATGACCGCATGCGGGCCAATCTCCGCACCATTGGCGAGGACCCCGACCGGCTGATCCACATCTACGCCGAAATGCTCAACGCGTGCATTGAGAAGCGCCGACCCGAGACCCATCTTTCCATGCATCTTTGCCGCGGCAATGCGCAGAGCTCGTGGATCGTATCGGGCGGCTACATGAGTTTGGCCGAGGCGATTTTCCCGGTGATCAAGATGGATACCTGGTTCCTCGAATACGACGACCAGCGTTCAGGCGATTTCGAACCCTTGAAATTCATGCCCGAGGGCACCAACGTGGTTCTCGGCTTGGTAACCTCCAAGAAAGGCAAGATGGAGGGCAAGGACGGCCTCAAGCGGCGCATCGAGGAGGCCTCTGAATACGTTGACATGGACAACCTAGCGCTCAGCCCCCAATGCGGCTTTGCCAGCATTGATCTTGGCAACCTGATCACCGTCGAAGACGAGAAAGCCAAATTGCGCTTGGTGGTGGAAACCGCCGACGAAGTCTGGGGAAGCACCTGATACCAACGTAAGGAGCAAGAGAATGATCAAGATAGACCGCCTGTTCGGACTTGTCCCGACAAGGCGCCTGGGATCGGCCTACAAGGATTTGGTATGGGCCACCGGCATGTCCGACGATCTTACCCTGAGTGCCGAAGAACAGGCGGTTCGAGCCTATGAGAATTTGGACAAAATTCTGGCCGAGGCAGGTACCGATAAGACACGGGTGATCTCAGCGACCGTAATTCTTCATGATATCGAGGATAAGCCCATGACGGATCGCATATGGGCGGATTGGATTGGCGACGACCCGGCGAACTGGCCGGACCGTTCATGCCATGGCGTCACCCTGCACGCCGGCAATCGCATCGAGGTTCGCGTCGTCGCCGTGCGCTAAGGCAATTCCAGTTGTTCCGGCGCCAACAGGTTCGACTCGAGGGTTTGACGGATGCTGTCGGGCATGGGGGCCGAGCTGCGCGCCTCTGGGTCGAAGAACACCTCAACCGTGATCTGGCGGGCGCAGAGCGTGCCCCGTTCGGCGTCGAACATGCGCTGTTCGTAGGCCATCGAACGATCCCCAATCCTGGTCAGCCCACCTTTGATGAGAACCAGCGTACCAGCCTTCATCTCGCGGATGAAATCGGTTGACCGGTTGGCCACTACGGCGCCGACCCCCTGATCAAAGAGGTCGGATTGCTTGATGCCGCAGCGTATCCACATATGGAAGCCGCCCTCGTCGAAGAGGTAACCGTAATAGCGCGTGTTCATATGGCCATAATGGTCGCAGTGCTGGGGGAGAACCACCCCCCGGTTGGTTTCCATCCAATCGCTCATGCTATTCCTTCCGTTTACTCCAGGCCCAACAAATGCCTACTTATATTGCTGCCAGCAATCGAAAAGTCACGCCGAAAACCAGGCAAGCGAAATTTGGAGAGCTTGACATTCAGCCACCGATAAAAAGAACAGTCTCGACCTTAAACAGACATTCGTTAACCAATCAACTGGCAGCGACGATACCCTCCCAGTGACTTTGTTCTTGTTTGCGGCTATTCTGGCCGCTTGAGCTTGGCCGGTGCGGTCGCTCGGCCCCGTGCTGTGCGTTGAACGCCTATATATAGATAGCCATCAGGTGCCAAAATGGTGGCGACATTCGTCCTTTGCAAAATTAAATCTGGCAAATCCTCGCACCACCTATCAACGGACTTTTTCAACAGCCTCGGCCAACAGATGAGCAAGACCGGAATCCCGGAAGCTTTGCATGACCGCCTCCGGGATGGCCGCCCGGTTGCCGGTCATGAGGGCCGCCGCAACGGCACTCGCTTCGCCGCCGATCACGGTCCAGACCCGGAGTGATATGGATTGGCGCAGCGTTTCTAAGCCCACCCGCCAGCCGCCACCGGAAGGTTTTACAACCAGCCTCGCCTTGCCAAAGGCAAACCCTACCGCGCCCAATTCAGTGAAATAGGCGCGGCGCTAAAAATCAAAGGCTCCGGGTGCAACTGGTGCCGAAGGCGGCGATAGAACCGCCCGCATTTCGATCCAATCACCGGGGGCCAGTTTGATTTGCCGGCCCCGCAGCCTGATGCGCACCCTTTCCGGCACCCGGTCGGCACACAGCCTGCCGATCACCGGCTTATCCAGGGTCACCCGGATACCATTGGGGAAGGTTTCAAGGCGCGGAATGCGGCCGCTGGCGGTAGCCGGGCCGTGCTTTCGGGCCAGCACCGGATGATCAAGGGATTGGGTGCGTAATTGGGCCGCCGCCATGCCCAAAGCGACGGCGCCCCAGGGCAAAACAGGCCAAAACAAGCCTCTGCCTGTTCCGCAGCCAAACCCCCAGAAAACGACAGACGCCGACCCCGGCTACGCCCAGCAGGGTTGCGGGCTCCCGGGGCAGGACGAAATAGATGCCGATGCCCGATCCGGCCAGACCGGCAGCCACAAAGACCAGCGTTCCCGCTCAGTCATAAATGAAGCGCCCAATTGGAAAAACCCCGGCCGCCGGTTGGCGTCCCAAAGCTGATCCGATGGGCGGGGCCTGTATAGCTCGTTGCTCATGGCACCTTTCCGGCCATCCCCCCGCAGGTGACATGACGCCGGGGATTGTCTAAACTGCCTCCCACACCCCTGAATCAAATCACCAATTTTGCCAACCTTAACCCCAGGCCCGCAAAAGCCCATGGTCGTCACACGCTTCTCACCCTCGCCTACCGGATTTCTGCATATTGGCGGCGCCCGCACGGCGTTGTTCAACTGGCTTTATGCCAAACATCATGGCGGCCGTTTTGAGCTGCGCATCGAGGATACGGACCGCAAACGCTCCACCGATGAGGCCCATGAGGCCATCCTCAGCAGCCTCACATGGATGGGCCTGACCTGGGACGGCGAGACCGTCTCCCAATTCGCCAACCGCCAGCGCCACGCGGAAATCGCCCATCGATTGCTGGATGCGGGCCATGCCTACCGGTGTTATTGCACACCCGAGGAACTGGCCGAAATGCGCGAAAAGGCCCGCGCCGAGGGCCGCCAAAGACTTTATGACGGGCGCTGGCGGGACCGGAATCCGGCGGACGCGCCCGCCGGCGTGGATCCGGTTATCCGGCTCAAAGCACCCCTGGATGGTGAGACCGTTATCCAGGATTTGATCCAGGGCGAGGTGAAAGTAAGCAACGCCCAACTTGACGATATGGTTTTGCTGCGGGCCGACGGAACGCCTACCTATATGCTGGCCGTAGTTTGCGATGATCAGGATATGGGCATCACCCATGTGATCCGGGGCGACGACCACCTGACCAACTCCTTCCGCCAGATGCAGATATTCAAGGCCCTGGATTGGCAGCCGCCGGCCTACGCCCATATGCCCCTTTTGCATGGCAGCGACGGGGCGAAATTGTCGAAACGCCATGGCGCGCTGGGCGTCGAAGCCTACCGAGACATGGGCTTCTTGCCCGAGGCTCTTAATAATTATCTGCTGCGTCTGGGCTGGAGCCACGGCGATGAAGAGATTATCGATATGGAGCAGGCCATCCAATGGTTCGATCTGGATGCAGTTGGCCGAGCGCCCGCGAAATTCGACATGGACAAGCTTCTGAACCTTAATGGGCACTATCTGAACGAAGCCGATGATGATCGCCTTTTGGCTCTGGTTCTGCCTGGAATGGCCGAAAAAGCCGGCGTTGAATTGACTGAAACGGCCGGGGAACGGCTAAAAATGGGCATGATTTTATTAAAGGAAAGAGCAAAGACAGTCCCGGAACTTATTGAAAGTGGGCTATTTTTTACTCTGAAACGCCCTATCGCACTGAATGACAAGGCAACGAAATTGCTCGACGGTGGGGGGGTGGATATGGTTAAATTGGCCCGTGACCGCCTCGCCGGCCTGACGGACTGGTCCGTTGCCTTGATCGAGGAAGAGGTGCGTCACGCCGCGAGCGAAGCAGAGCAGAAACTTGGCGCCATAACCCAACCGCTTCGCGCCGCGCTGACTGGGTCCAACGTTTCACCGGGAATTTTCGAGGTGATACAGGTTCTCGGACAAGTTGAGACACTGGGCCGGCTGGACGACGTCTTGGCAAGGCGT
>CAZBQG010000287.1:0-4944 GCA_964493945.1 uncultured Rhodospirillaceae bacterium
ATCTGGCGGGCGAAGTGATGCTGGGGACCATGCCTTTTTACCACACCATGGGGGTGCGCTCCCTGCTGGCCACCCAGTTGTTGGATGGCTGCCTCATCTGCCAGCGCCAGTTCGATCCCAAATCCACCCTGGATATGATTGAAGCGGAAAAAATTACTTCCATATTTTTAGTTCCCACCCTGTTCCATGATCTGCTGGAACAGCGTGCATTCGCCGAGACAGATATCTCATCGGTGCGCCATCTGGGTTTTGCCGGGGCCCCCATGCCCGACGGGTTGCTGCTAAAAATCTGGGAACAGATGAAGCCGGACCGACTGATCAATCATTATGGGTCATCGGAAATCTACACCATGACCATCGAGCCTAATGCCGCGGATAAGCCGGGCTCGGCGGGCCGGGCCGGGCTCAATCAGCGCATCCGCATTGTCAAACTGGGAAGCGATGATCCCGGTAATCAGGCACCTCCCGGCGAGGAAGGCCAGATCATCGCCGACCCTGCCAGCGAAGAGGCCTTCCAGGGCTATTGGCGACGCCCCGATGCGGATGAAAAGGCCTTTAAGCATGGCTGGTACTTTACGGGCGACACGGGATACAAGGACGAGGACGGCGATCTGTTCGTTACCGGACGGGTCGATGACATGATGATCAGCGGCGGCGAAAATGTCTCGCCGGTGGAAATCGAAAGCGTGCTGTCCCTTCATCCTGGCGTCGGCGAAGTGGCCGTAGTGGGGCTTGCCGATGAGCGATGGGGGCAAAGGATCACGGCATTTATTGTGCGGGCCGGAGATGGAGACGGCGATGCCCTCGATCAGCATTGCAAATCATCAGACCTGGCGGACTTCAAGCGGCCCCGGGAATATATCTTCGTCAAGCAGATACCCAAATCACCGGTGGGCAAGATACTGAGGCGCATGCTTGTGGCGGGCGAATACGAAGCGGAATGAATTTCGGAATTTTCTAACACTCTACGAATAGGATGAGACACCATGGCGAAAAAAAGCAAAAGCAAGCGGGGCTACCACGACCTTCCAGATCATATTGGGGCCCTGCGCGAAGCGGGTCTGCTGATCCAGGTCGACCGTGAGATTTGCAAGGACACCGAAATGCATCCCCTGGTGCGCTGGCAATTCCGGGGCGGCATCCCGGAATCGGAACGCAAGGCCTGGCTGTTCACCAATATCACCGACGCCAAGGGGCGCAAATACGACATGCCGGTCCTGGTCGGCGGGCTGGCCGCCAGCCGTCCCATTTACCAATTGGGCATGGGCAAAGAGCTGCACGAAATCAACGACACCTGGATCCAAGCCATCCAAAACCCCATCCCACCGTTGGAAATCAAGGGCCAGGCGCCGTGTCAGGAAATCATGATCGAAGGTGAGGATTTGCTGAACGGCAAGGGACTGGATGCCCTGCCCGTGCCCATTTCCACGCCGGGCTGGGATTGCGGGCCATATCTTTCCGCCCCCCATTACATCACCAAGGACCCGGAAACGGGCATCCAGAATGTGGGCATCTACCGGGCCCAGGTGAAGGCGCCGGACAGGTTGGGCATGAATACGTCATTGGAATTGCGCCCGGGCGGCTTCCGCCATTGGATGGCCTATAAGGAGAGAGGCGAACCCATGCCCTGCGCCGTGGCCTTGGGCTGCCCGCCCGCCGTTTCCTATGGCGCCGTGCAAAAGGTGCCCATCGGCATCGACGAGGTGGCCGTGGTCGGGGGGCTTGTCGGCGGGCCGATCAATGTGGTCAAGGCCAAGACCGTGGACATAATGGTGCCCGCCGAATCCGAAATGATTATCGAAGGATATGTGGATACGGAATATCTGGAGCCCGAAGCCCCCTTCGGTGAATCCCACGGCCATGTCAATCTGATGGAATATAACGCCTTCATGCGGGTCACCGCGATTACGCGGAAGAAAAAACCCATCCTGGCTTCCATCCTGTCGCAGGTCACACCTTCAGAATCCAGCGTCATCAAACGGGTCGCCTATGAGCCCATATTCCTGTCTCACCTGCGTGACCAGTTGGGCATCCAGGGTGTGGAAAGCGTCTCCATGCACGAACCCCTGACCAATATCCGCAAAGTGATCGTCATCAAGGTGGCAGACGGCATATCCCGCACCGAGATCTGGCGCGCCCTTTACGGGGCGGCGTCCTTGCAGGCGGCTTGCGGCAAATATGTCATCGCCGTCAATGGCGATATCGATCCCGACAACCCCGACGCCATCTTCTGGGCCATGTCGTACCGCGCCCGGCCCCACAAGGATATCGAAATTCTCAAACACAAGAACGAAGGCCACGGCCCCCGCAGCACCATCGATTCAGAGGATTCCGCGGCACTTATTGATGCCACCCTGAAGGAGACCTTCCCGCCCATCTCGCTCCCCAAAAAAGAATTCATGGAAAAGGCGGCAAAAATTTGGGAGGAGCTGGACATGCCCCCCTTGCGCCCCGAAGCCCCCTGGTTTGGCTATGATCTGGGCGAATGGACCGAAGAAATGGAGGCCATGGCCCAGCGCGCCGTCAAAGGCGATTATTGGGAGACGGGCAAAATCTACGCCCAACGCCGGCGCAACGACATCGACATGAACACCGAAGCCCGGGCGCTGAGAAAGGCCGAGGGGGAGCCTGATTAGGGACCTCCTCCGCCGGGGATGGAAGATATGACCAAACCAAATGCCGCCGAGATTAACGTCAAGGCCCTGGAATGCGCCCAGGAACAAAATACCTTGACCCTGGCCACCAGCGATCAGGGCAAACCCTGGGCGGCGCCGGTCTATTATGTCTATCAGGCGTCCGCTTTTTATTTCCTGTCCGATCCCAAGACGCGGCACATTCAAGAAAGCGCCGAAAGCGGCCAAGCCGCCGCCGCCATTCATGCGCCCAGTTTCGACTGGCAGGAAATCCGCGGGCTTCAAATGTCGGGCCAAATCGAACGGGTCGAAGGCAAGATAGAGACGCTCAAGGCGGTTGGCACCTATCTGCTGAAATTCCCCTTCGTCCAGGAATTCTTCACGCCGGGCGTTGCGCTCGACATGGCCTCCTTCGAAAAACGTTTCAGCGTGCGGCTTTATAAATTCCAGCCCAGCCTGACCTATTATCTGGACAATAAAATCCGCTTTGGATTCCGGGAAGAAGTTCAACTGGGGTGACCGGCCGGATGCGAATTGGTATTATCCATGGAACGAAACCCGTATCCGCTGCCCTTGCCTTCCCGGTCTTGATCTTTATTTCCCTGCCAACCCTTGGGGCGGAAAAGGTCACCCTGCAATTGGGCTGGACGCATCAGTACCAGTTCGCCGGCTATTACGCCGCGGTTGAACAGGGCTATTACGCCGAGGCCGGATTGGGTGTCACCCTGGCCGAAGGAGGCCCGGGAAAGCCCTGCCACAAAGCCATGATGGCCGATGAGGTCCAATATTGCGCCGATGATGGTGACAATATTTTCAATCGGCTGAATGGCTCTCCCATCGTCGCCCTGGCGGTCATTTTCCAGCATTCCCCCGTCACTCTTGTTACCCTTCGAAAATCTCAACTGACCACGCCTCATGACCTGATTGGCAAGCGGGTGGAGACCATGGAAGGCGGCGTGCCGTCACCGGAACTCATGGCCATGTTCGTCAATGAAGGCGTCGCTTACGACAGATTGAAGAACCGTGAGGATTCCATCGGCATCGAAAAACTAGTCAGCGGGGAAGTGGATGCCCTTTTCATCTATTCGACCAATGAGCCCGATCTGCTGAAACGGTCCGGCATCGATTTCACCACCATCCACCCAGAAATTATGGCATCGATTCTTACGGTGATGGATTGTTCACGACGGAAAAAGAAATAAAGAATTATCCGGAGCGGGTGAAGGCAGCCCGCGAGGCACCCTCACGGGGCTGGCGTTACGCCATGGATCATCAGGCAGAAGTGGCCGATCTGATTTTAAGAAATACAATCCCCTGGCTTCCCGGGATCATTTGCTTTTCCAGGGCAGAAAGGAGCTGGTTGGCAAATTGCTCTTCAAATTCCGTGACACCTATGCCGATCTGATTCCAACCCTGAACGGAATGTTGGAGGCTGAGGAATATAATCAGGCCCGGTTTCTCGTCCACGGCCTGTCAGGCGCCGCCGAGGATTTGGGGGCCAGGGAGATATTCCATTGCTCAGGCGTGATCGAAAAATTCATCAAGGAGGGGCGCCTGGATGAGGTTCCCGGTCAGGTCCCTGGGCTTGAAGCGGCGCTGGCACTTGCTTTTAAGGCAATAAACAAACTGAATAGCAAAGATCGTTGACCCTATTTCATTGTCTTGATGGGAAATAAATAAAATGAAAATCCTGGCCTTCGCTTTCCTGATTACTGCTTCCTTAATGCTGATTCTACCCGAACTGTCTGACGCCCAGCAGCGCGGTAGCCTCATGGGCGCCTTCAGCCCACGGCGCGCGGATCTGGATCAGATGCGGGAGCGGGGCTTTCTAGAAACCGGGCTCAAGCCCGTTTATCCGAAAGGCGCCGAATGCCTCAAGGTCACGTCGCCCTTCGGTTCGGGAACGCGGAGCGACGGCAGTGCGCGCACCAGAAAATTTTACAATGGCTATCACGGTGGTACCGACATCCCGGCAAAAGAAGGCACGCCCATCCTGGCCATCGCCGACGGCAAGGTCGTCCATAAGGTGGAAGGAATGGGTATCGGCGGAATCGGCATCATCCTCCAGCACCGGCCTCAGGATACGGGCCTGGATGCCTGGACCTATACGGAATACAAGCATCTGACTGAGATGCCCAGCTTCCCCATCGGACATCAGATACGCATGGGCGAGGTAATCGATCAGGCCGGAACCTCGGGCACCACGGGTGGCTATTATGGGGCCGCCGGATTTTCACATCTTCATCTTGCCGCCTTTTATTCCCAGGAAGAACATTTGGACACCCCCATCAACCGGTAAATTTTGACTGAT
>CAZBQG010000288.1:0-4927 GCA_964493945.1 uncultured Rhodospirillaceae bacterium
CAGATCGTCATCAATAGATGGCTCAGACAGTACAATCATATTCGGCCTCATCAGGTGCTCAACATGAGACCACCCGTTCCGGAAACTCTACGACAAGGTGGTACATGACTTGGGGGCTAGACACGGAAGCACACAAAGAAGACCGGAACTGCCGAACAGGCAGTTCGCAATATTCGCCGTGCGACGCGGCGGCAATATTCATCCGAGGAAAAGATTAGGATTGCCCTGGAAGGCCTTCGCGGCGAGGACAGCATTGCCGAGTTGTGCCGCCGGGAGGGGATCAACCAGAACCTCTATTATCGTTGGTCGAAGGAGTTCCTGGACCTCACCTACGGACCTTCGGTGTTTTACGTCAGCAATGCGCAGAAAAGCGGAAGGAATTAGAGGCCGCCAAAAATTTTCCGTTTTGATCCAACTCGGCCATTAAACGACAGCAAGACCTTTGTGCAATGGCACCTGCTGGCACTCGCGGATCGAAATTCATGGAAGGCCAGCATGCCAACCCTACCATCCTTTGACAACTTCATATGCCCACGCCGGTTGTTATATGTATTACCCGCAAGCCTGCACCGCGCGTTTGGCCATAACACCCACCAGATGGGTGCGGTAATCGGCGGCGGCGTGAATGTCCGACAACATGTCTTTTTCTGCAACATTGTTACCGTCCAGCGCATCCACCGAAAAATTTTCCGCCAGCGCCGTTTCCATGCCGGTGGCGCGAAACACGCCGCCGGCCCCCGCCCCGGTAACCGCGACACGAACGCCGCCGGCGCTTTTGGATACAAATACCCCGACCAATGCAAAACGGCTGGCCGGATGGGCTAACTTCGCATAGGCCGCTTTGTCCGGTACCGGGAAACTGACAGCGGTGATGATTTCGCCTGGCTCCAGCGCCGTTTCCAAGAGGCCGGTGAAAAAATCATCGGCCGCGATTTGACGGCTGTCGGTGAGAATGGTGGCGCCGAGTCCAAGGCATGCCGCCGGATAATCGGCCGCCGGATCGTTGTTGGCGATGGACCCGCCGAGGGTGCCCCGGTTGCGAGCCTGTGGATCGCCGATACCCCCGGCCAAGTCGGCAAGCGCCTGAATGCGGCCGCTGACATCTTCGGAATTGGTCACCTCGGAATGTCTTGTCATGGCACCGATTAGCAGGTTGTCCCCGCCCAGGTGGACCTGGCGTAATTCGGCGACACCAGCCAAATCCACCAGGCCGGTGGTATTGTTGAGGCCCAACTTGATGGCTGGCAACAGGGTCATGCCGCCCGCCAGGAACGCACCGTCCTTGGCGCTATTCAGTTTTGCCGCTGCGTCTTTAACATCGATGGCGCGCATATATTTGAAATCTGACATATCAGTTCCTCCCTTATGCCGCGTCTTGGATGGCTCGCCATACGGTTTGTGAGGTGGCGGGCATGGCAATATCGGTCACCCCCAAATCCGACAAGGCATCGACGATGGCGTTGATCACCGCCGGTGGCGAGCCGATGGCCCCCACCTCGCCGACCCCTTTGACGCCTAATGAATTATGGGTGCAGGGGGTCGATTCCGTGCTCACATCATAAAATGGCACATTGTCGGCCCGGGGCATGGCGTAATCCATGTAGGAGCCGGTGATGAGCTGCCCATTGTCGTCATAGACGCAGCCTTCGAGAAGCGCCTGGCCGATGCCTTGGGTGACGCCGCCATGGACCTGTCCCCCGACGATCATCGGATTGATCACAATTCCCGGATCATCGACGGCGGTGAATCTGACCACCTCGACGACGCCCGTTGTGGGATCGACCTCGACCTCGCAAATGTGGCAGCCGCCGGGATAGGTGAAGTTGGTCGGATCGTAAAAGGCCGATTCCTCCAACCCCGGCTCCAACGTCTCCAGCGGATAGTTGTGGGGGACATAGGCGGCCATGGCCACTTCGCCGAAGGCCATGGACTTATCGGTGCCGGCAACGGTGAAAGTGCCGTTGGCGAACTCGATATCGCTTTCCGAAGCCTCCAGGATATGAGAGACGATCTTTTTCGATTTCTCAATGATCTTGTCCATGGCTTTGTCGATGGCCGTGCCGCCCACTGCCAGTGAGCGGGAGCCAAAAGTGCCCATGCCGAACTGAATTTTCGACGTATCCCCGTGAACGATCTCCACATTGTCGGTGTGAACGCCAAGTTTGTCGGATATCAACTGGGCAAAGGCGGTTTCATGGCCCTGCCCGTGGGAGTGGCTGCCGGTGTAGACCATGATACTGCCGGTCGGGTTAACTCTGACGAGCGCGGATTCGTATAGTCCCGCCCTGGCGCCAAGGGCGCCGGCCAAAGCCGACGGCGCCGCGCCGCACGCTTCCACATAGGTGGAATAGCCGATGCCCCTCAATTTTCCGCCTTTTTTGGAGGCTGCCTTGCGGGCGTCCCATCCGCCGATATCGGCCTGCTTCAAGGCCGCATCCAGGGTGCCTTCGTGATGCCCGGAATCATAGGCCAGCGCGACCGGTGTTTGATAAGGGAAGGCATCCGGCTGAATGAAGTTCCGCCTGCGGATATCGACCTGGCCGATGCCCATTTCCCGCGCCGCCCGATCAACCAGGCGCTCCAGAATATAAGTGGCTTCGGGCCGGCCTGCACCCCTGTAGGCATCGACCGGCACCGTATTGGTATAGACCCCCACCACGTTGCAATAGATCAGCGGCGTGGTGTAAACCCCGGCCAGCAACACCGCATGCATATAGGTGGGAATCGCCGGTCCGAAAGTGGACAGGTAAGCGCCTAAATTAGCCAGCGTTTTCGCCCTGAGCCCGATGAACTTGCCATCGGCATCGAGGGCGAGTTCGGCGTGGGTCACATGATCGCGCCCATGGGCATCGCTGATAAAAGCTTCGGAACGCTCCGCCGTCCATTTAACCGGACGCCCAACCTGTTTGGCCCCCCAGGTGACCAGCGCTTCTTCGGCGTAATGGAAAATCTTCGAGCCGAAACCGCCGCCCACATCGGGCGACACGACGCGCAATTTATGTTCGGGTATTTGCAGCACGAAAGCGCCCATCAGCAAACGGATGACATGGGGGTTCTGGGTGGTGGTGTGGAGGGTGTAATCCTCCGTCCCCGCCTCGTATTCGCCAATCGCCACGCGCGGCTCAATGGCATTGGGGATCAGCCGGTTATTAACAATATCGATCGAGGTGACGTGATGCGCGCCATCAAAGGCGGCGTCCACCTCGCCCTTGTCGCCGATGGCCCAGTCGAAACCCACATTGCCGGCAGCACCCTCATGAACCAGGGTCGCGCCCGCTTCGACCGCCTTGGGCGTCGAAGTGACGGGTGGCAGTTCCGACAGATCGGCTTTGATCAATGCCGCTGCGTTCTTAGCCTCTTTTTTGCTTTCCGCGATGACCATGGCGATGGGATCGCCCACATGGCGCACCTTGCCCTGGGCCAGCACCGGATGGGGCGGCTCTCCCATCATTTCGCCGTCCTGGTTGACCACCGGCCAGCCACAAGGCAGCCCGCCCAGGCCAGCCGCTTCGATGTCGGCGCCGGTAAATACAGCGGCCACGCCCGGCGCCGCCAATGCCCCGGCCGTATCCACGGCGTTGATCTGCCCATGGGCGACGGAGCTTCTCAGAAAATAGGCGTAAGTCTGGCCCGGCCGGTTGATATCGTCGGTGTAATTGCCTTTGCCGGTGATAAAGCGCTTGTCTTCCTTGCGCCGCAGCGCGACGCCAATTCCTGTCTCGCTCATCATCTCACCCTTTCATTTCCGCCGCCGCCGCCTGAACGGCCTTGACGATATTATGATACCCGGTACACCGGCAGATATTGCCTGCCAGACCTTGGCGGATTTCGCTTTCGCTGGGATGCGGATTTTTGGTCAAAAGATCGGCCGCGCTGATCATCATGCCAGGCGTGCAGAAGCCGCATTGCAGGGCGTGATTTTCATGGAATGCCGCCTGCACGGGATGCAATTCGCCGCCATCGGCCAAACCTTCGACGGTGGTCACCTCGGCGCCTTCGGCCTGCACCGCCAGCATGGTGCAGCTTTTGACCGAATCGCCATTGACGAAGACCACGCAGGCGCCGCACTGGCTGGTATCGCAGCCCAGATGGGTGCCGGTCTGACCCAGATTTTCCCGGATAAAATCAACCAGGAGCGTATCGGCCTCGGCCTCCGCCGAAACGGAGAGCCGGTTAAGGGTGAACGAAATTTTTGGCATCGATCTTTCCTCCCAAGCCTCGGATGAATTTTGATCTTGACCGCATAAACACACACGGCGTTATAGGGAATTAGTGTGTTCTCTATTTGCGCAGAAATCAATGGTATTTCAATTCACCGAGAGGACCGCAACATGGTGTTGTTTGGACGTCCGCTTTCTGGGTTTGAAGTCTGCTTTTCCTTTAGCACCAGACCAAATTTCGGGTTGGAGCTGACAGCGGCTGTTGACCCAATCCAGACACCGTTAACTGTTTGCATATCCGATTGCCTCCGACGCCCATCATCTAATATGGTGGCAATCAAGCCGCCCTGAGGGAGACAAAATGGCGATGCATTGCCATATCGATCCGCATGGGCAATTGCGAAGAGGGAATATGCCGAAAATAACCGACGACTTAACATCAGAGATGGTTATTCGGATTGCCAAGAATTGTGGCGCTGATCTGGTTGGCGTTGCGGGTGCGGCAACATTAAACGCCTTTCCGCCGGACCCGCGTTGGCCGCAAACGCCTGAGCGCATGTCGCCGGATGCAAAAAGTGTGATTGTCTTGGTGCTGCGCGTACCCGCCGCGAGCTTTCGCGCCAAAGAACCCGAGCCCTATCAAATGATCAATATGATGATCAATCGACGGCTCGATAAAATAGCCCGGCGTGTTTCGGAGGCGCTGGAGAAACGAGGCCATTTCGGTCTGGTGATGAACAATAACTCGACCGATTGGGAATTGAAGT
>CAZBQG010000289.1:0-4890 GCA_964493945.1 uncultured Rhodospirillaceae bacterium
GCATTAATCCCCGCATTTTCATCTTTATCTGTTCTTTATTTATAGATTTGCGGATTTCGTCGATCGAGGCGTCTCTAATCTCCCAAGTTGGCGGTAAACTTCTCCGTTCGTTCCGTCCAAGATATTTTTTGTGAATTCTCTCCGCGTGTCGTGCGGTGAACGTCTTGTCACGAGGCGTCCTGAAACCTCTTTCATCGAGCAATTTTGCAATGCTGTTATACATCCATCCGCAGTTTCTCTTGTCGTCGATGATCTCAGCAATTTTGATTTGATATTGCGAATACGATTGCGTCGCTAAAGAAACGGTTTTGCCGTGAAGACAGAAATTCAGAGAGAATTTCGCGGTGTTCAGATCGTCGGGATCGGAGATTACTGGGAAGTATAAGTCGAAAAAACTTAAAACAGTTTTATTCGACGGTGACGCTTTTCGCCAGATTGCGTGGCTGGTCCACATCCGTGCCCTTGATGACCGCCGTATGATAAGCCAATAGCTGCACCGGGATGGCGTGCAGGATGGGCGCGACGAAAGGATCGACGCCTGGCAATTCGATGGTGGCGGCGGCCAATCCGCCAAGCTTCGCGCCGCCTTCGGCATCCGATAGAAAAATCACCCGCCCGCCCCTGGCAATGACTTCCTGCATGTTGGAAGCCGTCTTGTCGAAAAGGTTGTCACTGGGCGCGATGACGATGACCGGCACTCCGTTATCGATCAGGGCGATGGGGCCGTGCTTCATTTCGCCCGCCGCATAACCTTCGGCATGGATATAGGAAATTTCCTTCAGCTTCAGCGCCCCTTCCAGGGCGATGGCATAGCTGGTGCCGCGCCCCAGATAAAGCACGTCTCGCGCTTGGGCAATTTCGCCAGCAAGCCCGCGTAGGCGGCTATCGTGATTGAGCACCTCTGCGGCGCGGGCCGGCACCTCGGCCAGGGCCTGGGCCAGGGCCGCTTCCCGCTCATGGGTGATGGATCCCCTGGCACGGGCCAGAACCACGGCCAGACAAGCCAGCACGGTCAATTGAGTGGTGAAGGCCTTGGTCGAGGCGACACCGATTTCAGGTCCCGCATGGGTTCTGAGCACGGCATTTGATTCCCGGGCGATGGTGCTTTCGGGCACATTAACCACGGAGACAATCGTCTGCCCCTGGGCGCGGGCGAAACGTAGTGCGGCCAAGGTGTCCGCCGTCTCGCCTGATTGGGAAATGAACAGGGCCAGCCCACCCGGCGCCATATCCATGGCCCGGTAGCGGAATTCCGACGCGATATCCACCTCGACCGGAATGCGGGCCAGGCTTTCGATCCAGTATTTAGCGATCATGCCGGCATGAAAAGCAGTGCCGCAGGCGATCACCGTGATTTTGGGCAAGGTGGCGGGATCGATGGGCAAGTCCGGCAGGGTCAGGGTGCCCGCACCTGGATTGAGGAAACTGTGCAAGGTATCGCCGATGACCTGGGGTTGTTCGAAGATTTCCTTAAGCATGAAATGGGCATGTTCGCCCTTGCCGGTAAGGGCGCCCGAGACCTCCGTTTCATGTATGGGCCGGTCCACCAACTCACCCGTGCCGTCCTGGATTTGGGCACCTTCGGTGGTGATCACCGCCCAATCCCCATCCTCCAGATATGTGATGCGCTGGGTCAGGGGGGCCAGGGCCAGGGCGTCGGAACCGATATACATCTCACCCTCGCCATAGCCGATTGCCAGAGGAGAGCCGCGCCGGGCGGCGATCATCAGATCGTCATGGCCGGCAAAAACGATCCCCAGCGCGAATGCCCCTTCCAGGCGGGCCAGGGCCCCTTCCGTCGCCTGGGCCGGCGCCTGACCTTGTTCCAGATGGTGGCTGATCAGATGAGCGATAACTTCCGTATCCGTTTCAGACGCCAATTGATGACCGGCGGCCTCCAACTCGTCCCGCAGGTCCGAAAAATTCTCGATGATGCCGTTATGGACCACGGCGGCCAAATCGGTGGCGTGAGGGTGGGCGTTGATTTCGTTGGGTACACCATGGGTGGCCCAGCGCGTATGTCCGATGCCGATGGTGCCGGCGATGGGGTCACTGTCTAGCCGTTTGGCCAGATTGCCTAGCTTGCCCTCAGCCCGGCGTTTTTCTATGCGGCCTTCTGTCAGGGTGGCGATACCGGCGGAATCATAGCCCCGGTATTCGAGCCTTCTCAGCCCATCCATGAGCAAAGCTGCTACCTGGGCCTTACCGATGATGCCGACGATACCGCACATCAGCTTTTATCGCCCGGCTCGTTTTGTTTGGCCTTTTGGCGCTGGGCCCAGCCTTCAATTTCATTTTGCGCCGGGCGCGTGATTGCCAGCGCCTGATCCGCCACATCCCGGGTGATCACGCTGCCGGCCCCGATGGTCGCCCCATCACCGACGCGGACGGGTGCGACCAAGGCCGTGTTGGATCCGATGAAGGCGCCGGCGCCAATCTCGGTCAGGAATTTATCTACTCCGTCATAATTGCAAGTGATCGTGCCGGCCCCGATATTGGCGCCGGCCCCGATGCGCGCATCACCGATATAGCTGAGATGGCTGACCTTGGCGCCGCTCTCCACCGTGGCCTGTTTGATTTCAACGAAATTGCCGATTCGGGCATCCGTGCCGATGCCGGCCCCCGGGCGCAGGCGGGCAAAGGGCCCAACGCTGGCGCCGGGCTGGATGGTGGCGCCTTCGATATGGCAGAAACTTTTTATATTAACGCTGTCGCCGATGGTCACGCCGGGCCCGAAAAAGACGTTGGGCTCGACCGTCACATCGCGCCCCAGATATGTGTCAAAGCTGAAATAGATGCTGGCCGGATCGATCAGCGTGGCGCCCTGTTCCATGGCCCGGGCCCGCAGGCGCAATTGGGCGACGGCCTCGGCAGCGGCCAGATCAATTCGCGTGTTGATGCCCATAAGCTCTAACTCTCCACCCTCCCGGAGCAAACAATCCAGACCATCGGCGCGGGCCAGTGCGATCAGGTCCGTGAGATAATATTCACCCTTGGCGTTATCCGTTCGGATACGCTCCAAAAGGCCAAACAGCTTTGTTCCATCCACCGCCATGATGCCGGAATTGCAAAGGGGTATGGCCAGCACATCTTCGTCCGCTTCTTGGGCCTCGATGATGGCCTGCAATTTGTCCGGCCCGTCACTTATGATCCGCCCATAGGCGCCGGGCTCATCTGGCCGGAAGGCCAAAAGGGCGAGCGCCGCGTCCGGAGCCTCTGCGCGGGCATCAAACAAAGAGCCGAGGGTAGCCGGCTCCACCAGTGGCGTGTCGCCGCAAAGGATGACCACATCGCCTTCGAACCCACCCAGGGCCTGTTTCGCCGCCATCACCGCATGTCCCGTGCCCAGGGGTTCGGTCTGTACCGCGATGATGGGATTTAAGGGGTGGCGCGCCACAACGCGCTTGAGATCATCCATGCCCGGTCCGACGACCAGCACCACACGGCTTGGGCCCAGGGCCAGTACGCTGTCCAGCAGGGCCAGGATCATGGGCTGGCCAGCCAGCGGATGAAGCACCTTGGACAGGGCCGAGTTCATGCGCGTGCCCTGCCCCGCGGCGAGGATGACGGCGGCTCTTTCGTTTTGGCTCATATTTGGTTGCCTGTTGGGCAGAATGACCGGAATTTGCCACAGGGGGCAGGGCGGGCCAAGTCAAAGTTTGTTACGGTTTTTTGCAGGGCTGGTTTTACCGGAAGGCTTGCCGGGCGGGCGGGGCTGTCGTACCCAATAGGCGGTTTACGCAAAGGAGGCGGAAAAATGGCCGCGCCCATAAAGGCGGTGATCTTCGATCTGGACGGTACGCTGATCGACAGCGCGCCCGATATGAGGGACGCCCTCAACCATTTGCTGTTGAGCCAGGGTAGGCGGGCGGTGAGCACGGCTGAGACGGTCTCCATGATCGGCGAAGGGTCGGCCATACTGGTAGAGCGCGCCTTTCAGGCCACCGGCGCTGCCTTGGCGCCCGGCGAACTTCCGGCCATGGCCGAGGAATTTCTCACTTTTTATCAGACCGGCGGTGATACCACGACCGAGGTATTTCCAGGCGTACGCCAGGCATTGAGCAACCTTCGTGATGCGGGAATGAAGTTGGGGCTTTGTACCAATAAGCCCGAAGGCCCGGCCCGTGAATTGCTGGCCAGCCTGGATTTAGCAAGTTTTTTTCCCGTCGTGGTGGGCGGCGATGCATCGCGCTCGCGAAAGCCCGATTCCGCCCCCCTGCTGGCCCTCCTGGACCAGCTTGGCGTGGCTGCCGGGCAGGCCGTGATGGTCGGTGATTCGGCCAATGACATCAATTGTGCCCATGCCTCTAATGTGCGCTCCATCGCCGTTACCTTCGGTTATGCCAATTGCCCGCCGGAAGATTTGAGAGCGGACCGGATGATCGGGCATTTCGACGAGCTTTCCGCCCGGCTCGCCGATTTGGCGGATTGATCCCTTTGGATACCCCAATCGATACGGTCATCTTCGATCTGGACGGGGCCCTGGCCGATAGCGTGGGGGGTATCCATCTGGCCCTGAACCGGCTGCTCGCCAGCCGGGGTCAGCGGGAATTGACGGCGGTGGAGGTCATTCCCCTGATGTCCGAAGGCGGCGGAAATTTTATCACCAATGCCTTCGAGACCGTGGGCGCACCGGTCGGAGACAATGAAATTCGGCCTCTTTTGCATCTGTTCCGGGACTTGCACGAGCCCATCAGCAAGACCCACTGCAAGCTGTATCCAGGTGCCCGCCAGGCTGTCGAGTGGCTGCACGCTCAAGGCTACAAGCTTGGTATTTGTACCAACAAACCGATCTCGCCAACCCGCAAATTGATCAGAGATTTCGGTCTGGAGACATTTGGACACCCCCATCAACCGGTAAATTTTGGCTGATTTGAGTGCACAGCCGAG
>CAZBQG010000290.1:0-4886 GCA_964493945.1 uncultured Rhodospirillaceae bacterium
ATGCATTGCCGCTATTGTTATCTTCTATCTGAATTAATGAGCCCTGACCCTAGCTGCCCGGCCCGTGCCGGCGCGGGCGCGGGCGATATTTACCATCTTTTCCAAATCCGGTGCCGTGCACAGACCCAAATAGATGGGGCTTTGGGGTTTGATATTTTGCTGGTTTCGGTGGGTCTTTTCGCGCACCGAATTGATCGTTTGCTTGGTGCTGCCGATAAGCCGGCTGATCTGGGCATCGCTCAATTCAGGGTAGGTCCTGAGCAGCCATGAAATTGCATCCGGCCTGTCCTGGCGTTTGGATATGGGCGTATAGCGGGCACCCTTGGGCCGTACCTTGGGCATGGGAACCGAAGGCTTGGCCATTTCCATCTGCGCCGTCTGGTCCGCTTCGCATTTCTCGACTTCTTCCTTGGTCAATTGTCCGTTGGCAATGGGGTCCAGCCCCTGCATGCCCGGTGCCACCTCGCCGTCGGCGATGGCCTGGACTTCCAGATTATGCAGACCACAAAAATCGGCGATCTGTTCAAAGGTCAGCGCCGTGTTATCGACCAACCAAACAGCGGTCGCCTTGGGCATAAGAGGCTGCGCCATTTTCTTTTTCCTTATTCGGTGAGCTCAGCGATCAGAATTCATCGCTAACAAGTTTGAATGCCAATATACTATCGCTGGGGTGCGCCGGTCAAACGGGTTCCTATCCGGTCACCTTGAGAACGATCTTGCCCACATGGCTTCCCTCTTCCAGCATGCGATGGGCTTCATTGGCCTGGCTGAGAGGGAATGTTGCGTGAATGACCGGCTTGATGCGCCCGTCATCCAGCAATGGCCATGCTTTTTCCAGCAAGGCCGCCGCCACTTCTCCCTTGAAGGCGACCGAGCGGGGCCGCAAGGTGGAGCCGGTTAGCGTAATGCGCTTTTGCATGATTCTGCTCAGATTGATTTCACTTTTCGCGCCACCCAGGGCGGCGATGATCGACAACCTTCCATCCACCGCCAGGCAATCGATGTTGCGTTTCAAATAATCGCCCGCGACCATATCCAGGATCACCTGGACGCCTTCTCCGCCGGTGAAGCTTTTTACCTCCTCGGCAAAATCTTTTTCTTTGTAATTGATTGCCAGCTCGGCACCCAAATCCCTGCAGGCCTGGCATTTCTCATCCGTTCCGGCCGTGGCGATCACCCGGCTGCCCAGGTTGGCGGCCAGCGCAATGGCCGCCGTGCCGATGCCGCTGGCCCCACCATGGATCAGCGCCGTTTCACCCGCTTGCAGGCCCCCACGGAGAAACAAATTTGTCCAGACGGTGAAAAAGGTCTCCGGGATCGCCGCCGCCTCCAAGGCCTCCATGCCCTTTGGGAAGGGCAGGGCCTGGGGAGCGGGAACCGCACAATATTCCGCATATCCACCGCCGCTGACCAGGGCAGTGACCTGATCGCCCTCTTTCCAATTCTCCACCCCCGGGCCCAGTTCCGCTACGGTTCCGGCCACATCGAGGCCCGGAATATCGCTGGCGCCGGGGGGCGGCGGATAATGACCGGCGCGCTGCATCAGATCAGGCCGGTTGATCGCCGCGGCTTCCACCTTAAGCAGGATTTCGCCATCTCCGGGCGGAGGCAGGGGTCTGGTCCCCGGTATCAGCGCGTCGGGCCCGCCCGGTTCGGGAATTTCGATACAGGTCATGGTCTGGGGCAGGTCACTCGGCATGAATTCTCTCCTCTTGGCGTGGGTGGTGCAGGTTTAGTATGTTCGCACCCAGGCGACAAGAAGGCATAAATAGCCAGGAGGCAGGGGCATGGATACCGATGATCTGGAACCGCCAAAGAAAATCGAGAAACCGATAGATATGGAAATCATGTCCATCGAGGCTCTGGGCGAATATATCGCCGGGTTGGAATTGGAAATCCAGCGCGCCCGCGAACAGATTAACGCCAAGGAAAAAGCCCGTCGCGGTGCTGAATCTGTGTTTAAAACATGAAGCTTAGGGGCTTAATACTCTATTAATCCAAAAGGGTTATATTTTTTGGTGATCGATGAGATCGGATGGCTAAATTGTCTCGGCCGTTCGAACCTCTTTGACGCCTCCCTGTTAAACTTTTTGCCGCCTCTTCGGAGGCGGCATTTTTTTTGAACTTTTCACGAAAAAAGTAAAAACGGTCCTTGACCCCCCCATCTTACTGTGGGTAAAGTTTTGCCGTTGTTACGAGGAAGTGGCAAGTTTAACGGGGATTTTTAAGTATTGGGGCAGCCGAAAAGGTGCCCCAATTTTTTTTGTGCCCAAATTTTTTTTGGTAACGATTCTTCCGGGTCAGGACATTTCGCCGGTCGAGACGGCGGCGATTTGGGGCGCGGCTGCGGGCGCCGGTTGGGCCGCCTGTGCGCCGCCCGTATCCCAAACCGCTTCGAAAAGCTGAATGGGGTCGGCGAACCCTTTCATTTCGCGCGTACCCCGGTCGGCGAAAACAAACGCCTTTCCCTGGCAGATGGAGCGCACCACACCGGACACCATAACCTGTCCGATGGCCGCCTTATCCACGATGCGCGCGGACAGTTGCACGGTGGTTCCGAAAAGATCGTCATCCTCGACGATGGGCTCACCCGCATTGATGCCGATTTTCACGCCCAGCGGGACGGCCGGATTGGTCGCTTTGGAAGACGCAACCTTGCGCTGGATATAGATGCCGGCTTCCACGGCCTGGGCGGTGTTGGCAAAAGACGCCATGATGCCGTCGCCGGTATGTTTGACTTCGCGCCCCTGATAGGTGGTCAGTGCCGCGCGCACGATACGGTTATGGGTGCGCACCACTTCCTGGGCGGCCGCGTCGCCATGGGTTTGGGTCATGGCCGTGGAGCCGACGATATCGGTAAACAAAACGGCGATGGTGCCCGAAGAGGAAGGCTCGTCTCCCTTGGGCGCGCTCCATGATTTGAGGGCATTATCCAGCTGCTTCGGGGCTTCCGGGTTGCCGCTGAGATTCGCCTCCGTGGCGCCGCGCCCGGCCTCAATCATGCCTAGATATTTGGGATCCAGCAGATAACTGTCATAGGCGCTGGCAAACCGTTCGGCCTGATCGCGCTTGGTGCCCAGCACTTCCACGCTGTCAGTCAGAATGCTGATCACCTCTGTGTCGCTCAATCCCTGTTCCAGACCCATGCGTTCACAGGCGCCTGCCAGGTAAAGATTTACGCCGAACTTGTTGAAGGCATCGAGCTTGGGATTGGTCTTGGCCACCTCTTGCAATCCACTGCTGAGGAAGGTCATAAGCTCCATCTTCATGGCCTCGGCGGGGGCGCCCAGTTCGGGCTTTTCGGGCTCATTTTGATCAGGCTCTTCGCCTTCATCTTGCGTCTCGAGACCGGCGGCGGCGTCCAGTTCGGCCTGCATGCGCGCCGCATCTTCCTGCTTGGCCAGGTCCATGGCAGCATCCAGGGCCGATTTTGCGGCATCGGCCTGGGCTACCTTTTCTTCTTCCAGCGCTGCCTGTTTTTCGGCCTGCATGGCCTGGGCGGCGCGGTCGGCCGAGCGTTTCGCCGCTTCCCTTGCAAGGGCCTTTTTCTTCGCCTTGGTGGGAGGGGCCGGGGCTATCGCCTTTTGCATTTTCTTTTTACCTTCATTAGCGAACTTGTCGGCCTTGCGGTCCAGTTTCTCCAATTCCTCCTTGGAAATGAAGGCGTAGGCGGAGCTAGCGAAGCTGCCGACAAAGGCGATCAGGAACACCCAGATCTGGACGTCCGTGGCGTTTGATCCCAGGAAGCGCTTAATTGTCGGTATGGATTCCATGGCGGCGGTGACCACCCAGGTGATCAAAATGGCGACAACGAACCCGACAAAGGCCAGACCGAAAAGTTTGGTAAAGATTCTCAGTTTGCGTTTTTGGGCCTGGGCTTTGGCTTGTTGCTGGGCCTGAGCCTGGGCCGGTTGGGCGCGGGCTGCCCGGCGGCCTCCCGTGTCCGCGTTGGCGGAGGCGGCGGAGCCAAAATCATCCTGGCTCCCTTTTGAATAGGCGACACTTTCCTTGGTTTCGCCGGAAGACATGTTGTAATCGTTGCGCACGACCCTGACGGCAGTCATGCCCGGGGAATCCGACAGCGTCTTGGCCTCCTCTACGGCGCCGTCGCGTTCGTCGGACGGCACGCTGCTATGCAGGTTCCAGCCGCCTTTCCCGCGGATATACACTTCATAAGTTGTCGTCGTGGCCAAGAGCTACCCCCGGAAACCCGCACAGCGCCAACCCAGGTCCTAAAGGCCTGAATGATACGCAACCCTCTTTTAGTCTATCATTGTTTATCGGACCGCGAAGATTATAATTAAATTACCCAAAGCGGATCCCCGAGCCGATAAATCAAGTACCTGGAAAATAAATCAGCTGACCGCCCAGCCGATAGCAATTACGCCCCTCCTTTACGCAAGCGGGGCGTGGATTAATCCTTGGATCGGATGAGGTTTTTGGGGAAGAAGAACGCCCGCCCAGTACGGCTGGTTAGCTTTTCAGCCCCAAATTCTGGAAGCGTTTGTTGAATTTGGCCACTTGACCGCCGCTATCCACCAGCCGATGTTCCCCGGTCCAGGCCGGGTGGGTCTTGGGATCAATATCCAACTTCAATGTTTCGCCCGGCTCTCCATAGGTGGAGCGGGTGGTGAAGCTGGTTCCGTCGGTCATCACGATATTGATTTCGTGATAATCAGGGTGAATATCTTTTTTCATCATCTGGCTCCCGTGGCAAGAGGCGCCCTATATATACAAGGCTGGCCGGCGAAGCAAGTGCTCTCCTTGTTGTCAATTGCAATGTGATAGAAAGAGTTGAGAGTAACGGGGACTCCGGTGGTAGTGCCGGCTGAACTAGGCTCAGGACCCATTAATTATTCATTCAGGATTTCACTTGATGATGCTTT
>CAZBQG010000291.1:0-4876 GCA_964493945.1 uncultured Rhodospirillaceae bacterium
GACGAAGCTCTTTGTCATACAATGGCTCGCAACCGAAAGCACCAAATGCCCGTAGCTTGGGGAGAGCGGCTTTCATTCTTGGTGGTCCAGAACTGTCGTTTTTATCCATGAGCAGACTAAAACGCAGTGCATCTGGAGCCACCATTCTGGCACCTAGATGCTGGCGGGGGGAGGAGCCGTCCACTGCACCGGAATCCGACCCCCGCTTTGCCGAGGTGCAATCTTCGGCTATCATCGGCAGCCGATTGGGAGGAACTGGGGGTCGAGGGTGATTAGCGTTAACCATAAGGCGTCACGGAAGCCGGTAGCCCATGCCATGGAAATGTCCGTGAATGGCCAGAGGCTTTATTGCCAACTCGAAGGGGCGGCGGAAGGACCGTGGCTGATGTTCAGCTATTCGCTGGCCTGCGATCACCGTATTTGGAATGACCAAGTCGCGGCCTTGGCCTCTGACTACCGGTGCCTCCGCTATGATACACTCAGCCACGGCAAAAGCGCGGCAAGCCCCGGCGCGTACAGCTTTGCGGATCTTGGGGCCGATGCCTTGCCGTTGATGGATGCCCATGACATCGATAAATGTCATTTCATCGGCACCTCCTTGGGCGCGATGACGGCGCAGGGCCTGGGAATCAATCAAGGCGAGCGATTCTTGAGCCTGTCCATCTGTTCATCGAACGCAAAAATTCCTGAAGTCGGGCGGCAGCAGTTTGGCGAACCTATTCAGGCCGTTCTGGATCATGGCATGGAGAGCGTTATTGAGGGCAATATGTCCCGTTGGTTTACTGAAACCTGCCTCGCTAATGGCGGCCCGGCGATCGACAAATCCCGCGAGATGATCTTGGCCACGCAAACGCAAGATTATGCCGGTTGCGCCGCCGCCATTCGAGATCTCGACTATCTCGACCGGTCGGGAGAAATTGACCTGCCGGTCATCGTCATCGTCGGAGTCCAGGACCCCGGGACCACCCCCGCCGAGGCAAAAAAAATCGCAGACGCCATCCCTGGCGCCGTTATATGGAAATCGATCCCGGCGCGCATAACGCGAACATGGAAAACCCGGAGGCGTTCAACCGGGCGCTTGCCGACTTCCTCGCCTCGGTAACCTGAACGGGGGTCTCCAGATTGGCCGATTCCAAGGGGGGAAATGAACCCGTCTGGGGCAGTGACGTCATGGCGGCGGCGCTGCGTGAGACCGGTGTGCCCTATCTGGTCTTAACCCCCGGCGGCAGCTACCGGGGTCTCCATGACAGCGTGGTTAATTTCCTCAGCAACGAGAGACCGCAGATTATCATGTGCCTGCACGAAGAAAATGCGGTCGCCCTCGCCCATGGTTATGCCATGGTCACCGGGGAGCCCCTCGCCGTTGCGCTGCACGCCAATGTCGGCTTGATGCATGGCGCGATGGCAATTTTCAACGCTTGGTGCGGCCGTTACCCGATGCTCGTTTTCGGTGCCACCGGCCCGACCGATGCAGCCATGAGGCGGCCGTGGGTCGATTGGATTCATACCACCGCAGATCACGGCGCATTGGTGCGAAATTACACTAAATGGGATGATCAGCCGGCATCGGTCGAGGCGGCGGTGGAAACCATACGCCGCGCGGCGATGATCACGCGGACTGAACCGACGGCGCCTGTCTTCATCAACCTCGATGCGTCCTTGCAGGAAGACCCGCTCGATAACTGGCCAGAGACCTATGACCCAGCCCGCTATACATTCCCCAATCCGCCGGCACCGGCCGAAGCGGACCTGGCGCGGACCACCGAAATCCTCCGGTCGGCCAAACGGCCAGTGATATTGTGCGGACGGGTATCACGGAGCAAAGCCCAATGGGCGGAACGGGTGAGGCTGGCCGAAGCGTTGGGGGCGCGCGTGTTTACATCGGTCGGCGCCGGTGTCGGCTTTCCGACTTCTCACCCGTTGCACGTGTCCGAGGCCGGGTTTCATTTTTGGGGCGAGGCCCTCAACGTCATCCAGAAGAGCGATGCGATCCTCAGCCTTGACTGGCGAGACCTGGCCGGCACCCCAAAAACGGTGTGGCGGCCAGGCAATGAGCCGCCGCCGATCATCAGTTGCTCGATGGAGCATCAGATCAGCAACGGATGGAGTGCGGACTATTACGGCCTCGCCCCCGCCGATATTCGGATCGCCGCTCTGCCCGGGGACCTGGTCCGCGCGCTCCTGCCCCACTTCCCGGAAGGCGGGGTGCAGGCACTGGAGAAAAGGGCCGCGCCCGCCGATGGCGCGGGACACGAAAACGGGCGGCTCGGTGCCACGGATATTTCCGCCGTTTTTAACCAGTATTGCGGGCCGCGAAAGGTATGCTTGATCAACCGGCCGATCCGTTGGCCGATGAACCATAACCGCTATGATCATCCCTTGGCTTATCTTGGCGACAATGGCGGTGGTGGGTTGGGGGCCGGGCCAGGCCTTGCCGTCGGCGCGGCACTGGCGCTCCGCGATCATCATCCGGACTGCCTGCCGGTCATGGTGATCGGCGACGGCGATTTCCTGATGGCCGGTAACGCCTTGTGGACGGCCGCCAAATACCGCATTCCGCTGTTGGTGGTTGTTGCTAATAATCACAGCTATTATGCCGATGAGGTACTGCAAGAAGGCGTGGCCTTGAAACGCGCCCGCCCGCCTGAGAACAAAACAACCGGCATTTCCATTGATGATCCAAATCCCGACATTGCCGGTATCGCGCGGGCCAACGGTTTCGATGCGCTCGGCCCGGTTTCAGACCGCCCGGCACTAGAGGCGGCTTTCGAACGGGCCGTAGAGGCCGTTGCCAATGGGGCGTGCGTTCTGTTGGATGTCGATATTGACCAAGAGCATATCGAGATTTTCCCGCCGCGCCCCGCCGACGCGAAAATCGACTGAAGATATTTTCATGCCAAATACCGAAACAACAAACCGAAAAACAAAATCCCGCCGCGGCATCAGCCGAAAGCGGGAGAGAAAACCTCGGCTATTACCATAAGCGGACATCAAGGAACCTTGTCTTCTACTCCCCCATGCCGGCCGCTTCCCTTGCGGCGCGCATGAGGGCCATGGCCTTGTTGCGGCTTTCCTGGTATTCGTATTCCGGATCGCTGTCGGCGATCACGCCGCTGCCGGCCTGGATATAAATCATGCCATCTTTGAGTATGGCGGTGCGTAGCGCGATGCAACTGTCCATATCCCCATTGGCCCCGAAATAGCCGATGCAGCCGGCATAGATGCCGCGCCGGCTTTCTTCCAGCTCTTCAATGATCTTCATGGCCCGCACCTTGGGGCACCCGAAACCGTGCCCGCCGGAAAACCCATGAACAGGGCATCGATGGCATCAAATTGTGTATCGATTTCGCCCTCCACGTTGGAGACGATATGCATGACATGGGAATAATGTTCGATTTCCATCTGATCCGTGACCTGGATCGTGCCCACCTTGGCCGCCCGGCCCACATCGTTGCGGCCAAGATCCAGCAACATTAAATCCGCTTTACCCTCAGCACCGGACCTTCGGCCTCTCAACGTCTGCTTATGCTGAACGGGTTTTAAGGTAAAATGGCACTGCGGCGGCTGCAAAGGCCATTAGCGTAGCAACTGCGACGATCACGGCTAGGGGGATGGGTGTACCATCGGCCACGAAACCGTAGACTTGGCTCAACACGGCGCCTCCCATCATCCCGGCAAAGGAACCCACACCGCTAGCAGTGCCGGTTAAGTTGGGAGGGACGCGCAATAGGCCCGCCTGGGCGTACGGCGTGCTCATCCCTTGCCCGAAAGTGAGCAGGCAGCCCGGCACGAAGAGGGTCAAAGGGGAAACAAGACCGGCGAAGGTTAGCATGGCAAAGCCGGCCATTGCTGCCATCATAACACCGCTCGATGCGAACACCATGGTCTCGATGGAGACGCGTGCGCCAAGGCGGCTGGACACGAAGTTGCCCAGAAGGTATCCGCCTGGCATCAAGGGAAAGTAAAGACCGTATTCCGAGGCTGGTCGTCCCAAATATTCGATCATGATAAAAGCGGCGCCGGTCGCCAATGCAAAGAAGGATCCGGTACTCGATGCCACCTGCACGACCAAGCTTGAGAATCGGATATTCCGGAAGAGCAAGAAATAATCGGCCAAGAAGGATCGGGGCTGGTATCCCGGCTCGCCTTCTTCCTGCGTCTCTGCGATGACGAAATAGACCAGCCCGGCAATCACGAGGCCGGCGACCGATGCCAGGATCAGGACGCTCCTCCATCCAGACATCTCGACCATAAAGCCGCCGATAGGTGGCGCGATGATCGGTCCCAGCGAATAGCCCATTGTCAGATAGGCGATAGCCCGGACCAGTCGGTCCGCCCCGTAGACGTCTCGGGCGATCACTCGCGCCAATGCCGTACCGCATGCGCCGCCCGCCGCCTGAACGAGGCGCCCGGCGATAAGGACCCAGATGGTTCCCGCAGCCGCTGAAAGAGCGCCGCCGAGGGAAAAAAGCAGGATGCCCCAAATCAGTACCCTCCTTCTGCCCAATCGATCGGCAAGGGATCCGAAAACCAAGGTCATGAAAGCCATGACGAACATGGGTGCGCTAACGGTGAATTGGGCCAGGGAATCGTCCACACCAAAGTCGGCTTTAACAGCGGGCGTCGACGGGAAGAACAAATGTAGCGAGAGGGGCCCAATAAAGGTTACCAGCACCAACACTGTGAAAAAGATTTTGCTGGCTGGCCTTATCGCAGCTCTTTTGATCCCTGCTTTATTAGTTTTAACCGACATTTCCCAGATGACCTTCACTTGGTCGCCAAAGTAGCCATTTTTCGTTACCGAAGGAAAGAATTTTCGCCGATCGGTGATGCGACAGCCTCAATTTGGCGATTTGATCAAGCTCAGGTGCCCAAT
>CAZBQG010000292.1:0-4863 GCA_964493945.1 uncultured Rhodospirillaceae bacterium
TTTGATGGCATGGGACAAAATGTGAATACTTCGAGCTTATCTATGTCAGCCCCAAACGATATGAGCAGTGCCTGCCAAATGACCGCCCGCCAGGCGGTGAAACTTCTAAACCAGGGGAAAGTCAGCCCGGCCGAATTGATCGCCGAGGCGCAGACCCGCATTGGGGAGGTGGATGGGGTGCTCAATGCCCTGCCGACGCTTTGTACCGAGCGCGCTCTGGCGGCAGCGGAAAAAATTGACAAACGTTCCTTACTGGCCGGCCTGCCCATCGCGGTCAAGGATTTGCAGGACGTGGCCGGCGTACGCACCACCTATGGCTCGCCAATCTTCGCCGATCACGTGCCGGAGAAATCGGACATCTGCGTCGAGCGCCTGGAGGCCAATGGCGCGATAGTCCTGGCTAAATCCAACACGCCCGAATTCGGTGCCGGCGCCAATACCTTTAACGAAGTGTTTGGCAAAACCCTCAATCCGTGGGACATGCGCAAGACCTGCGGCGGATCATCGGGTGGCTCGGCGGTGGCCCTGACCAGCGGTCAGGTCTGGCTGGCCAGCGGTTCTGATCTCGGCGGTTCCTTGCGCATACCGGCTGCCTTCTGTTCCGTCGTCGGGCTCAGGCCCAGCCCGGGGCGCATAGCCAGGAGCGCCGAAGTGCCCTTTAATGCGCTCCCCGTGATTGGCCCCATGGGGCGCAATGTGGGTGACGTGGCCCTCATGTTGGATGCCATGTGCGGCGCCCATGTTGACGATCCCCTGGCCCTGGAAGCACCGGCGGAATCATTTCTGGATGCCGCCCTCAACCCCAAGCCGCCGGCCCGCATGGGGTTCAGCCGGGATTTGGGTATCGTGCCGGTGGTGCCCGAGGTGGCGGATATCTGCGGAGCCGCGGCGGCCCGATTCGCCGAATTGGGATGCGAGGTGGCAGAGGCCTGTCCCGATTTCAGCGGCGCGCCCGAAACCTTCCAGACGCTGCGGGCGGGCGGTTACGCCGCCGGTGTGGGCCGGCTGCTGGCCGAGCATCGCGATGAGCTTAAGCCCGAAGTGGTGTGGAATATCGAAAAGGGATTAAAACTCACCGCCCAGGAAATCGGCATGGCCGAGCTGGCCCGGGGAGCGCTGATCCGGCGCATGGGGGAGTTTTTCCAGGAATATGACCTGCTTGCCTGCCCCGTGACCCAGGTGCCGCCTTTCGATGTGGAGATGCGCTATATGGACGAGATCAACGGGCAGAAAATGGAAAGCTATATCGATTGGTTCGCCATCACCTTCGCCTTGACTTTGACCGGCTGCCCGGCCATCTCCCTCCCTTGCGGATTCACCGAGGCGGGATTGCCCGTGGGGTTGCAGCTCATCGGCCCCCGGCGCGGCGAGGGGATGTTATTGTCGGCGGCGGCGGCGGCAGAGGAAATGCTGGATTTGGCCGGCCTTTTGCCGATCGATCCCAGAGAAAGGGCCGGAGTATGACGGAACAGACTACTAAGCGCCGGGACGAGCGCAAAATCCTGAGCCTGATCTGTGCCGGGCATTTTTACAGTCATTTCTATACATTGGTTTTGCCGCCCCTGTTTCCGCTGATTATTCTGGATATGGGGTTGAGCTATGTGGCCCTGGGCAGTGTCCTCACGGCTTTCGCTATAGTTTCGGGCTCGTGCCAGTATCCCATGGGTATTCTGGTCGACCGTTATGGCCCCAGGCGTTTCATCATCGGCGGGCTGATCTTTTATTCCTGCGCCATCGGTCTGATGAGCCTGGCGGATAGTTATTGGGTTTTGGTCTTACTGGCCATGTTTGCGGGGCTCGGCAACAGCACCTTTCATCCGTCCGATTATGCCGTCCTTGGTGAGCGCATCGCGCCCAGCCGGTTGGGGCGGGCCTATGCGGTGCATACCTTCTGCGGCAATCTGGGATGGGTCGCGGCGCCGGTGATGATGACCTTGCTGGCGTCACTTTGGGATTGGCGGGTGGCGGTGGCCAGCGTGACCCTTTCGGGCCTGGTGCTGGCTCTGTTCCTGTTCGCCCAGCGCCACCTGCTGCCTACCGCCCAGGCCAAGTCAAAAGCGGAGCCCTCTAAGGCCCCTGGCTCAGCCAAGCAGGCCGCATCTGTTGCCGGTTTGTCGGTGATCTTCTCGCCGGCCATTCTGATGATGTTCATGTTCATGATATTCAGCTCCATGATCATCAGTGCGGTGCAGGCCTTTTCACCCAGCGCTCTGATGACGCTCAGGGGGCTGGAACTGGTATCGGCCAATATGGCCCTGACCGGCTGGTTGGCCGGCTCCTCGGTGGGCATTCTGGTGGGCGGTTATGTGGCCGACAAGGTAGGCCGTCTGGATGCGGTGGCGGCGGTGGGTTTTCTTTGTTCGGCCTTGGTGCTGCTGGCCATTGCCTATATGACGCTGCCCCTGGTGGTGCTCATCGGCGGGTTTGTGGTTGGCGGCTTCATGCTGGGCATGATCTATCCTTCCCGTGATCTGATGGTCCGTTCGGCGACGCCCAAAGGCTCGTCCGGGCGCGCCTTCGGCTTTGTCTTTACCGGAGCCGGCGTCGGAGGTGCTGCGGCACCCGTGACCTTTGGCTGGGCTATCGACATGGGCCGGCCTGAATTGGTTTTCGTTGCGGCGGCGGGGCTGATGATGCTTTCCTTGACCACGGCGCTTCTGGTCACCCGGCTGATGAACAACCGGGCCAGGGCCGAGGCGGCTTCCCAGGTGGCGGCGGCGGAGTAATACCAACCTTCATAAATAAACACCCATTGTGATCTTCTTTCCCGCTTCCTCGGCAGGAGGGCAGGCGCGGGCGATGCCGGCGCATCGTCAAGCCTTCCCAACGCACCGGGGGGCCACCGGGGGCTGTCCCCCCGAACATGTATGCGGGGGGCGATCCGCAGGGTGGCGCGGGTGATCTTGCGGGTAACGAAGGTCTCGTCCCGGATCGGGTTTTCATGGTTGAACAGGATGCCGTTGGAGGCATGCATGTCATAAGCCTGGCGGTAGTTCACGCACATCCAATAGGCGTAAAGCTTGGCCGTCGCATAGGGGCTGCGGGGCTGAAAGGGGGTGGTTTCGCTTTGCGGCTGCTCCACCGCATCACCATAAAGTTTGGAAGTAGAGGCTTGATAAAAGCGGGTGGTTTTTTCCAGACCCAGGATGCGCATGGCTTCCAGCAGTCTAAGCGTCCCCAAAGCATCCGTGTTGGCCGTGTATTCGGGCGTCTCGAAGCTCACCTGGACATGGCTTTGGGCGGCAAGATTATAGATTTCCGTGGGCTGCACCTGCTGCACCAGGCGGATCAGATTGGTGGCATCGGTCATATCGCCGAAATGAAGGACGAATTTCACATCCTCTTCGTGGGGGTCTTGGTAAAGGTGATCGACCCGGCCCGTATTGAGCGACGAGGAGCGGCGCTTCACGCCGTGCACCTCATAGCCCTTGGCCAGCAGGAATTCGGCCAGATAGGCACCGTCCTGCCCGGTGACGCCCGTTATCAGTGCTTTATTGTCGGACTTGCCTCAGTCCCTCAAAACGGCCTTCAGGGCGTTACGCAGCCAGGAGAAACGCCATTTGCTGTCCTGACGCCGGTCGTGATAGTCGCGGCGCGAGTGGTTCACCCGTTTGTCGCCGGTGAAATCCTCTTCAGACGGATTGACCCGCCTTTCCAATTTTCTCCGTTCCTCTTCCGTGCGCGGTGTATCAGCCATTCCCTTCACTGCTCCCCATGGCCGCTCGAAGTGAAGATGGATCTGAAAACGGCCAGCAGATTCTGATCGAGGGCGCCTCCCATGCTTTCCAGAATCTCGAAGGCTTTCTCCGCCGGAAAGGCCGGCTTATAGGTGCGCCGGTCGGACAGGGCGCCAAAAAGATCCGTGATCGCCGACATTCTGGCCAATTCGTTCAATTCGCCGCCCTTGAGGCCCTTGGGATAGCCGGTGCCGTCCAGTTTCTCGTGATGCTGTTCGGCGATGATGCGCGCCCCACGGGTCATATCGTCATTATCGTCCAGCAACATGCCCGATTGGACCACATGGTCGCGCATGACGGGCCATTCCTCTTCCGACAGTTTTCCTGGCTTGTCCAGGATGTTCGAAGGTGTGACCAGCTTGCCCACATCATGCAAAAGCCCGCCGGTGGAAAGGATCAGCAAATCCTTGCCGTCGATACCGATACCGCAGCCGAAAAGGGTGAGCAGGGTGGCCACCCGCATGGAATGAACATAGGTGTAATTGTGATGGGACTGGACCGATTTGAGAATGGAATGGTGGGTGTCGGCATGGATCGCATCGATCAGGGGGGAGCAGCTTTCGGCGGCCGTGTTGTAATCGATCGGTTCGCCATTTTCGATCTGGGTTGCGATGGACTGATATTCCTGGACCGTCATGGTCAGCGGCTTTTTGACGATTTCAGGCAAATGCTCCCAGGCTTTTTCAGCCGTCTCACTGAGCAGTTCGGAAATGGTCTGGATCAGTGCTCGGGAGGTGATGGGCCATCTCAGATAGCGGCAGTCTTTTCCGAACTGGGTCAAAAGATCGTTCAGGCTTTCGTCCTGCTTGGCGATAAAGATCAGGCCCGGCGCAGGGGAAGCCGAATCTCCACCCGCCGGTTGCAGACAGTCGGCCTTTCCCGTGCGCATCAAATCGGCCTCGGCCAGGACCACTTCGGGCTGGACCGTCCCTATGGCGTCACGGGCGGCGCCCAGATCGGCGAATATGGAAAGATCGAACCGGTTGGTAAGGGCGCTGGACAATTCCTTGCCGCGCCGGTCATCACGCGTCAGGACAAGGACGCGGGGCAGGGAGGGTGCTAGTTCTGGTTCTAGTGGATGGAGTCTAACGCTTGGCACCCTCTTTTCACGGCAGCAATGATCATG
>CAZBQG010000293.1:0-4858 GCA_964493945.1 uncultured Rhodospirillaceae bacterium
CCTGGGAGACAGCGCGTGAATTCGGGCGTCGTTTATATATTGATCTTTGTCCTGTCTGCGGGGTTCCGCGATGTGTGGTTCGCGGGCCTTTTCCAGAAGGCCGACTTTTTCGGGATCGTGCTGATCAGCTTTTCCCTAGCCCTGATCCTGTTCTCCATATTCGTGCAGGCGCGCATGCCCGGCCAATGGCGTCTGGTGGGCCAGGCCTGGAAAGAGACATTCGCCGCTAATCTGGCAACAGCGGCGGCTTGGTTGTCTTATTTCCTGGCCCTCAAATCTCTGGAGCCCGCCGTGGTCAACACCCTCCATTCGGGGTTCGCATCGGTCAGCCTGATGGGCCTGGCCGTGATCGGCGTGCCCATCGCCGGCGCCGGTGCGCCCAGCCGGCGGGAGCGGTTTCTGACGGCCGGTTTGTTGTTGGTGCTTTTGTATCTGGCGGCCATGGTCTTGTGGGGATTGACCGGACTTAGCAACCGGGGGTTGGAGGAAAATATGCTGGGGCTGGGTCTGGCCTTCGCCAGCGGCACTTTCATCGCCCTGGCTACCGAAGGCACCCGGCGCATGAACCAAAAAGGCGTCGGACCCGAGGCCGTCCTCGCCGTCCGCTTCATCGCCATCATCGTTATTTCAGGCGCCGCCGTGGGTTTGGATGATGCCTCCGCCCTGCCCACGGGCCGGGACTTGGGTTTGCTTGGCGTGGCGGCCTTATGCCTGATCGTGGCACCGCTTTATATGCTGCAGATCGGCGTTGCCCGCACCTCGGCCCTCAGCGTCTGGATCCTCCTGGCGCTGGGGCCTTCATTGGTCTTTTGCGTGCAATTTTTGGACGGCCGGCTGAGACCGTCACTTTATACGTTGGCGGGGATCGCCCTTTATTCGCTCATCGCCATTTGGATGGCGCTGGGCAGGAAATATGAGAGACCAGATTAGAGGCCGCCCCCCTAACGCCATTCATCGACCGAGTAAGTACCTCGGTGGCCGGCCCCCTGAATTTGCCAATAGCCGTTGGTCTCGCCGCCGACCACCACCACATCGATGTCTTCTTGGCGGAAGATAGGGATCATCTCGTCCGGGTCCGCCTTCAGTTTGGAAGCAAAAGGCTCTTCTCCGAAGGTGGCACGGGGTAAAAGATAGTTTTGCACCAATTGCAGGTCCCAATATTCCTTAGCCTTCATGCGCGCATTGTCATAGGCCCATTGGATCAGCTTTTCCTTGGCATCGAAGCCGCCCCGCTCGACGAATTGCCTGGCCGTGATGGGATCGAGCATAAAGACCGGCGGCGTGGTGGCATCGATGCCGGTCAGCATGCCTTGTACATGTTCACGCCAATGGGTTTCGCGCAGACCCAGACAGAAAGAGCTGGACCGGCAACCGATGAAGATGGAGACAGTCGAATCTTCGGCCTTAAATCCCTTCTGCACATGGAAGGGCTCCCACGGGCTGCGCTCTTCGTTTTCGGCGAAGGTGATGGAGTTGTAGCAATAATTATTGCCTTGCGATCCCAGAAAGGTTTCGCCCGGCACCGAGCCGCCCTGCAGATTTTGCGACAACAACCCATAGGCCCGCCCGATGGTGGCGTTGGCATGGTTGAAGGGCCCCATGGCGCCGGTGCCCCAATTCATGTCCAGTTCCTTGCGCATGGGTCCGTTGGCCATGACCATGGCGGCGGCCGAGCTGGACGTGGAGCCCCGGGCCGAAACCCCTGATGAGGCCAGCGCCAGGATGGCCGGGAAATATTCCGGACGGGCGCCGGCCATGACCGCGTTCACGGCGACTTTTTCAACGGTATATTCCCAAAGGCCCCGGTTATGTGTGGGCTGCATCCTTCCCACCACTTCGTCGGGCGCATGAGATGTGCCGGCCAGCATCCGGGCCACCCGTTCTTCGGTGGGCAGGATAATGGGCAGCGTGTCGGTCCAGTGATTTTCCAAAAAAAGCTGGTGCAGCGCGTCCTCGTTATCGGCATCGGTGAGGCGCGGCGTGGAACGGTCGGCGGTGACGTCACCCGCCCCCAGACCCTGGGTCAGCCCTTCCACCACTTCTTGCATGAAGGCCCGCCCGCTGACCGGGTCCTTGCCATGCACATAGGCCTTTAGTTCGGCCTGGGATTTGCCCATGACCGGTTGGGGCACGAAGGCGCTGGGCGCTTCTGGCATGCCCTTCACCCGAGTCACCGAATTGACCACATTGGCAAAAATATTGGTATGCAGGGCGACGGTGGGGACCCCGTATTCGGCTTCAATGGTAATGGCGTGCGTGCTCACGGCAGGCGCGCAGGTGGATCAGTGGCCGACGCCGACAATGGCAGCATGGCCGTTGGCCTTGATCTCCTTCCAGGTTTCGGGGTCATCTTTCTGATAGACATTGGTAAGGGAGATGATGCGGGATTGGACGCCGGGCATGAATTCGGCGAACCAGTCCTTGACCTCTTTAAGAAGCTCGATGGAATCGTCGAACCTGCAATCCACCAGATAGACGGTCTTGCCATCCAGGCTGTCCAACCGCGGCGCCGGTGCCCGTTTGCTGATCTTGGGCGGATAGCCTACCGGGTTGAGCACCGCCAGCCTGGCACCGCTGCCGTCCCCCTTTTGAATTTCGTTCATGTCTTTCGGTCCCCATCCTGTTCCAAACCCGAGCTTGAGCCCCATGGTGCCATGAAATTCACAGGTGGCCAAAGGGGAAAATAATTCCAATGAGGCCGGGTTTTGGATAGGGTCGGCGATGGGTTCAATAAACAAGTGAAATATGGGCTAGAGCGTTTCAAGTTTTGGCGGAAGCATAACCGGCATTTTTGAAATTGCTGTTTTTCGCCATGGTGCGCGCCCATTGGACCGATGTGGAGGGCATGAGTACGGGCTTCGGCGCGGGGCCCCAGGCGCGGGACCCCTGGATGGAAGGTTTGCAGCTGGATCAGCTGAAAATCTACAAAGCCGGCCGGCTGAATCAGACCTTGAACAAACTGATCGCCGATAATATCCGCTATCCGGAAGCCTCCCTGGGTGACATGCGCTCGCAGATCGTTTCGTGCCGACTGGCCATGCGCCGGCTGGATGAATTGTTGGAGAAATTCGGCCAGGGCACCTTGTTGGCGGCCATCGGGCGCATCTTTTCCGAATCGGAGGAAAAATGCCGCAATCTGGTGAACACCATCCCCGACGGCGTCTATGAGGTCGAGCGCTTTTTCGATAATGACGGCGTGGTGCTGGATGAACCTCTGCGCCTCCATGCCCGCATTACCGTCGATGGCGGGCATATGGTCATCGATCTCTCGTGCTCGGCCGGGGAGCGGGATGCGGGCTACAATTCTCGCACCCATGCCGGCGCGCGCGTCGCCTATAAGGCCCTGACGGCGCCCCATGAACCGGTCAATGAAGGATCGTTCGGGGCGCTCGATGCCATCATCCCGGAAGGCTCCATCATGATGGCCCGCAATCCCCGGCCCATGACCGGATGGGGACAGATCATCCCGACTGTGGTCGATACCATCCTGGCCGCCCTGGCGCCCGCCATGAAAGACCGCATCCCCGCCGGCCATCACGGACTTTTGGGGGGCGCCGTGGCTTTTTTCGGGGCCCTGCCCGGCAGCGGCGCACGTTTTTTGCTGCAAAGCCTGGAAGGGGGCGGCTGGGGCGGCAGGCCCTTCGAGGACGGCGAACATGGGACCGTTTCGGCCTGCCAGGGCGATGTGCGCAACGCTTCCATCGAGGGTATGGAAATGAAGAACCCGGTGGTCGTGGAAGCCCGCGAGCTGCGCCCCGATTCAGGCGGTGCGGGCAAATACCGGGGCGGTCTGGGGATCAGCCTTAGGGTGCTCAATGAGGCCGAGGGGCGCTGGAACTTTCTCCGCTCCGGGCGGGTTGACCATCCGCCCCTAGGCGTCTGGGGCGGCGGGCCCGGCGCCGTTGCGCGCTATCTGCTCCGCAATCCGGGGGAAAATGATTACCGGCCCATGACCGCCGTGCGGCACTTGGTGCCGGCGGGCTCCCCGGTGGTGGTCGAGACCGGCGGCGGCGGCGGTTGGGGCGACCCCAAGGAGCGGGACCCGGAACAGGTGCGCATGGATCTGCGCCAAGGATTGATTACCCGCCAGGCGGCGGAGCGGGAATATGGTGTGGTGATCAAGGACGATGGCTAAACCAAAAGCTTGACCACCACCAGCCCGGCGATGACCAGCACGGTGAACAGCACGAAAAGCTGGCCCAGCCTTGCCTCGATGAAGGACCGGATGGGGGCGCCGAATTTCCAAAGAAGCCAGGCGACAACAAAAAAACGCATGCCCCTGGCCAGCACCGAGGCCAGGGTGAAAGACCAGATTTCCAGTCCCGTCACGCCCGAGAATATGGTGATCACCTTGTAGGGCAGAAATGTGAGCCCGAAGATGAACACGGCCCAGCCGCCCCAGTCATTATATTTGGCGCGGAAGGATTGGAACTCATCGGCGTAATGGTAGAAATCCAGGATCGGCTGGCCGATCTGATCGAACAGGAAAAACCCGATCCCGTACCCCCCCATGCCGCCCAGCACGGAGGCGGCCGTGCAGACGCCGGCGATGCGCCAGGCCCGGGTAGGGGCGGCCAGCACCATGGGGATGAGCATCACATCCGGCGGGATGGGAAGGAGCGAACTTTCGATGAAGGAAACAAGGGCCAGCACCCACAGCGCATGGCGGTGGGCGGCCATTTCCAAGGTCCAGTCATAGAGGCGGCGCAGCATGGCTTCTCCTACCCGCTTAAGCCCTGCAAGGCAAATACTTGACCGTCCGGGCCGCCCGGTTATGATCGCCCCCGGCCAAAGATCGGCTTTTTGGTTGATGCCCCTGTGGCGGAACTGGTAGACGCGCGGGATTCAAAATCCCGTT
>CAZBQG010000294.1:0-4778 GCA_964493945.1 uncultured Rhodospirillaceae bacterium
CGCTCGGCGTGTCCGGGCCAGGCGACGTTGGACAGAGTCCAGCTATAAAGAGTGCCCTTGCCCGAAGCCTCCCGCCATTCCAGGGTCCGCCTGCCGCTATAGATACTGACCGGACGGGGGAACCACTGAAATTTCCCGACCACGGTATCGTATTGCAAAAGCAGCTTGTGCTGTTTGGCGGCCTCCCAGAAAGGCATGGTATCGAGGTAGATGTTGGGACGCGGCAGGGGGCGCGGCAGGGTCTTTTTCTTTTCTTCGCTCATCTTATTTCTCCAAAATCAGCGCGTTGGACACGGCCCAGTTGCGGCCATAGGGAATCCCGCCGATGCCGGTGACCATGGCATTGGGCAGGTCCGGGATCTGGCGTTCGCCCGCATCGCCGAAGAGTTGGCGCACAGCCTCGACCATATTGTGCCCGCCGCCGGCGAGCCCTGGCTGGCCCGCCGATATCTGTCCGCCGCCGGTATTCAGCGGAAGCGTGCCGGTGTGGCTCAGATCGGTATTGAGCACGAAGTCACATCCTTCGCCCCGGCCGCAAAAGCCGAGCTGCTCGAATACCAAGATCAGCGCGATGAGGAAATCGTCATAGGGACAGATGAGTTTGATATCGGCCGGCGTCATGCCTGCCTTCTCGAACACCTTGGGCCCGACGACGGAGAATCCCGTCTCCGTCGAATCCGAGATCGGCTTGTCGCCGTTGAAATTGGCGATCTCGGCATAGGCCTTGGGATAAACGCGGCGTTCGAGCCCGAGCCGGTCGGCGTTTTCGGTCGAGGTCACGAGGACGCCGTTGGCGCCGTCGCAGACCATCACGCTGTCCAGTATGCGCAGCGGCTCAGACACCACCTTGGAATTGAGGTAGTCTTCCTCGGTGATCGGCTTGTTGAGCTTTTCGACCGCATTGGGGTTCATCAGCGCGTGATTGCGCTGGGTTACCGCCAGTTTGGCCAGCGCCGCGTCATTGAGCCCGTATTGCTCCCGGTAACGCTGGCTGAGGAGGCCGAACACGCCGACGGGACCGAACAGGCCGGTTGGGTACAGGAATTCAAAGCGATAGGCGCCCTGTTCCGTTGGCGGGTAACTGGACTGGGCATCCGAAGCGATGACCAGCACCGTTTCGCACAATCCATCCCGAATGGCCGATCCGGCGCGCGCCACGCCGCCGATGGTCGATGCGCCGCCCAGGCCGTTGACCTGCGTCCAGCTTGGTACAAGGCCCAGCATTTCGGCCAGGTATACGGCCCAGAACGGATTGGACGTCTCACTCATGGTTTCGGAGACGCAAATGCCATCGATTTCCGATTTATCTATACCGGTTTGTTCGATGATCTCGGCAAATACATCGCCAGCCAGGTCATAAGAACTTCGCCCACCCCGGAACTTGATGGGGGTCTCGCCATAACCGACGATCGCTATGTCACGTTTGCTCACGTTACTTCCTTCCTCGATCGAAATTGCATACCGGGCGGATGGTCCTTCCAGAAAGGCGGCCAAATCAGCTTGGATACCCCCCCCCTCCAAATCAGCTTGGATACCCCCCCTCCTGGTCCACCCAGCCCATGAGTGCACCGGCGGGTGGGGTGTTGTCAATTCCTCCGGGTGCCGGCGGAGTGAATACCAGATGGTAATAGCCGAGGGTAGGAATTCGGTGTGCTCGATCCGAAGCGCGGCGCCAACTTAAAAAATAGAGGGCCGTCCCCGCTAAATGAGGGGACGGCATGGCGATATGGGTTTTCTTGAGATTTCTGCAACCTTGACTCTTCACACCCGATGACCACAATCCCTATGGGGGTTGCGACGTCACACTTGGGCGGTAGGGTCTGCTGACGGTGGCGACGGAACACTCAGCAGTGGCCTTTCGCCTACCTGCTTTGTGCGCTTGGATATGGCTCACCTCATGGTTTGCGGATTGGCTTTGAAAATAATAGGAGGAGGCCAATATGAGTAAAGATTATTCAAGACGCAAATTTATCAAAAAAGCTGGTACCGCGGGACTTGCATTGGGCACGGGAATGGTTGCCGCGCCCTATCTGGCGCTTGGCGCCCAACGGCCAAAAGTGGTTACCGCCACGCTGGCTGGCGGTTGGACCAATATCATCAACGGATGGATGGTCGAACAGAAATTCGGCGCCAAGCATGATATCGATTTCGAGGTTTTCAACACCTATTCCTCAGTGCGCCAATATTACACCGACATGGTGACCGGAAACTTCGATATCGGTGTCGGTGCTTGGGATGCCTTTGCAAAATTTTCCGCCAAGGGTGCGCCGATACAGATCGCGGCGATCATCACGACGGGAAGCCTTGCCGGTTACTTCGCCGGCCCGAACGGCCCGAATTCCCTGGCTGAACTCAAGGGCAAGACGCTGTCGGCGATGACCGTGTCAGGCACCTACAACATGGGCCGCACATGGGCAAAGGTCTTTGACGGCATCGATTTTCTTAAGGATCTCAGCGTCCAGAACGTGCCCAACCCGCCCGCGGTCTTGGCTTTGGTCGCGGCTGACCGCGCCGATGCCGGACTTGTATGGGAGCACACGCTCAGCCAGGGTCTGCTCAAGATTCCCGGATCCAAGGTATTCCTTAATCTCAATGATCACTACCGCAAGAATACCGGCCGGGACATGCCTTATTTTGCAATTGGCGTCAACTCCAAGCGCATGGCGCGTCACCCCAAGGGTACGCTCACCAAGGCCGTGGCGACCTATGCCGATATATTATCCTGGGTCGCGAACAATAAGTCGGACTTCACACAGCAGGCCAGCCGGGCAAGGCTCACGCCCAATGTCCTGGAGAAGGCGGTCGATTCCGGGCGTATGCGTTTCGGCATGCGAGCCATGACCGAAGCCAAGTATCGTGAAGACGTGATGTTTTGCGCAAACATAATGAACAAAGCCGGCACCCTCCCGAAGATCAACGAGGGTTTGTTCGTCGTATAATATTTGGGATTGCGCGGCGGGGCGGCGGTAATCCAAACCGCCGCGCTATCCCAATGCGGGCATGACCGGAGCGGGACAAACTGGCGGGAGGGTTAATTGAATAACAAGCCGCAGGGGACCTCGGGTGCCTCTGGAAATTCAGCGACCGTGATTTCAACACCTGAACCAGGGGTGTCGACGAATTTTTTTAAACGCGATGTATTCGCCAATCTGACGGTCGTTGCCCTAATCCTGGTGGCCATGGAGGTGGGGAGCCAGTTTTCGCCTGCCTATATCATGCCGCCGGTAGGCCAGTCGGCCAAATATACCGTGAAAATTCTGGAGGAAGACTATTTACACATCCTGATTACCATATTCAGGCTATTTCTCGCCGTTGGATTTTCACTGATCATCGGAAGCCTGATCGGCGCGGTCATGGGCATGATCAAGCCCATCGAGCCATTCGTTAAATCCATCGTGGTTATAGATACGGGCGTGCCGGCTCTTTCCTGGATGCTGTTCGCCGTGTTCTGGTTCAAGGACCCCGAAGTCAGGGTCTTTTTTATCCTGGCCATGATCCTTCTTCCGTTTTATGCGCTAAACGTCTACGACGCCATCCGCGCCCTGCCCACCGATCTGATTGAGATGGTTGAAACGTTCCGCCCAAACCGCTGGCAGGTGCTGCGCCTGCTGATTTTGCCCCATGTGGTGCCCTATATCCTAATGACCACCAAGTCGATTATCGGTTATGCCACGCGGATGACGGTCTTTGCCGAGTTGGTCAGCGTGTCAACCGGCATGGGCGCGCGCATGGGCCTCGCCCAGAACAATTTCGAGATGGATGGCGTGATTGCCTGGACGGTATTGCTGGTGGTCCTTAATTTGTCGGTCCAGGCACTGGTCGCCTTGGCCGAAAAATCACTTCTCAAATGGCGCCCAGAGGTCTCGGTCAGATGAGCGGTGAACCGAATACGTTAATCGAGCTCGACCGTGTCGATAAGTTCTTTGGCGACTACGCCGCCGTGCAAGATCTTTCATTCAAGGTTACCGAGGGCGAGATTGTCGCCCTCCTGGGACGTACCGGGGCGGGCAAATCGACCGCGTTGAATATGATTATGGGAGTACAGGAGCCAACCCGGGGCAGCGTACGGGTGGATGGGCTCGACCCTTTTCGTCAATTCCAGGAATTGCGCGGAAGGTTAGCGGTTGCCTTCCAGACAGATCGTCTCCTGCCGTGGCGTACGGCATGGGAAAATGTCGCTATTGGATTGGAGATATTGGGCAGCGACAAAAAAGAGCGGCGGCAAGAGGCCATCACTTGGCTGGAGAACGTCAAGATTATCGGTGAGGAAAATGTAAACAAGTATCCACACGAACTGTCGGGTGGAATGCGCCAGCGCGTTTCCCTCGCCCGTGCCCTCTCCGTGAACCCGGAACTGGTCTTGCTTGATGAGAGTTTCAGCCAACTCGACCACGTGACTTCGGCGGCCTTGCGCGCCGATTTTAGGGAATTGGCCAAACGGCTGGGCAAAACCTGCGTGCTTATCACCCACCGCATCGACGACGCGCTGGAACTGGCAGATCGCGTCCTGGTGCTGGCCGCGCCCGCGCGCTTGCTCCTCGAAGTAGAGGTTACCGTGGAAAACCGTAGTGATCCAGACTGGCTCGCCGAACAAAATACCGCCATTGCGTCAGCTATGGGCGAGCCGGATGGGATTGAGGACTGACTTTGACAGAGGTAACCGGTTGCCTGCCGGTCTCGTAACTTTTATGAGAGGATAGTATGGCTAAAACACCTAAAAAACCCACCAAAAAAAAGAGCAAATACAAATTCATCCTGACGGCCAAGCGCAAGGGTGC
>CAZBQG010000295.1:0-4769 GCA_964493945.1 uncultured Rhodospirillaceae bacterium
AATTTGCAGCAACATCAAATTTACCCCTTGCCAAAAGGGAGCCGTCCACACATGGGCCCCCACATCCTTTGCCTTCAGGCCGAGCACTTCTCCAATGGGCAGGATGTCAGATGTGGCGAATCCAAGAAGATCGCGACAGAAAGCATGGCAGGCGTTCATTTTCGTCACATCCAGGGCAAAATGTTGCAGCTTGCGGATGCGAAAAGGCCGCTCGGATCGAACGCCGCCAACTTTGCTTTTTAACGGCTGTTTCGATTTGCCGGGTTTGGCTCGCGATGTTGCTTTCGTGACCATGACACTACCCCCTTAATTTTATGTCCCAAAACTGTATGGATGCCGTGAACCAACATCATTGATCTTGATCAAGTAGGTGCCAAGATTCAAATTTATCCATGCATAGCCAAATTCCGGTCCTGTTCATGTTGGCCCTGTCACGCCTGCATTGGGGCTCAAACCAGAACTTCATCAGCCGAACCAAATTTCAGACTGAAAAATACCTGGCCTGAGGATGATGGATTACCAGGGCCGTGGTCGACAGTTCGGGATGGAGCTGGTGCTCGTCGCTCATGGTGATACCGATACGCCCGGCGCCCAATAGATCGAGTATCTGGGCCTGATCCTCCAGCCGGGGACAGGCCGGATAGCCAAAGGAAAAACGCGCGCCCCGGTAGCCCTGCCCCAACAGCTTCTCGCTGTCCTTGGCGTCGTCCCCGCCGATGCCCAGCTCCGAGCGGATACGCTGATGCACATGTTCGGCCAGGGCTTCGGCCATCTCGACGGAAAAGCCGTGCAGATATAGGTAATCCTGATATCGGTCATTGTCGAAGTGCGAGCGGATATTATCCGATGCCTCCTGGCCCATACTCACCGCTTGCAAACCGATCACGTCCCGGGGGCCGTCGCAGGCGCCCCGGATGAAATCGGCGATGCAGAGCCCCCCCGTCCGCGCCTGACGGGGGAAGGTGAAGCGGGCGGCTTCGGTCTGCCCATCTTCGCCGTACAGCACCACGGCATCTCCGTCCGATGCGCATTGCCAATAGCCATAGGCGGCCTGGGGATTGAGGATGCCGTCTTCCATGCATTGTTTGGTGATGCGTTCCAGGACCGGGCGGACCTCTTCCTCGGCCCAGCTCCACCATTCTTCCAGCGAGCGTCCGCCTTTCCTGAAGCCCCACTGGAATTGAAACAGCACCCTTTCATTTAGGAGCGGCAGCAAGGTCTCCAAGGAAGGACTCTCCAACAGCCTGGTCCCCCAGAAGGGCGGGACCGGCGCCTCGATGCCGGTATGCAGCTCGCCCCGGCCGAGGCGGATTTCTTCCAATTCGACCGGGCGCGGCTGGGCAGGCTTGGCTGGCTGGGCTTGGCTCGGCGCCCGGTTGGAAGGCCAGCTTGTGGCGGTTTCCTCCAGATGGGTTTCCAGATCGCCGGACATCACCTTATCCATCAAATCCAGCCCGTCGAACACATCACCGGCATAGGCCACCAAGCCCTCGCCGTAGGCCAGCATGCATTCATCCTGAACATAGGCTTTATTGAGCGCCGCTCCACCCAGCAGCACCGGCATCTGCAACCCGCCCCGCCGCATTTCTTCCAGGTTCAGGCGCATGACAACGGCCGAGCGGACGAGCAACCCCGATAGGCCGACGGCGTCCGCCTCTTCTTCCCGGGCCGCCTTCATGATCGCATCGATGGGCTGCTTGGCCCCCAGATTGACCGTGCGGTAACCATTGTTCGAGAGAATGATATCCACCAGATTCTTGCCAATGTCATGAATGTCGCCCTTGACCGTGGCCAAAACGATGGTGCCCCGCGCCGTGCTCTCGTCCGTGTCCATATGAGGCTCCAGGCAGGTCACCGCCGCCTTCATGGTTTCCGCCGCATCCAGGACGAAAGGCAGGGGCATCTTTCCCTCGCTGAACAGCTCGCTCACCTCTTTCATGCCGTCTAAAAGTGTTTCGTTGATAATCTCCAGCGCCGGGCGGTCCTTGACCGCTTCCGCCAAATCCTCTTCCAATCCCTTGCGGTTGCCATCGACGATGCGCGCCCGGAGGCGGTCATCAAGGGAAAGAGCCGCCCCGGCCTCGCCGCCCGCCGCCGGCCTGCTCCCGATCAATCCGGTCAGGACCTCCAGCGGGCTACACTCAAAAATCAGATCCTCTGCGGCGGCGCGCTCACCAGCGTCAATATCCGCAACTTCCAGCATCCCCGTAACCTCGCCGATCACCCCTGCCACGCCCCGCTCGCGGGCCAATTCAACAAAGACCGTTTCGATGACCTGGCGCACCGGCGCCGCAAGCCCATCCGCCAGGCCCGATAACGAAACCACGATGCGGCTTTCGGAGAACTCCTTCTCCAACGCCTCGATGGTCTCCAGGGCGGAGGCCGCCTCGGTTAACGCCACCGTCGGCAGTTCAAACAAAAGGTCGCCCGGTGCCAACCCACGCTCCGTGCAAGCCAAATCATGGAGGCGCCTTGCATCATCCAGGATCTGTATGCGCCCCATGGCGGCGGCGCCAAAGCGCTTGGCCAGCGCCAGGCGGTCATCCGCACCCTCAGCCAAATCCACGCCGCCGATCATGGGCTTGCCGCCATAAAGCTTGAGTGCCGCTTCGAGGGTGGCGGGATCGTCCGCCGTGAGGCTGATGGCTGTATTGACCGTGCCCCGCAGGCGCGAAACCAGCGCCACCATATCGCTGCCCTCGTCCCGGCCCAGCCCGGCAAAAGAAAGCACCAGAACCTGGGCGCCGGCCTTTTCCTGGGCCCTGGCCAGGGCCACGCAGCCGTCCCAATCGCCGGCCTGAACGGCGGCCAGGAAATTCTCATTAGCCGAGGCATCACAGCCATTAGAGATACGCAAGGGTGGTGCCCCTTTGGCCAGCGGTACGGGCGTAAACAGCGAAGCCAGACTGGGCACCTGATGGACCGTGCGGGGTTCGCAAACCGGGCGCCGCTCACCCTTGCCGGCGCGCCGGCGCAGCATGGCGTCCATGGCCGCCGTATGGGTGTCGTCCGATCCACAGCATCCGCCGACCATGGCGACGCCGTATTTTTCGATGAACATCTCCTGCCAATCGGCCATCTCGGCGGGCGTCAGGGGATAGCGGGTGGTGCCTTCGAACAGTTCGGGTAGGCCCGCATTGGGCATGATGGCGATCTGGCCGGACCAGTATTCGCTCAACCAGGCGACGCGCGGCTCCATCTCCCGGGGGCCGGTGGCACAATTGAGACCCATGAGCGGCACGTCGAAGGGCTCCACCACTGTGGAGACCGCGCCGATCTCGGTTCCGATCAGCATATTTCCGGTGGTCTCCATAGTCACCATGGCCAGGATCGGGGTGTCGACGCCCGCTTTCTCCCTCGCCAGCTCGGCGCCCTTGATAGCCGCCTTGGTCTGCAACGGGTCCTGGCAGGTCTGGATGAACAGGGCGTCGATGCCGCCCGCAATCAGGCCTCCGCTTTGGCAGACATAATCCTCCACCAAAGTGTCAAAATCGATGTGCCCCAGGCTCGGCAATTTAGTGCCGGGGCCCAGGGGACCGACGGCGAAGCGGTCGCGGCCGTCGCCCTTGAACGCCTCGATCGCTTCGCCCAACAGCTCGGTGTTTTCCTTGTTGAGGGCGAAGGCCTGGTCCCGCATTCCGAATTCGGCCAGCACCGAAGGCGTCGCCCCGAAGACCATGGGCTGAAGCACCTCGGCCCCGGCGGCAATATAGTCCCTATGGATTTTATCGAGCACATCGGGGCGTGACCGGACCAGATAGTTGTAGAGGTTTTCGTGACCGTGGAAGTCCTTTTCCACATCCAGATTAAGCGCCATTACGGTGGTGCCGATGGCACCGTCAGCCAGCAAAACGCGGTCATTGAGAGCATCAAGCAAATGGGCCATCCGGAAGCCTTTCCTCTTATCCTGGCGTGTGGGCAGGCAACCTTCGAACCAATGTCAAATACTCCCCACAGCCCCCACCGCTGACCGGTTAGCCGGCGGATAATGGGTTGTGGAACAACCTAGTTGCAAGGCCCAGCCGGTGTCAATTGAAGGCCCGTACCCTTCAGGAAAAAAGGGAAGCATTACCGGGACAAGTGGGTTAAGCTGAGCATGCGAAGGACCAACGGCTAACTTTTTGTTTTGGTTTATTCCTGGGGAGGAAGGCAAATGGTTATCGACTTCGAACATCACTTCAGCATGTCCGGCCATCACCGGCCGAATGTGGAGCGCTATTGGGAAGGTGATGAGCTTCGCTTCTTTCCCTCCTCCGTCGGCAGCGGCATTGAGAGCCATGTGGAATTCATCGATGCCGCCGGCATCGATATCGCCGTTCTCACCGGCCAGCATTTCAATCCGGAGCTGGATAATCTTAAAAAATGGCACGATGTCTGCGCCAGGGCGGTCAGCGATTATCCCAGCCGCTTCATAGGCTTTGCCGGCTGCAAACCCATGGGCGGCGACGCCTTCTTCGACGAATTGGACCGGGCCGTGGGTGAGCTCGGCATGAAAGGCGTGCAGATCAGCGCCCGGCCGGCGGGTGAATATCTGGATTCCAAAAAGCTCTGGCCCTTCTGGGAAAAGGTGAGCGAGTTGGACATTCCCGTCGATGTGCATATTTCGTCCCGTTTCGGCTGGGACGATCTCAAATCAAACTACGGACTGCATTATGTTCTGGCCCGCGAATTCGATATGGGGGCCAATGTGTTCCGGGTCTGCCAGGGTGGCGTGCTGGAAGCCTTTCCCGGCCTTAAGCTGATCATGAATCATTTCGGCGGCTCGGCCA
>CAZBQG010000296.1:0-4758 GCA_964493945.1 uncultured Rhodospirillaceae bacterium
CTTGAATCACAAATCAGCCCGTTTGGGAATCCTTTCTATGGGTATGTGACCTAGCTCCATTCACCAAAGGTATTGGCGTTGCCCGTCCCCGCATCGGACCTGTAGCAGGGCACATAATCCAGTAGTTTGAATTTAAGCCCGGTCCCCTGCATGGCGCCCTGCACGGCGATCCAGTTTTTTATTTCAGACGTGCCCGACTGATAGGAATATTCGGGCTCGTTGATGATGGTCGTCTCGTCATCGGCCTCCATAGCGTTGAGGATGCGCATGTCCAGCTCTTCATCGATGACGAAATGGCTGAACCCGCCGGAGGCGGCGATGCCTACTCTTGCATTGCCTCCCCAGGAACGGATGGCCTGGCCGATGACCTTGCCGAAATTCATGACCCGTTTGGCCGTCGGCTGATTGGGCGGGAAGAAATCATTGATGAAGATGGGCAGGGTGGCCATTCCCTTGCAATCGGCGAAATCATTGAGGATGCGGTGATAGAAAAAGCCAAAAGCATGTGGGATGCCGTTCTCGCCGTACTGGCCGGGGGGCATCTTGTTGCAGACCGTGATGTCGAATTCGGCCGCCGTCAGTTTCATGGCCAGGTGATTGGCCAATTCGGGCACGCCCGGATATTCGATATCGTTTTCCGTCGGCACATTGGTCCAGGCGGCAACCGCCACGCCCGCCGACATGTTATCCAGTCGGTGCTGGCTCATGACCTTGTTGAGCACCGTTTCGCCGTTATAGATGACGAAAGAGGGCGAGGCGTTGGTCATGAAACATTCGCGCTGGTCATCGCCGACGACCACCAGGATATCCAGATTTGCGTCGGCGATCTTTTTGCCCAGCAATTCCAGATTATCCATATTCTTTTTGTGTTTCTCCTCGCGCTTTTCCATGGTGTGCTGGGCGGCAAGGTTTTCCCCCTTGCGCAGCTCGGCCAGCTCATCGAATGTATAAACCCCTTCGCGGAACGGATGGGCCGGGTTTTTCCGGTCCGCATCGGCGCGCATGTCCCAATCTTTAGGCTCGGTCCCCAACATGGGCGAGTGCGAGCAACCAACGCCAAATACTATCTCAGCCATTATCTTATTCCTCCCCAAAAAAAATACCTTGTCGGCGCCTGCGCGCGCCTTCATATTTTTAACATCAAGCTCACTAGGAAATAAAGCCAAAGCCACCATTCAAATCTTTCGCCCAAATCCACTGCCATGACCGGCGCTTAACAAGGGACAGGAAAAATGCTCAAAGTCGATGCCTATAATCATATATTCCCGACGAAGTATTGGGACGCCATGATCAAAGCCGCGGGCGAACACAAAGATATCGGCAAGCGCGTGCGCAGCGTTCCCATGCTCATGGATCTGGATGAACGGTTCCGGGTGATGGACATGTTTGACGAATATGTGCAGGTCCTGTCCATCGCCGCGCCCCCCCTAGAAGCCATGGTCGGGCCGGACCAGGCGGTGGAGCTGGCGGTCGTGGCCAATGACAGCATGGCCGAACTCTGCACCAAATATCCCGACCGTTTCGCGGGTTTCACCGCGTCCCTGCCCATGAACAGTGGCGATGGGGCAGTGGCGGAAGTCAACCGTTCGGTCAAGGATCTGGGTGCCCTGGGCGTGCAGATTTTTACCAATGTGGCGGGCCGGGCGCTTGATAATCCTGAATATTTCCCCATTTTCCAGGCTGCTCATGATCTGAACGTGCCCATGTGGATGCACCCTGCCCGCACCGCCGCCCTACCCGACTACACTGATGAGGAACGTTCCCAGTATGAAATCTGGTGGACGCTCGGCTGGCCCTATGAGACGGCCGTTGCCCAGGCCCGCATGGTCTTTTCCGGCATGATGGACAAGCTGCCCAATCTGAAGATCATCACCCATCATCTGGGCGGCATGATGCCTTATTCCTCGGGGCGCACCGGGCCCGGCTGGCAATTCCTGGGGGACCGCACATCAGGGCCCGATGGGGCGCTCTACGCCGAAAAGCTGCGCAACCTGAAAAAACCCCACGCCGAATATTTCCTGGATTTTTACGCCGATACGGCCATGTTCGGCTCGGTCGAGGGCACGGTCTGCGGCCTGGAATATTATCCGAGAGACAAAGTCGTGTTCGCCTCGGACGCGCCCTTCGATCCTGAAAAAGGCCCCATGTATATCCGCGAAACCATCAAGATTCTGGACGAGCTGGATATCGATGAGGGTTGGCGAGAGGATTTATTCAGCGGAAATCTGATCAAGATGACGCCGGCGCTGGCCGGACGGCTTTGAAGGGCGGGAGGGGAAAGGTCCCTGGCAACCAGTTGGTGCATCGCCAGTTGCAACCCTCGCCCGATATCTGGTGCCCTTCCCCCAATAAATAGTACGGAGCTGATCACAATTGGCCCAGGGGCGGTTTCCTTTTCATTCTTCCTGTTCTATGAAACCCCTACCGATGCGCCAATCACTGTGGAGAGACCAAAATGAGCACCGATGAAAAATCCGCCATCCCCTCCGCCGGGGATAACCTTCCCAAGAAAGACAGCCTGGGATCCTGGCTGCATGATGTGGAGGAAATGGGCGATCTGATGGTCATTTCAGCCGAGGTCGATCCCAATCTGCAAATGTCCACCGTCGCCTATATGAGTGGCCAGGAAGTGGGCAGCCCGGTGCTCATGTTCGATAACATCAAAGGCCATCCAGGCGGACGGGCGGTTTACAATCTAGCCAATTCCAGCCTCAGGCGGTCGGCACTGACCATCCGCGAGGATGTGGAAAGCAACGGAACCCAATTGGTTTCGGCCCTCAAGGACAAGATGAAGATCAAGCTCGGGCCCAAAACGGTCGATGCGGACAGTGCCGTGGTCAATCAGAATATCGAGGTCGGCGAGGATATCGATATCCGCAAATTCCCCGCTCCCCAGATGTGGCCGTTGGATGGCGGGCGCTATATCGGCACCGGTGATGCGGTGATCACCAAGGATCCGGAAACCGGGCGGGTCAATGTGGGCTGTTACCGCCAGATGATCAAAAGCCGCAATGAGGTGGGCTATTACGCATCCCCCGGCAAGGACACCTTGCTGGACCGGGAAAAATGGTGGGCCATGGGCAAACCGGCCCCGGTGGCGGCGGCTTACGGCCTGGATCCCTTGCTGTTCATGTGTGCCTCCACCAGCTTTCCAAAAGACAGTTCCGAATATGATTTCTATGGCGGCATCGCTGGGGAGCCCCTGGAGGTCTTCGAAAGCGACGTCACCGGCTTGCCCTTGCCGGCCAACGCCGAAATCATCATCGAAGGATTTTGCTACCCGGACAAAAGCTTCAAGGAAGGCCCCTTCGGCGAATTCACCGGCTATTACGGACGGCCCGGCGATGTCACGCCCTATATTGAAATCGAGAAGGTGCGCTACAAGAACAACCCCATCCTGATGTGCGCCCTGATGGCCGAATGGCCGGCTTCCGAATGTGGTATCCTGTGGTCCATGACCAAGGCCGCCAAGGTCTGGGCCGATCTGGATGCCATGGGCGTGCCCGGCATTCAGGGCGTCTGGTCACCGCCGGAAGCGGCTGCCTGGGGCATGACCGTCGTCTCCATCAAACAGATGTATGCGGGGCATGCGGCCCAGACCATGGCGCTGGCGGCCCAATGCATGGGCGGCGCCTATTTCACCAAATATATCGTGGTGGTGGATGATGATGTGGATCCCACCAGCCTGGCCAACGTCACCTGGGCCATGGTCACCCGGTCGCGCCCGGCGGAAAGCATCGAAATCCTGCGCGAGACCTGGAGCACTTATCTGGATCCTAGCATCAATCCGCCGCAAGAGCGTCCCTGGGGCTCCAAATGCCTGATCAATGCCTGCATGGACTACAAACATATCGACAATTTCTCGCCCCGCACCAAATTGTCGCAGCCGGAATATGAGGAAGCGGCCAAGCGCTGGGCCGAGTTCGGCTTCGAGGGCGAGCCACCCAAGATCGAAATCTTCGAAGAAGAAGGCGCGGAGGTTGGTGAGGGCTAGCCTGCCAGGGTATTTCAGGAGGGAGGGCCCGCCGCCTGCGGTCTCTCTCCTTTTCCAAAACAATAAGGAATCAGCGCCCGCCCAAAATTTGCCACATTGGATGGCTAAGACATAAACTCCAAACCCGCCACTGAAGATTGAAAAATCAGAGGCGTATTTGAGTATGTTGAAAGTTTTGGCAGCCGCATTTTTCTGGTTCTGGCCCTTTCCGGCGACCCGGCCAGCACCCAAAAAAAATATGAAATCCGCCACATCACCCAGACCGATGCGACCAGCAACTGCATCGGCGATCCAAGGACGCCCCTATGCGCGGCGGAGACCTATCTTTCCTGTGTAGCGCGGCGCGACCGGGCTCTTTGCGATGTGGCGAATATTGGGCGGGATTTTTACTTTGATCCGCCTGATCTGGTCACCGAGCTCCTGGAATATATTGTTGAAAAGCAATACCGGAATCAGCCCAAAAAACTTTCCGGGCGCCTAAAGAAAGCCGAGCATCCTAAAATAGGCACCGTGGAGTTATACCTCCAACGGAGGTATCATTATAAGAATCCGGACAAGTGGCCAAAACAAGGCTGGAGGTCTTATTTCATCGAAGTCCAAAAAGTCGGCGAGCGATGGAGCATCCTCTCCTGGGCTGGGGATATACCGGAGCCCGGTGATTATCAGCCGGTGAAGGAGCGCTAGATTTCTCAAAGGAGTAAAAAACCCTCCTCCCAATGGCCATTATTTCATTGTCCACTTTTTGAACCAGGGGGTCGGGTCTA
>CAZBQG010000297.1:0-4732 GCA_964493945.1 uncultured Rhodospirillaceae bacterium
CCAGATCGCCGAACTGGTTGAACAGGAAAAGGGGATGGTAGCAGGTACAGCCGAACTGGCCGTTGTAGGTCGACCCCTCTTGGTTGCCATGGGTCGGGCTGACGCTGCTGTCCATATCGAGAATGATCTCCGGCGTTGACAGACGGGCCCGCGCCCATAATTTTCGAAAAGTCTTATGGTTTTGGTTGACATGTCACCCATTTAATATTATATGCAAATGCAAATGATAGCCTTTTGCAATTAAGGTTATTTTGCGCAATTGGGTCCGAGTGAGTGTAGCGGGCTGAAATCGGAGGAAATCTAAATGAAACGCACTGCCGCATTGTCAGTTTTAAGTGTGCTTTTGGGGTTGGCAGCCGGGCCCGTCTTTGGCGCCGAGGTCAATCTCTATTCGGAGCGCCAGCCCTTCCTGGTCGATCCTCTGCTCAAGGCTTTTGCCAAGAGCAGCGGGATCAAGGTCAACATGGTCTATTTGAAAAAGGGCATGCTGGAACGGCTTAAGGCGGAAGGGCGCAACAGTCCCGCCGACGCTATTCTGACCTCGGATATCGGCAATCTGCACAACCACGTCAAGGCGGGTTTGCTGCAACCGGTGAGTTCGGGCAAGCTCAAAGCCAATATCCCGGCCCGTTACCGCCATCCAGGCGGTCTGTGGTACGGGCTGACCGTCAGGGCGCGGGTGATCTTCGCCCATAAAGACCGCGTCAAGCCGGGCGAGGTGACCTCTTATGAAGATCTGACCAAACCCTCCATGAAGGACCGGGTCTGCACGCGGTCAGGCAAGCATATGTATAATGTGGCCCTGCTGGCCTCCATCGTGGCGGCCAAGGGCGAGGTGGCGGCCTCCGCCTGGGCCAAGAAGCTGAAGGCAAATCTGGCACGCCGCCCCCAAGGCAATGACCGGGCTCAGGTCAAGGCGGTGTTTCACGGCGAATGCGATGTGGCGCTGGGCAACACCTATTACATGGGCAAAATGGTGACCAACGAGAAAAGCCCGGTGCAGAAAAAATGGGCAGCCTCGGTGCGCCTTATCTTTCCCAATCAGAAAGACCGGGGCACCCATGTCAATATCAGCGGCGCCGGCGTCACCAAGAGCGCAAAAAATAAATCCGAAGCGGTCAAGCTGATCGAATTCCTGAGCGGTGATTTCGCGCAAAAAATTTATGCCGAGCGGAACTTCGAATATCCGGTAAAGCCGGGCGTTGCGCTCCATCCCATCGTCGCGTCATGGGGCAAGTTCAAGGCCGACAATCTGTATCTGGACAAGGTCGCCGAACAGCGCGTTCTGGCCAGCCGCATCATGGATAAGGTGGCCTATAACCGCTAGAGAAGTTCCTTCATGCCGGCAGCAACCGCCAAAGCCCCAACCCTACCCGGTCCCGGGCGGGTAACATTCTGGCCGTCCTGGGCCGATGGCTGGACGCTGGGCACGGTGGTCATTGCCTTGCTGGCCACCCTTCCCGTCCTGGCGGTGATCGCGCTTGCTTTCGGCCCCGGCGACGATATCTGGAATCATCTGGTCTCCACGGTCTTGGGCGATTATGTGACGACCACCTTGTTGCTGATGGTGGGTGTGGGGGCCGGGACGCTGGTGATCGGCATCGGCACCGCCTGGCTGGTGACCATGTGCCGGTTTCCGGGACGGCGCATCTTCGAATGGGCCCTGCTTTTGCCCATGGCTGTGCCGGCTTACGTCATCGCCTATGTCTATACGGATCTGTTGGAATTTGCCGGCCCGGTGCAGGGGGCGCTGCGCAATGCCTTCGGCTGGGCCAGCAAAAGGGATTACTGGTTTCCAGAGATAAGATCTCTTGGCGGGGCCATATCCATGATGACCTTGGTCCTCTACCCTTATGTCTATTTACTGTCCAGGGCCGCATTTTTGGAACAATCGACCTGCGTCCTGGAGGTCAGCCGGACCCTCGGCCGGGGTCCGTGGCGGAGCTTTTTCTCCGTCGCCCTGCCCCTGGCCCGGCCCAGCATCGTCATCGGCCTTTCTTTGGTTCTGATGGAAACCCTGAACGATTTCGGCACGGTGGATTTCTTTGCCGTGCCGTCTTTCACCCTGGGCATTTTCGATGTGTGGATGAACATGAACAATATAGGCGGCGCTTCGCAACTGGCCTCGCTCCTGCTTTTGTTCGTCATCACCCTTATCGTGCTGGAGCGTTTCGCCCGCCGCCGCCAGCGGTTTCACCACACGACGACCAAATACAAGGCCCTTCCCGGATACCGGCTGGCGGGTCGGCTGGGCTGGCTGGCTTTTCTGGTCTGCGCCTTGCCGGTAATTCTGGGCTTTCTCCTGCCCTCATATGTGTTGGGCGATCTGGCCATTCAGTTTTTCGATGAAGCAGCCAGCCCGGCGGTACTGGGCCATGCGCTCAATTCCATCATGCTGGCCTCCCTGGCCGCCGTCCTGGCCGTGGGGATCGGCATATTCATGGCCTATGGCGTGCGCCTGTATGGTGGAAAATTGCTCAAGACCATGACCCGGCTGGCCAGTATGGGCTATGCTGTGCCCGGCTCGGTGCTGGCGGTCGGCGTGATCGTCTCGCTGAGCACGCTTGATAACAGTATTGATGGTTACATGCGCTCCACCTTCGGATTTTCCACCGGGCTGATTTTCAGCGGCACCATCGCCGCCGTCACCTTCGGCTATCTGGTGCGCTTTTTGGCCCTGTCGTTCGGCACGGTGGAAGCTAGCCTTGGCAAGATCACGCCGAATATGGATGGGGCGGCGCGCACCTTGGGGCATGGGCCGTTCAGCACGCTCCGCCGGGTCCATATTCCGCTGATGAAAACCAGCGTACTGACCGCCGGCCTGCTGGTTTTCGTTGATGTCATGAAAGAACTCCCCATGACCGTGATCCTGCGCCCGTTCAATTTTCAGACCCTGGCCACCTTTGTCCATCAATGGGCGTCTGACGAGCAATTGGGTCAGGCTTCGCTAGCGGCGCTGGCCATCGTGGTTTCGGGCATCGTGCCGGTCATCCTCCTCAGTCTGGCCATCGCCAAGGCGCGCCCCGGCAGCGATGAAGCGGAAGGAGAGGTGGCATGAAGGGGCTGCATCTTCATGGGGTGAGCCACGCCTTCGATGGGAACCGGGTGCTGGACAATGTATCGCTTACCGTGCCGGCCGGCGAGCTGGTCTGCCTGTTGGGGCCGTCGGGCTGTGGCAAGACGACTTTGTTAAGAATCTCGGCCGGGCTTGAACGGCTGCAACAGGGCAGCGTGGTGATCGACGAAACATTGGTAGCCGATGCCAAAACCCATATGCCGCCCGAGCAGCGCAAGATCGGTCTCATGTTCCAGGATTACGCCTTGTTCCCCCACCTCTCCGCCCTGGCCAATGTGACTTTCGGGCTGAATGACGTGAAAAGCGCTGCAGCCCGCCGGCGGGCCATGGATGTGTTACATCAGGTGGGCATGACCAGCCATGCTGAGAAATATCCCCACATGCTGTCGGGCGGCCAGCAGCAACGGGTGGCCCTGGCCCGCGCCCTTGCCCCGGACCCCAGGCTTTTATTGCTGGACGAGCCTTTTTCCGGCCTGGATGCGACCATGCGGGTGCAGATCCGCGAAGAGACCCTTCAGATTCTCAAACAAAGCGGCGTCGCCACCATGATGGTCACTCACGATCCGGAAGAAGCCATGTTCATGGCCGACCGGGTCAAGATATTGGTTGAGGGCGGCCGGGTTCTGCAATCGGGGCGCCCGAGTGAAATTTACCACGAACCGGCGAACGAATTCGTCGCCTCCCTGTTCGGAACCGTGAACCGTTTCGATGGTCTGGTATCAGACGGCGCTGTGGCCACACCCTTCGGCCGGGTGCCTTCCAACGGCTTTGATGAGGGTGCGCCGGTGCGTGTTCTGATCCGGCCCGAAGGGCTGATTCTGGGCCGCGGAGAGGTAGATTCTGGCGTGCCGGTGGAGGTTCTCTCCACCCATCTTCTGGGGCGGTCCAGCCAGGTGCGCCTGCGCTCTACGTCCACCGGAAACGGGGAAGATAAAAATATGGCCGGGGGCAGGGATGGGTTCGACGCTTATGTTTCGGCCGATTTCGATCCGGTGGTGGAAGGCGGCCTGTCGGTGCGCATCGATACCCGCTACGCCTTTATCTATGCCAAAAACCAGGGCTGACGGCTTGCCTCGGGACTTGCCTTCCCGGACCACGCCCTTCTCCGGCGGAATACAGCGCTGATTGAAGGGAGGTGTGGGGTCAAGATCCGTATTGGATCGAGTCGGCCCACACCCGCTCGACGTCGCGCAAAAGCTCGCGCACCTTGAGGATGGCCTGGCCGTCGGGGTCCCGTCCGGCAAGGATTTGGGCGTTATTCTGTTCAAGCTGGCGGATATTCCGGCACATTTCGTTGACTTTTCCGGTCAGCTTTATATGCACCGAACGTTTGTCATGGGGCGAGCGGGATTACTCCACATAGCCCGCCGCGACCAGTTTCTTGACGTTATAGGAAACGTTGGAACCCTGATAATAGCCCGGTCGATGAGGTCGCGCATGACGATCTCCCCATCGCCGATATTGGACAGCAACAATGCCTGGACGGTGTTGATATCCTTGATGCCAAGCCGGTTCAACTCGGCGCGGATGACGTCGAGAAAGCGCCGGTGCAGGCGTTCGATCATGCGGGCGAGTTCGATATATTCCTGTTCCACACCCCGTTATACCAATCTGCAAAAAGTTTGACACATTAACGTTCTGTTAGGCTGGTCGTGA
>CAZBQG010000298.1:0-4721 GCA_964493945.1 uncultured Rhodospirillaceae bacterium
AGAGCATCATCAAGTGAAATCCTGAATGAATAATTAATGGGTCCTGAACCTAGGTCACCCGATTGAGGTTTTGAGAAAAACCGGTTTCGCCCCCCTACATGGGAAACGCATCCCCCTTCTGGAACAAATCCTCGAAGCTGTTCTCCAGCAGATACTGCACTTCCCACCAGGAGCTGTTCAGGTCCTCGAAATAGAAGGAATAGGCGCCGTGGTTCTCCAACGGGTCGGCGATTTTCTTTATGCCGTATTTCTCCTTGCAGCGGACCGCATTGGCGTGGGCTTCGTCCACCTCTTCGCGGGATTGCACATCGATGCCCCAGTGATTGAAGTAATGCTGCGGGTGCACCTTGTCGCCCGCATTGACGCAAACCACCGCCCAACCGCCCCCCTTGCGGGCCAGCATGGTGCGGGGTCCATGGCGGACGCATTCAAGCCCCAGGAACTCCTCAAAGAAGCGCCGGGATTCTTTCAGGTCATGGCATTCCATCGTGCCGTGGGACAGTTTGGTGGGCTTGATTAGGGGTTCGGCTGGTTTCTCGGTCATGATATGGGTCTCCGTTGGGGTTGTGGGTAAGCTATCATAATCGAATAAATGGGTCTCGGCACTTCCCATTCTCTAATCAATGATGTTAAATCAGGCAATCGCGAAAGCGATCCGGACACACAATATCGGGAGGGGAAAATGGCGGAAATCGTATTTGGCGTGGGATGCTCTCACAGCCCCATGCTTGGAATCGAACCGGAAGATTGGGATCAACGTGGGCGCGAAGACATGCTCAATCCGGCCCATCCGTTCCGGGGCGGGGTCTATAATTACGAAGAGCTGTTGGAGGTTCGCCGCAGCGAGAACCTGGCCACAGAACACACCATGGATAAGCGCAGGGAGCGCTATAAAGAAACCCAGGAAAACACTGATCTTCTGGGCAAGAAAATCACCGAGGCCAAACTGGATGTGCTGGTCGTCATCGGCGATGATCAGCGCGAATGTTTCATGCCTGAATTTTCGCCGGCCTTCATCATCTATAACGGTGAAAAGGTGATCAACCGGGTTCTTCCCGAGGCGCGCCTGAACGCCATGCCCCTGGCCATCCGCCGCTCGGCCTATACCAAATATCCGACCGATCATGACGTCATCCATGAAGGCGAGCCCGATCTGGCAAACCACATCGCCACATTCATGACCCAGGCGGAGATCGATGTCACGGTCTGCGACGACATGCCGCCCGGGCGCTTTGGCGAAAACGGCATCCCCCATGCCTATGGGTTTTTCTATCGGCGCATTCTCAATGACTTCGCGGACAATCCCCAGATGTCCACCTTGCCCATTTTCATCAATGATTTCTTCCCGCCCAATCAGCCGACGGCCAAGCGGGTCCTGAAATTCGGCAAGACATTGGGCAACGCCATCCGGTCCTGGGACAGCCCCAAGCGGATCGGCATCGCCGCATCCGGCGGGTTCAGCCATTTCGTTGTTGATGAAGAGCTGGACTGGCGCATCCTCAAGGCCATGGAAGCGGGCGACGAAGCGACGATCATCAATGAGCCTGAACATTCCTATCAATCGGGCACGTCCGAGATCAAAAACTGGATCGCGGCCCAGGGCGCGGTCAAGGGATCGGGCCTCAAATTCAAACTGGTGGATTATATTCCCTGCTACCGGACCGATGCGGGGACGGGCAACGCCAATACTTTCGGCCTGTGGATTTAGGCGATTTGCAAGCTGAATATGATCTGATCATCGGCGGTGGCGGAATAGCGGGCCTAAGTGCCGGCATGACCGCCGCCGGGCTGGGGAAAAAAGTGATGGTCCTGACCGGCGACGTGCTGGGTGGGCATCTGTTAAGCATCGAACAGATCGAAGGCTTCCCCGGTTTCCCCGAAGGCGTTGCGGGCTATGAACTTTGCTCCATGGCCCAGGAACAGGCCGCCCGTGCCGGCGTCGAATTTTCCATGACCGAAATCCAGCACCTGGAAAAACAAGGCGATGGCTGGATGGTCTCGACCCAGGAAGACGAGATGACGACCCGGGCTGTGATCCTGGCCACCGGAACCAGCCTCAAAAAACTGGGCGTGCCGGGCGAGGAAGAGTTTTTGGGCAAGGGCGTCAGCCATTGCGCCAGTTGCGATGCGCCCATGTTGCGCGACCGCCTGGTTTGCGTCATCGGCGGCGGGGATTCCGCCTTGCAGGAAGCCCTGACTTTGGCGCAAGCGGCCGAACGAGTCAGTATTTTGCATTCAGGAGATAGTCTCACCGCCCAGGCGTCATTGATGGCGCGGGCCAGGACCCACGAAAAAATCGAAATCCGGAGCGGCACCCAGGTCGAGGAAATCGTCGGCCCCGATACGGTCAGCGCCGTTCGTCTGGCGGATGGGGAAATCCAGGTGGATGCGGCCTTCATTTTCATCGGCCTGGAGCCCAATACGGGCTTCCTGGAGGGTCAGTTGAAATTGGATGATGCGGGGGCTATCGTGGCCGATGAAAGAATGCGCAGCCAAACGCCCGGATTGTTCGCCGCCGGAACCGTCAGATCGGGAAGTGCCGGCAGGGCAGCCGCATCGGCGGGCGATGGCAGCAATGCGGCGTTGGCCGCAGAAAAATATCTAGCGGACGGGCTTTGGGCCTGAGACGCCAATTCCCAGGGAGGATTAAATGAGTGACAAATTGACCGTGCATGACCCAAGGGGCTATCCGCCCAAGGTGACGGGCAAGCGTCTGGCCCCCCGGCTGGAAAGCCTGGACGGCAAAATCGTCTATCTGGTGGATTGCCTGTTCGACAATTCGGAAGCGTTCATAAACGAACTCAGCCAATGGTTCGCCGAAAACATGCCGGGTGTGAATACGCGCATCATCAAGCCCCGGGAAAGCTGGGTGGATGATCCGGATATGCGGAAACGGGTCGCCCATGACGGCGATGCGGCCATCTTAGGTGTTGGATTGTGAAGCACCTGCAGCCCGACGGTCGTCGGGATGGCAATGTCTCTGGAAGAAGCGGGTGTGCCCACCATCAGCGTCCACACCCATGTGTTTGCCCGTCTGGCCCAGGCCGTGGCCCTGGCCAACGGCATGCCGACGACACGGCAACTTTATGTGCCCCAGCCCGTGGTGGACAGATCACCCGCCCAGCTTCGGGGCTATATCGAAGGTAGTGATCCCATCAACAAACAGCCCTTCATGCAGGGCGTGATCGAAGGGCTGTCCATACCGCTCAATGATAATGACGTGCAGGGCGTGTCCTTCGAACGCTCCACGCCCCGCCTGATCGAGCCGGACACGGAAGACAATCTGCAAAACCTGTTCATCGAAAACAACTGGAGTGATTTTCTGCCTATCATTCTGCCCACCGAAGAGCGGGTCGAACGCATGTTGGCCGGCACCTCCCATGCGCCTGACAAGGTGGTCGGCCGGCTGCGCCCGACGGCATTCCGTGAATTTTGGGAATTCACCGTGGAGAAGGTTGCCGTCAATGCGGTGATGGCCGGTGCGCGGCCTGAATATCTGCCGGTCATTCTGGCCCAACTGGCCAGCGGCCAGACGGCGCGCTCCAGCTCGACCACGTCTTTTGCCGTCATCTCCGTGGTCAATGGTCCGATCCGCAAGGAAATCGGCATGAATGACGGGATCGGCGCCATGGGTCCGTTCAACCATGCCAACGCGTCCATCGGACGGGCCTATAATCTGGCCTCGCAGAACCTTCAGGGCGGCTCGGTGCCGGGCGACACCTATATGGGATCGGTCGGCAACTGGTATAATTTTTCGGCCACCCTGGCCGAGGCCGATGAGCGTTCGCCCTGGCAACCCCTGCATGTCCAGAAAGGATTCAAACCCGAAGACAGTGCCGTCAGCGTTTTCTTCGGTGGGCGCTATACCCAATCCGGGTTCGGGCCCCGTGAAACCTGGAAGGAACAATTCAGGCACGCCTTTAACGGATCTGAAAATCATTGGCCGCCCATGCTTTTGATGGATCCCATCTGTGCCCGCATCTTCGTCGAGAAGGGCTTCGATACAAAAGAAAAGCTGATCCAGTGGTGCGCTGAAAACTCGGTCCTACCGGCCCGCGAATATTGGGACGATCAATGGGTCCAGACCCTCAACCGCCCTCTGGGCATTGCGGGCGTGGAGCCCCATGCAACCAAGCTCAAGGCCGCACCCGATGAGCTGGTTCAGGCCTGGGAGGCCGACGAAATCAACATCGTGGTCGCCGGCGGCGAAACGCAAGGTGTTTGGAAAATGATCGCCGGGCGGCTACAGGGCGAAAATTCCACGGTCTCCATCGATGAGTGGCGCTAGAGCGTTTCATGATTTACCGAAATCGTATTTAGGATTCCCATAGGCGTCGAATTGTGATTCAAGAAGGAGGCTGGCATCCATGGTAAGACCTTATTCCAATGATCTTCGAGAACGTGTGGTTTCTGCGGTTGCGGCTGGCGATCCCTGCCGGGCGGTTGCGGCGCGGTTTGGCATTGCGGTTCCTGCCACCCTACTCACCGGACCTCAACCCAATCGAACGAGCCTTCACCAAGGTCAAACATTGGATGCGCATGGCCCAGAAAAGAGACCTTGAGGAGGCCTGGCAACAGGTCGGCCGGATCGTCGATAATTTCAACGGCCACGAATGCGCAAACTACTGCAAAAATGCCGGTTATGCTTCCGTCAAAACTTGAAACACTCTAGGTCACCGACTCATTAAATCTAAGCCATATTCGCAGTGACGCGAGTTTGA
>CAZBQG010000299.1:0-4718 GCA_964493945.1 uncultured Rhodospirillaceae bacterium
TGATGGCATGGGACAAAATGTGAATACTTCGAGCTTATCTATGTCAGCCCCTAAAAAATTTATAATCAACTTCAAACAAAGTTTGCCCATGCTTTCAGTAAATCATCCAGCCGTGCAGCAAGATCATCAGCCTGATGACGCCATAGGCGGACATGCCAAACAAAGCGGCCAGGGCGAAAGTTTTGAGATGGGCTTTCAACCGGCTCAATCGACAGACTCCCCTTTTCGTCTCCCTTGAGTGAAATACCCGCCAATGCCTTGCATTCTAGCGGGCCAGCCGGTATAACCCAGCTCTTCGTCGGCCGGCGCGGCCCAAAGGGCATGCCCAACCGGTCATTTCAAGAAGATCAACACCTGTTTCAAGGGAAAATAAAATGCCCAAGATGAAGACGAAATCAAGCGCCAAGAAGCGCTTCCGCCTTACTGCGTCGGGCAAGGTGCGGGCCAATGCGGTGTTCAGGCAACATAATCTGCGCAAGCGCTCGAAGAAAATGAGGCGCCAGTCGCGGGGCACCATGATCCTGGCAGCCCCCGATGCGTGCATGGTCAAATCCTATATGCCTTATCAGCGGAAGGGTTGAGCCGTGGCACGTTCAAGACCAAATGTGGCGCGCCGGGCCAGGCATAAAAAGGTTCTGGCCCAGGCAAAGGGATATCGGGGCCGGGGCAAGAGCAGCTTCCGGGTAGCCAAACAGCGGGTTGAAAAGGGCCTACAATATGCCTATCGCGACCGGCGGGCCAAAAAGCGGAGCTTCCGCTCCCTCTGGATCCAACGCATCAATGCGGGCGCCCGCCTTCATGGGCTGACCTATTCCCAATTCATGAACGGGTTGGGTAAGGCGGGGATCGAAATCGACCGCAAAATACTTTCAGACCTGGCGATCCGAGAACCGGCCGCGTTTGAAACTTTGGTGCAACAGGCCCAGGCCGCGCTCGCCCAACCCGCCTGACCATCGCCCGATACGATACCCGATCCCATGGAAGATCTGGACGCCCTGAAGACCGAATTATCCGCCCTCATCACCGAGGCCGGTGATGTTGATGCGCTGGAAGCGGCACGCATCTCCATCCTGGGCAAGAAGGGCCGCCTGACCCAATTGATGAAAGGGTTGGGCGCCATGGCGCCCGACGAGCGCAAATCAGCCGGTGCCGCCCTCAACGCGGCCAAGGAAGAATTGACCCGGGCACTCAGCGCCAAGCGCGGCCTTTTGGCCAGCGCCGGCCTGGACGCCAAACTGGCCGGCGAGGCCATCGACATCACGCTCCCTGCCAGGCCCGAGCCAAATGGCTCCATCCATCCCATCAGCCAGACCCTGGAAGAAGTCACGGCGATTTTTGGCGAAATGGGTTTCCGGGTGGCGGAAGGGCCGGATATCGAACGGGATTGGTATAATTTCACGGCGCTCAACATCCCGCCCGACCATCCCGCCCGCCAGGAACATGATACATTTTATCTGAATGCCGAAGCCGATGGTGAGCGCATGGTGCTGCGCACCCATACCAGCCCGGTGCAGATTCACACCATGGAAAGCCAGGAGCCGCCCATCCGCATCATCGTGCCGGGGCGCACCTACCGCTGTGATCACGACGCCACCCATTCGCCCATGTTCCATCAGGTGGAAGGGTTGCTCATCGACGAGACCACCCATATGGGACATCTGAAGGGCTGCCTGATCGATTTCTGCCGGGCCTTTTTCGGCATCGATGATCTGCCCGTGCGTTTCCGGCCAAGCTATTTCCCCTTCACCGAACCCTCGGCCGAGGTGGATATCGGCTGCACCCGGGACGGCGGCGGATTGCGCATCGGGCACGGCGATGACTGGCTGGAGATATTGGGCTCGGGCATGGTCAATCCCAACGTGCTGGAAAATTGCGGCATCGATCCGGCCAAGTATCAGGGCTTCGCCTTCGGTGTCGGGATCGAGCGCATCGCCATGCTCAAATACGGTATTCCCGATCTGCGCACCTTTTATGATTCTGATTTGCGCTGGCTGCGTCATTACGGCTTCGCCAGTCTGGACGTGCCCAATCTGGTGGGGAAGGCGGGGCGCCCGTGAAATTTTCCCTCAACTGGTTGGCGCAGGATCTGGATACCGACGCCTCGGCCGATGAAATATCCAAGACCCTGACCATGATCGGCCTCGAGGTGGAAAGCATCGAGGACCGAGCCAAGGGGCTGGAGGCCTTCGTCACCGCCCGCGTCCTGGAAGCCAAGCCCCATCCCAATGCGGACAGGCTGAAACTCTGCCGGGTCGATAACGGCACGGAAATTCTGGAAGTAGTCTGCGGCGCGCCCAATGCAAGGGACGGCATGATCGGCGTCTTCGCCGGGGCAGGCACCTATATTCCGGGCATCGATGTGACCCTGAAAAAAAGCAAGATCCGGGGCGTCACTTCCAACGGCATGCTGTTGTCGGAAAAAGAAATGGGCCTGTCCGAGGATCATGAAGGGATCGTCGATCTGAAGGCGAGCACTCCTATTGGCCAACCGGTCGCCGAAATCATGGGCCTCGGGGATCCGGTATTCGACATCGCCATCACCCCCAACCGGGGTGATTGCCTGGGCGTCAGGGGGATCGCCCGCGATCTGGCGGCAGCGGGGATTGGGACGCTCAAGCCCCTCGACATCAAACCGGTCAAGGGGAGCTTCGAAAGTCCAATTCAAGTCCATCTGGATTTCACCCCGGAGACCGCATCGGCCTGCCCTCATTTCGCCGGGCGCCTGATCCGGGGAGTGGAAAACAAGCAAAGCCCCGCCTGGCTCCGTGAAAAGCTGGAAGCCATCGGGCTCAGGCCCATATCGGCCCTGGTCGATATCACCAATCTGATGACCATCGCCCTTTCGCGCCCGCTGCATGTGTTCGATGCGGACAAGCTGAACGGCCATATCCATGTGCGCCTGGCCAAGCCCGGTGAAAAGCTGTTGGCGCTGGACGGCAAGGAATATGAGCTGGACGGGGAAATGACCGTGATCGCCGATGAAAAGCATGGCGAGGCATTGGGCGGCGTGATGGGTGGCGAGGTCACGGGCTGCACGGACGGGACCGTCAATGTGTTTTTGGAATCGGCCTATTTCGATCCCGTCCGCACGGCCGCCACGGGACGCAAGCTGAACCTGCAATCGGACGCCCGGTTCCGGTTCGAACGCGGCGTCGATCCCGCCTTCTCCGTACCCGGCATGGAATTGGCCAGCAAGCTGATCATGGATATCTGCGGCGGCGAGGCCAGCGAGCCGGTAATCGCCGGCAATGAGCCCGATTGGCGGCGCAGCTATGATCTGCGCCACGGCCGGGTAGCCCAGTTGGGCGGCGTCGAGGTGGACGCTGCGGAAACAAAGCGCATCCTGGGCGATCTTGGTTTCGATGTAGAAGATGGCGATGGCGCCTGGCGCGTCGGCGTGCCGTCCTGGCGCCCGGACGTGGTGGGCGAAGCCGATCTGGTGGAAGAGGTGGTGCGCATTCATGGATACGGCAAGGTGCCCACGGTCCATCTCACCCCGCCGACGGCCCTGCCCCAACCGGCGCTGGATACGGCCCAGCATAGGCGGGTCCTGGCCCGGCGCGCCATGGCCGCCCGCGGGCTGACCGAAGCGGTGACTTATTCCTTCATTTCGTCGGACCAGGCCGAATTGTTCGGCCCGGTGCCCGACAATCTGCGTCTGGTCAATCCCATCAGCTCAGAGCTGGACGTCATGCGCCCCTCCATGCTGCCGGGCCTGATCGCCGCGGCGGCACGCAACGCCGATAAGGGCTCGCCCGATCTGGCTTTGTTCGAAGTAGGCCCCCAATTCGCCGATGAGACCCCGGAAGGCCAGTCCATCCTGGGCACGGGATTGCGGGCCGGCGCCTCGGGTCCACGCAACTGGCTGGACAAAGCGCGGCCCGTGGATGCCTTCGATGCCAAGGGCGATGCGATTGCCGTGCTCCAGTCCCTGGGTGCGCCGGCGCAGAGTGCGCGCCTCACCAGCCCGGCGCCCGGCTGGTACCATCCGGGTCGCTCGGGGGTTTTGTCACTGGGACCCAAAACCGTGCTTGCCCAGTTCGGCGAAATTCATCCCCATGTGCTGGCGGAAATGGGCGCCGCCGGCCCCATGGCCGGGTTTGAAATTTTCCTGGACAACATCCCCTTGCCCAAGGCCGGCAAGGGTTCGGCCCGCGCCAATCTTGAAATTTCCCCCTATCAGGCGGTGGAGCGTGACTTCGCCTTTGTCATTGATGAGGCGGTTAGCGCCCAGGCGGTTCTCAGCGCCGCTCAAGGTGTGGATAAAGGCTTGATCGAACAGGTCCGGCTTTTCGATCTGTTCACCGGCGGCAATCTGGGGGATGGGAAGAAATCCGTGGCCATCGGTGTCACCATGCAGCCCCGGGACAAAACCATGGCCGAGGCGGAAATCGAGGCGGTCTCGGATAAGATCATCGCCGCCGTAGTCAAGAAAACCGGCGGTGAGCTCAGGCGTTAGCTCACTTACCCTGCCCCAGCACCTTCGATGGGGGAATGCCCCCGTCCAGCATCCATTCGGCGAAAAATTCAGGCGCATCATCCCAATGGCCGGGCTTCCATTTGCCGGTCACGTAATCATCGTCCCAATGATATTCCAGCGCGCCGCCGCAGGGGTTGCGCAGATACCAGAAATAGGCCGATGAGACCAAATGCCGCCCGGGTCCGGCCTGGGTACCCCACCCTTTTTTCGTCAGGTAATTGCCGCCGGCCAGCAATTC
>CAZBQG010000300.1:0-4684 GCA_964493945.1 uncultured Rhodospirillaceae bacterium
AATTCAAGCTGCGCCAAGGCGTCAAGTGGCACGACGGAAAGCCGCTGACCATGGACGACGTTGAATATACATACGATTTCATGATCAACCCAAAAGTGCGCTACCGCTTCAAATCGACACGGATCAGCTGGATTGATAAGTTTATCCGGGTCGATGACCAGACCTTCCGGCTCAAGAGCAAACGGCCTAACGCGGTCATGCTCGCCAACATGGTCAACTTTCCGTCAATTTATCCGAAACATCTCCACGGGCCGATCGCCTTGAAGAACAAAGCTTCCTTCGGCAAGAAACCGGTCGGAACCGGACCCTATAAAGCCGTTTCCGTTGATCCTTCCGTCGGCGTGAAACTGGTCAGGAATGACGATTACAAACACGGCACTATGGGTAAGCCCGCGGGCAAGATCAAGAATGTGTTCATCCGTCCGATCCCCAGCGAACAGACCCAGATCGCGGAGATGATGACTGGTCGGATTGATCTCATGTACAATATGGACAAGGAAGCCGCCATTCAGATGGCCAAGAACCCGTCATTCAAGGTCGATGTGCAGGATTCCGTATCCTTCGCCTATATGATGTTTGATTCGAAAGGGCGTTCGGGGAACAAAGCCTTCACCAATCCGAAAGTCCGCCGGGCCTTCATGCATGCGGTTGACCGCGCGGCACTGAGAAAGCTGGTCCATCCGGCGATCAAGCGGGTCATGGGAAATGTTTGCCATCCCTGGGTCTATGGCTGCAATTTTACTGAAAAAGCACCGGAATATAATCCGGCCAAGGCCAAGAAGATGCTCCAGAATGCGGGCTATGACTTCAAAAAGAAATTGCCCATCCTCACCTGGGGTGAAGCCAAGCTGACCGCCGAGGCGGTGGCTGGGCAGCTCCGCAAAATCGGCATTAATGCTTCGGTCAATGCGGCGACCTTCGGCGTCTTCCTGCGCACGCGCGGCAAGGGTGTGCCCTTGATTGTCACGCTTTGGGACAATTCGGTGGGGCAGCCGGATGTCGATAATACGGCTGCTTACTTCTATCTGCCGTCGGGCCGTAATTATAACAAGGATAAGGAACTGGAAGAGCTCGCCCGCAGAGGCCGGGGAGAAATCGACCAGGCCAAGCGCAAGGCGATTTACAATCAATTGTTCAACGAATCGACCCGGCGCAGCTATCTGATGGCCCTGATCCCGCTGCCGGCCATCGTCGCCCACCAAAAGGACGTCAATTTGTTGGGCAACCACAAAAACCCGAAGGGTTTTGAAATAAACCGGGTTGGCTGGAAATAAGCCCGCTTAAAAAAACTCGACCAACGGCCGGTCCCATATGGGGCCGGCCGTTTTCATTTGGGTTGGGGTCGGGGAGCATTCATTCCTTGCGCTTGAAGGGCTCGAAGGTGGGTTTGTAGGACTTATCCTCGAGGAATTGGTTGAGCCCGGTATTGTAGGAATCTTCCATGTCGCCCACCCGGATTGCCTTGGATTTTTCGGCCAGATAATCATAGGACTGATCGTAATCCATGGTGCGCACCTTGCGGATGGCGTGTTTGGTGGCGCGCAATACCCGGGGGCTTTTCTGTTTCAGCTTTTCGGCCAAAACCGCCACGGCGTCTCGCAGCCCGTCTTCGGCGACGGCGGAATTCACCATGCCGATGCGGGCCGCCTCGTCGCCATCGAAGGGCTCGCCCAGGCAGGCATAATAAAGGGCATGGCGGGGCAATACGGAATCGGCCACCACCTTGGAGACCAGTGCCCCGGGCAGGATGCCCCAATTGATTTCGGAAAGGGACAAGGTGGCATTTTTGGCGGCGATGGCGAAGTCGGCGCCCAGGAACTGCATGAAGGCACCGCCCACGCAATAGCCCTGGACCATGGCGATGGTCGGTTTGTCGTAATTGATCAGCCGCTCCCAGCGCCAGCTATTGGCGGTCTGTTGGGCACGTTTGCGTTCCACCGGATTACCTTCCAGCTCACGGAAGAATTTTTTCAGATCCTGGCCAGCAGAAAAATTGCCGCTCGCACCGCCGATAACCACCACCTGGGCATCATCGTCATATTCAAGCCGCATCAAGGCGTCATCCATGTCGTAATGAAGATCGGGGCTCATGGCGTTGCGCTTTTCCAGGCGGTTGAGCAATACCCAGGCGATGCCGTCTTCAATATCGACTATGACGTTTTCGTAATTGTAATCACTCATGGTCTGGCTCCTTCTCCAGTTTTTTCAGTTGATTAAATTCCCACCAACCCGGCCGGGTTGGGCCGGGAGGTCAGGTTTGGTGGCTTCAGGGGTGGCTAGCCGTATTCGCGCAGCACCTGGCGGGCCAGGGCCATTTTGAGGATTTCCTCAGGGCCCTCGGTGATCATCATGGAGCGCTGGTCGCGCTACAGTTTTTCGATGGGCAAATCCTTGGTCAGCCCCATGCCGCCATGAATTTGCATACAGCGGTCGACGGCCTCGAAGGACATGCGGTCGCCGAAAAATTTGCACATATAGGATTCCCAGCGCACATCCTCGCCTTTGTCATATTTGGTTCCGGCCTGATAGACCATCAGCCTTAGCTTATGAATGTCGGTATAGGTATCGACCAGCATCCACTGAACCGCCTGGCGGTCGGCCAGTGGCTGACCGAAGGTACTGCGCTGCCTGGCCTAGGACGCGGCCAGTTCCAGGGCGCGTTCTGCCACACCGATGGAAAGGGCACCGTGGCGCATGTGCCCCGATGTGATCCAGAACTGACCCATCTTGAAGCCGTCTCCGCCTTCACCCACCAGATTTTCGGCGGGCACCCGGACGTCGGTAAAGGCCAATTCGCAAGACCGGTCATCCATCATGGTTTCCTGTTGGCGGACAACCTGAACGCCTTCGCTGTCCATATCCACCAGCAGGCATGAAATGCCGCCCCGGGCCCCTTTTTCCTTATCGGTGACGCACATTACCGTGGCAAAATCCGCATCATCGGCGCCGGTGATGAAATGCTTCATCCCGTTGAGCAGATAATGATCGCCATCCAATTCGGCATGGGTTGTCATGGAAGCCGGATCGCCCCCCGCATTGGGTTCGGTCTGGGCGAAGCACGGCGTCTTCTGGCCCTCCAATACGGGCCAGAGATATTTCTCCTTTTGTGCCTCATTGAGAAAATTGAGCAAGATGGGGCTGACCAGAGGCCCGAAGATGGAAGCCTTGCGGCGCGGGAAGGCGATGGTCCGGCCCACTTCCTCCCAGATCATGATGGTATACATCAGGCCCAGCCCCATACCGCCATATTCTTCGGGGATATCGACCATCCACAGGCCCAGCTCCTTGGTGCGGGCTTCCAGCTTTTCGCGGATTTCCGGCTTTAGCAGATGCCCCTCATAGGCGTCCCACTCGATGGGGATGACTTCGTTATCGATGAAACGCCGGAGCGTTTCCTTCATCATGCGCATTTCTTCGGGCAGTTCGAAATCCATAAATAAAATCCCTACATCAATCCCCAAATGGTGGGCAGCCAAAGTGCCGTCATGGGGAATACCAAGACGATGGTGAGGCGCACCAAATCGGTCAGAAAGAACGGAAAGATTCCGGCGAATATGGTCTTAAGATCAAGCTTCGACACCATGCCGTGCAACACGAACACATTGATGCCGATGGGCGGTGTGATCATGCCGATCTCCATGATCATCACATTGACCACCCCCCACCAGACCGGATGAAAGCCCATATCCAAGATCACCGGATAGACGAAGGGGAGCGTGATGACCATGGCCGCGACCGTGTCGAAGACGCTGCCCAGGATCAGATACATGAGCATGAGCATGATGAGGACGACCCAATCGGGCGCATTAAAGCTTTTGATGAATTGCACCGAAGCGTCTGGCAGGCCAGACAGCGAGATGAAATAGCTGAAGATCGACGCGCCCATGATGACCACGAAGATCATGCCCGTGTTTGATGCCGTGCTCATCAAATCATCGAAAAACTGGCGCCAGGTCATGCCGTTGAAGATGGCGAAAATGAAGGCCATGCTGGCCCCCACCGCGGCCGCTTCGGTCACCGTGAAGACGCTCGAATAGATGCCCCCCGAAACCGTCGCTGCCATCAGCAAAAAGCGCCACGATTGCAAGAAAACCCTTAGCCTCAAATTCCAGGCAAGCCTTTCGCCCGACGGCCCGGCGTCGGGCTTGATGCGCACATAAATGCTGATGGTAATGCAATAAAGAACGGTGGCGATCAGGCCCGGGAAAATGGACGCGGCGAACAGCGCGATGATGCTTTCTTCTGTCAGGATACCGTAGATGATCATCGCCACCGAGGGCGGCACCAGCATGCCCAGGGTTCCGCCGGCGGCGATGGAGCCGCTGGCCAGTGTGGGCTTATAATTCCGCTCCAGCATTTCCGGCAGCGCAATTTTGGCCATGGTCGCCGTGGTCGCCACCGATGATCCGCATATGGCGCCGAACCCGGCGCAGCCGCCAATGGTCGCCATGGCCAGCCCACCCCGGAAATGGCCCAGGGAGGCGTAGGCCAGCTTATACATATCCCCCGAAACCCCGGCGGTCGTGGCCAAGGTACCCATCAGCAAAAAAAGCGCAACGACGGCCAGGCCCTCATTGCTGATGGCCGCCGAGGGCTCCGTGCCCAGCAAGGTCACGGCCGGCGCCCAGCCGATGCCCTGGGCAATCCGTTGCGCTTCATCCTGACGCCGGGGCAATGGCACGAC
>CAZBQG010000301.1:0-4661 GCA_964493945.1 uncultured Rhodospirillaceae bacterium
CGCGGTGCGCCCCATAGCCGCTGCTTCTTTACAACGCCATCCGAGGGAAGCGAGTTCAGCCACACCCCTCGTTTGTCCGGGTTGCCGCTAGGCAGAGCCCGGTCCTGGCTACCTTCTATTTTGAGGCGGGAACGGCGCAGCCTTCTCCGTTCCCCAATGTTGCTCCGTAAGTTCTGCCCTGCTTCCGCCTGGCTCAATACGGCCCGCCATCCTGGGCGGGAAAGCATGTTCCGCTGAAATCAAGAAATAAAATCACGTCGCCTTTCGGGATCATCCATCGCCCCGAGTCCGACGAGTCCTGAAATCGGATTTTCGTCTGCTTCGGACGTGCTGGAGAAAGTTCGCTCCGCAGTCCAAGCATGGATATCAGAGAGCCGATACAGAACTCGCCTCCCAGCTTTCACGAAGCGCGGACCTGTTCCGGCAACCCTATGTCGTTCGAGAGTGCGAGCGGACAGCCGAAGAAGCTCCGCCGCTTCGGTTTGCGTGAGGAAAGTATTGTCGTCCATATCGTTTGCGCTCCTATTCTCTGACGGCGGGTGCCGCTAGGAGTGCCAGTAAATCAAATTTACGGCAGGCTTAAAAAGTGACATAACCCCTCGAATAGGAAGGGGAGTTTTGTCCCTATATCAGGAGCGCAGTTTAGCTAGAATACGCTGGATTGGCTTTCCTTGTCCCCGCCCAATTTTCTGGTAATCGGGGCTGAGGGGTTGAATAAAGGCTTCAATTAAATCAACGAACTTCCCTGAATATTCCTCCCCTGGTTCAGCAAAGTCATTGGTAGTAATTGTTGGCCCTTTCCCTGTGATTTCTTTGAACATTGGGGCTAATTTTTGAACCAACACCTTCAGCGGAAAATCCTCAGGTCGCCCGCCCCTGCTACCTGATAAGTTAGAAATCTCATTTTCCGCGATGTTACGTAGAGCGACCAATTTTTCAGTGAAAGCTAATAAATCGGCACCGCGAGTAGTCCAGTCATTTCCAGATAAAGCGTTGAGCAGAGAGTACAAAGCTACCTGTCTCGCCGGTAGGTTCGATGCCTCTGAAACGTGGAGAGAATGCAAGTCTTTCATTAGCTTGCCTGCATCTGAGTGTATTTTCCTCAGAATCTTACGGACATCCGCTGGTCGTGGCCCTTGAATCCATGCTGATACCAATACAGAGATGCCATCGCAGGCCTTTTGAAGGTTTAGTTTGTGGTAATCTTCAAGAATAGGAATTCCAACGGCGGCAGCGATTTTCGCGAAATCATTATTGGTGAATTCATAAAATCGCGGCTCAAAGTCGAATTCTTTCATTATCCTTTGCATGCGCGCTTCCGTTCAATTTTTACCTGATGGACGGATTGGTGGCATAGTATTCTGGAGTTATCCTCGCCGTGCCAATCGATTAAGTGCCCCGCCGTTTCAAAGGAACAACCTCCGTGCCAACCTTGTTCCCCCGCATAACGGCGGCGATGCGTTCACCTATGGCTTCATTAGCTGCCTTCAACGGGTCGGCGGCAAGATGGGCGTAGCGTTCAGTTGTTGCCGCCTGGGTATGACCGAGCAACTTGCCTATCATCGGCAATGACAATCCGCCGGAGGCAGCGATAGAAGCAAAAGAATGGCGGAGGTCGTGGAGCCTAACGCCTTCCAATTCGGCTTCGTTCCTTATTCGCGTCCAAGGTTTTTGGAGGTTGACCAAGCAGGCACCGTTCTTCTCGCCAACAATGACAAAGGGATTATTTTCAAGGTGTGGAAGGTTGGCCAGCACATCCAGCGCTGGGGCGGAAAGGTAAATCGTTTTCATCCCGGTCTTGCTATCCGGCAATAAAAGCATAGCCCTCTCGAAATCCACATGCGCCCATTCGAGGTTTAGGATTTCGCCAAGGCGGGCACCGGTAAAAATCAAGAGCCTGATAGCGGCAACCACATAAGGATTTTCCGTCCCGCCTTTCTCTGCCCTCGCCAGCACGTCCGCCACCTTGGCAAGTTCGGCCTCGCTTAAAAATCGTTGGCGCTTTCCCTCTGGATAGTGGTCAACGTGCCGGCAGGGGTTGGAGCCGGAGTGTCGCCAGCCCCACCGTTCGGCAAGGTTAAACATCTTGGACAGCAAGGCTAGGCATCGATTGGCAACGCCCTTGCCGCCAGTCACAATGACACGGGACCGGGGGCCGCGTTTTTCATCCTTAGCGGTCTTACCTTCCTTGACGGCGCGTTTGAATTTGTCGATATCTGCCAGCGACACGTCTGCAACCGCTAAATTCCCGAGCAAAGGAATGACGTGGTTTTCGATGTTTTTTTGGTCTGTGTTCAGGCTGGAAGGCTTTTTGTGTTCGGCGGCGTAATCCTCAATGAAACGCTTGCACAAGTCCTTGACCGTTGGCCTGTCCTTCAAGGCATCCCGTGTCTCGGCAGGGTCAACCCCATCCGCCACCATCCCTAACAGGCTTTTCGCCTTCTCTCGTGCCTTGTTGGCGGTCCAGGGACTGCCATGCTTGCCGATGGTCAGCCAGCGCTGCCGTCCTCGGAGGCGGTATTTTAGGATATAGACGCGGGCCTCTTTCTGGCGGCGAATGGCAAAACCGGAAAGCTCGCCATCCCAAGCAATGGCCCCCTGCTTCAAAGCGTCTACTGTCCGTTTGGTAATCTTTGCCATGAAAGCCCCTGAAATGGTTGCTAATGCCTTGAGCAACATTATAGCAACCATATTGCAGCGTATCAATGACGTTGAGTGTCAGGAGATTGCTCTATATTATGCTGGAAAACGTCAGTTTTATCGGCGTTTGGCGGATAGTGTCTTTTTTAACCTTCAGAATCATAATCCGCGTGTCGAGGGTTCGAGTCCCTCCTCCGCTACCATCATTTAGCCCTGTTAGGTCAACAACTTAGCGGGGTTTCTCTTTGTGTTCTCGGCAAAATTGGGTATCATCCAGCTTCCTTTCTAATCCGCTGATTTCACAGGGTTTCCCAGGCTGTACTTCCCTTTCCCATTTGGTTTGTGCCGCAAATTCGCCGCAAGGTGTCGCAAAATATTGCAGCGTGTTCTGCAGGTGTTCCCGAACTAGAGAAGTTCCGCAGCCAACGCCTCGGCCCGTGCTCTTCTGATTGTATCGTCCTCGGGGAAGAGATGCCCATATGTGTCAAAGGTCATCTGGATTGAAGCGTGCCCCATCTCAGACATCACTTCCTTTGGCGTTGCTCCTGATGCGATCAGCATCGAGGCGTGGAAGTGGCGGAGGGAGTGAAATTTAAATTGAGTATTTATCTTGGCGCGTTTCAATATAGGCTTCCAGCACCGGTTTATGATGTTGGCATGTCTCTCGACGTTACCCTCCCAATTGGGGAAGACGAGAGCACCGGGAGGACATGCGAGAAGCCACTCACGAAGGGCTATAATAAGTTCGTTTGCGATCGGCGTCGGTCCCGGCTGAGGTTTAAAGTTGGCATGCCGCGTGGTAGGATAGGGGATCGGGCCGGGCCAAGGCAATGCGCCAGGCGTCGAGTGAATAGAATCTAACCAGGGGATTATCGGGATTTGCGCCGAATGATAGGAAGAGGCGGGCAAGGGGAATTGGCCGGAGGTTCGCTGTGCCCGGGCGGCGGCGCTCTGGCGGGCCGTCTGTTTGGCCTTTGCTTGATCTTTTTCGGGGCAATGGCGGTTCCGCCGGATGTCCGGGCGGCGGACGGCTTCGACATCCGCGTGACCCTTTTGGGCACTGGCGGCGGGCCGGCTAGCGGCAACCGGGACGGCTTGCTCAAGCGGATGAGCGCCATGACCCTGATTGAAGCGGGCGGCCGTGTCCTGTTGGTCGATGCGGGGCGCGGCGTGGTTCAGCGTTTGGCGGCGTTGGGGCGGCCCTATTTCAGGCGGGTGGATTATCTGTTTCTCACCCATTTGCACTCAGACCATGTGACCGGTATCCCCGATCTTTTTCTCACCGGCGCCGTTCTCGGGCGCCAAGCGCCGCTTCGCGTATGGGGTCCTCCGGGCACGGCGAATCTGGTCGATCACCTGGTCGAGGCCTTCGCCTACGATCTGGAATACCGGGAAAATAGGCGCCGGAAGCGCGCCCGCATGATCGCCCGGGAAATCGGCGAAGGGGTTATCGAGCTGGGCGATGGGCTCGTTCTCACCGCCTTCGCCGTCGACCATACACCGCCCGGTCCGCAAGGCCGCGCCAGCGGCGATTATCCGGCGCTCGGCTACCGTCTCGATTTCGCCGGGCGCTCGGTGGTGATTTCGGGCGATACGCGGCCTTCCGAAAATCTGGTGAAACACGCCGCCGGCGCCGATCTGCTCATCCACGAGGTACAGCTCGCCCGCCCCGGACGGCGGGGCGGAGCGGCTGGCAGGCGGCGGCGCCCTGGCCGCTCCCATCACACCACGGCCCGTGAAGCGGCGGCCCTGTTCGCTCGCATCAAGCCGAAACTGGCGGTCTATTCCCATCTCATCATGAGACGAGCGGAGCCCGAGGAACTGATCCGGCGCACGCGGCAAACCTACTCGGGCCGGCTCGTCGTGGGGCGCGACCTGATGGCTTTTGAAATCGGTGAAAAGGTCAAAATTTTGAAATAATTATTTCTTCTAACAATTTGTTATGAGTTTTTTCTAATGCATTCAACCGACATTTCCCAGATAGCCTTCAAGTCCATGGCGATCATATCCAAATTGCGCCG
>CAZBQG010000302.1:0-4615 GCA_964493945.1 uncultured Rhodospirillaceae bacterium
AGGACACCGATTCGTAGCTTAAGTCACTGTCCGATTTCCGGGGAGTAGCTCAAAGAAGAGACCCAGACGCTGCACCGGGGTAGTGGCAGCAGCATGTACACAAGGAAAGCGCAGGCAATACGGGAACCGTCAACAAAGCGTATCGTCATGCATTCTATTCCTCCTGCAACCTGGATTTGGACAACCGGCGCTGCCGGGCGCCCTCGCCATCCCGGAAAAACAGAATGCCGATCCAAGAGACGGCGATCGCCGCGGCGATCATCAGGAGAACCCGGCCGAGCAGGGATTGTTGGTCGGTCAAATAGCTATTACAAAGGCGCACCACCGCATCCAGATACAACCAACCCAAAGAGGCCAGCATGGAAACGAGGTTCGCCCAGACGAATCCGCGGACGACGGTCGGCAGCCTTCCCCAACTCAGGCTCAAGGGAAGGCCGACCAATAGCGGCAGGGAGGCGAACTTGGCCAGTTCCGTGACTGGATCGGCGAGCGCTTGGTCAAGCGAGCGGGGCAGCATCCAGAAGAGGGCTGTGAACAACGCCGTCAATAGGCCGGGAATGCCGGTGGCGTTCCATTCGTCGAGAAACGCGCGCACCCCCGGGGCCGTCCCCAGGGCCGTGCCGATCAGCCATCCGGCGAGGACAAGCAGCGGAATCTGGAGAACGACATGGCCGACCATGCTAGCTTCCAGCGCCCGGGTCACTGGCGCCGCCGCCAGCCCCAAGGCAAGAATTAGTCCCCCGGCCAAGCATCGCCAGGATGGCAACGCCGTCACGGCATCCGCCAAATTTTCTGGGCCAAGAAGCGCGGCGCGTCATAGTCATGAATGGCCCTGAGACGGCCGTCACGGCCGACCACATGGATGGCACCGTTATGTTCGAAGCCGCCCCTTCCATCGGGAATGGCAACGATGCCGAAGCTTTCGAGGAGGACGCCCAATTGGGCCTGATTCCGGATACGCGCCACTCGCCAGCCTGTGCCGTCGGCGTCGAAGACCCGGGCATAAGAGCTGAGCGCCGCGATCGTATCGAACCACGGATCGAAACTGATGGACAGCAGCCGGAAATCGCCAGCGGCGGGCCGGGCGGCAAGCGTGTCGCGGATCTCGGCCATGGCTTCGTTGAGGATTGGGCATACGTCGACGCAGCGGGAGTAGAAAAAATTGACCACCAAGATCTTTCCACGGTAGTCGCCGAAGCGGAAGATCTGGCCGTCCTGGTCCTCGAGGGCCAGCGGCGGGAGCGCGCGCGGCGCGCGCTCCACGTCTAGGCGCCGCGCCTGCTCCGCGGTGATCGCCCGGAACCCGTCGCTGCCGGCCCACAAGGCACCGAGGCCGATGCAGATGACGGCGACGGCGGCGACAACACCGCGCAAACGACACCGGCCATCAGCCTGGGTCATGAAACGCCCGCGCTGCTCCGCAGCCTGCCCAGGAAGCGCCCGACAAAGGTAGTCACGGAGAGAATCACGATGACGGCGCAAACCGCGGCGACACTGTGATAGGGCACCCATTCCGGCAAATGGACGGCAAAACGCCTGGGTACGCTGGCGCTGCCGGCGGCCAGGTAGGTCATCACCAGGCCGACCCCGCCCAGCGCGAAGAACCAGAAGGCAAACCAGCTTATGGTATCGCTCTGGCCGGCCGCGGCGCCACGCAGCCAATAGAGAAAGCCGAAGACCATGGAGAGCATGCCAAGCATCAGATAGAAGTGGAAGTGTCCGGGCACCCAGAAGGTATTGTGCATCACCGAATTGACCACCACCGTCGCGTCGATGATCGCCGGAAGCGCACCGCTGGCCCAGCCGAACATGGAAAGCATCAATAAACCGGAGGCCAGATCCCACTTGATCCCCGAGCGGTGAACCAGGGTCAATGCGCCGAAGACGGTAACCACCAGGAGGGGCAGACCGGCAACCCAGGAAAAAACCTGGCCGATGATCAAAAGCCACTGGGGCATAGCGAAGTCCATCAGCAGGTGATGGGGAAAGACCATCAGGACCAGAAGGAGCGATCCGTTCCACGCGGCAAGGAATATCCGGTTGGCCTTCCATGGCCGGTCGGCATACAGCGGCAGAATCTCGTAGACCGCGATCACCGCCATGTAGATGGTCGTGTTGATGAAGGTATGGCCGAAGAAAAAGATCATGTTCTTAGCGAGCAGCGGGTTGATGGCGAAGGAAGGCAGGTACATATTGACCAGGGTGATGACCAATATGACCGCACCACAGGTGACCGCAAGAATGTTGAGCACGGTCACCATGGTCGCCGCGACCACGGTCGGCGGAGGAGGATCGCCGGGCGCATTGCCGAACAGGTGCCCCCAGCCAAGCGCCTTGCCGAAATTTCCGTATTCGGCCAGAATCGCACGCCCGGTTTCGAGGAAGAAAAGCAGGAAACCGACGCCGACCAGCAGGACGCCAATGACATAGACTGCCGCCGCGCCGTTTTCCCAGGCGCCGCCGGAAATCGCCGGAAGCGGATACAGGAAGGTCCAGGCACCGGCGAAACCGCCGATGAAAACAGCCCCCAAAATCAACACCACACCGGCCAGGAACAGCGCCAGATTGATCCACAATATGACCGTATAGAGGCGCACGTAGCGGGACAGGAAGAACCACAGAATCGACGAGCTGGCGAGGCCGGCGATGCCCACCATGCCGATGCCATGCACCGTCAGCACCTGGTAGAACAGATCTGGCGGCAGGACCATTACCCCGGAATGGGACAACAGCATCAAAAGACCGAGCAGCATCATCAGCAGGATGACTGCACCGGCGACACTCAGATAGGCGAGAATGCCAACATGTACATCGGGCCTCGTCACCATGGCGGAGTCAGACGAATTCATCATAATACCATTCCCTTTTTCATGAATGGAGCAATTAATGCGCCATCGGGGTTAACGCGTTGGGGCTTGGGTGACTTTCAGCTCGGCGATCATCTCGTGATGGACCAGGCCGCAATATTCCAGGCACAGGAGCTGATAGGTTCCAGGCTCAGCGAAGGTGTAAACCAGCCGGTTGGTGAAGCCCGGCATGGCCTGGACCTGGGCGACAAGGCGGAGCGTCTTGTCGTAGATGCCCATACCGTGGTTGACGTCGCCAGCGGTAACGCGGAACTCCACCGGTCGGCCCGCCGTCACCTCGGAACGGCTCAACTCCCACTGCCATTGCGTCCCCTTGACCTCGACCAGCTGGGCCTTGCCCGCCGTCCGCGCCGCCACGCCATAGGGTAATCCGGACAGGGTAAAGATGGTGAGCGGCACGCCCAAAGCGATCAGCGACCAGAAAAAAAAGGTGCGAATGCGGTAGGCACGGGGTTGGATATCGCCGTAATCGGCCGGCGCGTCAGAGACCGAGATAACGTAGGCGAAAATCAGCACTAGGCTGCAGATCAAGGTGAGGGTCACCCACCAGACTATGATTTGTTCCACTGTTCCGACTCCTTTGAGAATGAAGACCCGTGGGGCGAAGTCCCGGGCGTTGGCCCAAGACCAAAAGCGCGGTCGAGAAAACGATCCTGTTTCGCCGGTCGGCGATGGCGACGGAGTTTCGAAAAGCGTCTTCCTCATTATGCCGGTTTGACATGCCGGTCATTTGCTTCCCCTTTTTTGCCCTGCCCGTCTCCGCCGGTCGCGCCGAGTGGCGATGGCCGGTTAGTCGCACCATACCTCCGCTCCCTCGCGCCGGTACCACCACCAGGTTATGAACATGCAGTTTAAATAGAACACGACGAATACGCCCACCGCAATCTTGGGAGTGCCCAAGGCGTCGATGGAAATGGCAACCATCGACGGTATGAAAAACAATCCCAGCGCGGCTATGGCAGCGGTAAAGCCCAAGGCGACGGAAGCCTCGATCTCGCCCTTTGAGATCGCTTCGTCCCTCGCCGCCCGATCCTTGCCCTCGGCCCCGCGCTGGTGCAGCATCATGAAAACGGTGGGCACGAGGCGGAACACCGAGCCGTTGCCGATCCCGGTAGTGACGAACAGCAATATAAAGGCCGCGAAGAACCAGCCGACTCCGCTTGCGCCGGACTGAGAAGGCAGGTACATCAACACACCGGCCGCCGCCGCCACCATCACCGAAAAATTCCAGAAAGTGACTTTGGCTCCACCCAGGCGATCGGACAGCCAACCCCCGAGCGGGCGGACCAGGGCGCCCGCCAAGGGCCCGAAAAAGGCCCATTTGACGGCCCCGGATTCCGGAAACATGGCAAACAGAAACATTGGGAAGGCCGCCGCGAAACCGATGAAGGAGCCAAACGTGCCCGTGTAGAGCCATGCCAGCAGCCATGCGTGCTTGCATCAGAAGATCACCGTCTGCTCGGCGAAGGTGGCCTGGACGCAACGGATGCTATTCTGGCCCGATGCGGCGGCAAGGATTGCCAACAGGATGAACGGAATCCAGTTGAAGTCAACATTCTGCAACCAGATTTGGGTAGTCACCCACCGGATACACTTAGGTCTGGGATTCGCCGCCCATGACGGCAATGGCTTGGAAACACGACAAAACCAAGTGCTGCTATATTCACTTTGCATTAATTTATGAAGGTTGCATTCTATATGGCTGTGGTATTAACGCGAGAACAAGAGCTAAAGCGATCGCACCAGTC
>CAZBQG010000303.1:0-4586 GCA_964493945.1 uncultured Rhodospirillaceae bacterium
CACGAATGCGCAAACTACTTCAAAAATGCCGGTTATGCTTCCGTCAAAACTTGAACCGCTCTAGCGCTTATGGTTGACGCCAACCTTCAAGCACATTTTTACGTCATATTTCATTTTCTTGAACGATTTGTGGTTCTGCCCCTTAATTCAAATCATTTTGTTGTGAGGGTAATGTGAACATCCCTCCGGAACAATTACCGTTGGTTTGCAGACCGTTAGGGGCTTGCCCTTTCTTTAGGGCGCGCCGCCGGGTCCGGCACACCATTCCCGCCACATTTCCCGGTATGCGGCTTCCACGTTGCGGGCATAGGCTGGCCCGTCGCAGAGGGGTGAGCCGGCCAGTTGCTCCCTCAGATTCCGCCTCATTGTCTTCAAGTGCTCCCGGTCTCCGGCCAAATCCCGGGCCGCCGCCAAATAGGCTTCCCCGGTATCCACCGCCAACTCGCCAAGGCCTGCATGAAACAGCATGGACCCGGCGGCCCGGTTGATGAAGCTCTCACCCTTAAGCGAAACCACCGGAACCCCCATCCATAAGGCCTGGAAGCTGGTCGTGGCACCGCTGAAGGGGAAGGGGTCAAGGGCGATATCCACCGAACCGTAGCGCCCGCAATGTTCGGCCAGCGTATCCAAAGGGGCCTCGAAAATGATCCGTTCCTCTTCAATCCCGCTCGCCCCAAAGCTTTCAACCAGGCGATGGCGCAATGAGGTCTGGCCGTACCAGTTCTTGTATTTGAGCATCAGGCGTGATTGGGGGACGGATTTCAGGACCTCGGCCCAAAGGCTGATTACCTTTTCATTCACTTTGGCCGGGTTGTTAAAGGAGGCGAAGGTGATAAATCCTTTGGTCTCGGCGGGAAGCGAGCCTACGGGCGGCGCGTCCCCGATCGGAAGATACTGATAAAAAACGGGCAACCGGTAGAGCTCTTCGCTGAATTTCTCCTTTGTTTCAGGAGGATGGAGAAATCCGTCCGTCAGCCAGTAATCCATTTCGCCAAGCCCGCTGGTGGCGCCGTCATGGAAGCTTATCTGTACCGGTGCCGCCCGGTGGGCGGCGACCAGGGGGCGGTTGGTGTCGAAACGCCCGGCCATGCATACCAGCAAATCCACCTCGTCGCCCCGCACCAGGGCGGCCACTTCAGAATCCGGCATTCCGGTGATGGGGCGCCAGTGATCGGCAGCGGACTGGAAGCGTTCGGTCATGGCGTCGGGGAGCGCCACATCCGCATAGCAAAAGACCTCGAAGCTTTCATGGTCGTGGGAAGCCAGCAGAGGGATCAAATTCGATCCTACCGGATGGTCCCTGAAATCAGACGACAGATACCCGATGCGCAGCCGCCGGTCAGAGGTGCGCTCATTGGATAAATCCCGGGCCGATCCGGTGATGCCCTGGGCATGAGCTTCCGAAAACCGCAAATGTTCGGTGAAAAGTTCGTCTTGCGTCAGTCCCGGAACATTCAAGATGCCGTAAATCAGGTTTCTGCCGGCGGTGACGGATTGGGGTTCCATGGCCTGGGCCTTCCGGTAACTGGTGATGGCTTCTTCCAGCCTTCCCAGAGCCTTAAGCCCGTTGCCCAGATTGTTATAGGCCTCGGCGTAATCGGGTTTGACCTCTATGGCTTTTTCATAGCTGGCCACGGCCTCGTCCATCTCCCCAAGCTCCTTCAGCGCATTGCCAAGATTGTTGTGGGCATCGGCGTAATGGGGAATGATTTCGATGGCTTTGCGGTAACTGGCTACCGCCTTATCCCACTGTCTCAATTTTTTTAGCGCAACGCCCAGGCTGTTATGGGCCAGGGCATTTTCGGGATCGGCCTTGATGGATTTGGTAAAGAGATCAATGGCGAAGTCATTTTTACCCAACTGGAAGCCGATTGCGCCCAGCAGATGCAGGGCCACGGGCTGGTTGGGGTCGGATTGCAAGATATGATGCAGTATCTGTTGAAAGACGTCCTCGGCCCGGGACACAAGACCCAGTCTGGAGTAGCGCTGAGCCAGTTCTATGGCCTGGTCCAGATTAAGGGATTGTTCCCCCGGGGGTGATGGTGATTGCGGCGGTTTGGCCATTTCAGTCTGGGAATCGGTATCGCCGCTGCGGGTTATCGACCAACAGCTTTTGACGCAGCGCCTCATCGGGCGCGATCAGGGGCAGAATATCCACCAAATGCCCGTCATCGGGCGCCCCGTCGGCCCCCATATTGGGGTGGGGCCAGTCCGTGCCCCAAATGGCCTTCTCGGGTGCCGCCGCCAGCAGGGCCTGGGCCAGGGCCACCGAATCATCGAACGGATGCCCGCTGGCGCTGACCCTTTCGACTGCACTCAGTTTGATCCATATATTGTCGTTGGCCAAAAGCCCAATCAGCAACTGCCAGGCTTTGCCTTCAGGCCCTTCGCCTGCCGGCACCCGGCCCAAATGATCCACCACCACGGGGCAGGGCAGCCCGGTCAGCAGATCGGCATATTTTTCTATATCCTGGATCGAATCCAAATGCATGAGAAGATGCCAATCCAGGCGGGCGATGCGCTCAATCAGGCGGGCGAATGCATTTATATCCTCCGGCGGTCCGCCCAAATGTTTCAAAAAATTAAAGCGTATGCCGCGCATCCCGCCCGCATCCAGCGCCGCCAGCTCGGCGTCTGAAATATCCAGATCGACCATGGCCGTGCCCCGGTATCTGTCCGGGCGCTGGGCCATGGCGTCCAGGGATGCCTGATTGTTGGTGCCGTGGATGCTGGGATGGACGATGACGGCCCGGTCTATACCCAGCCTGTCATGCAGGGCGAAGAGCATTTCCATCGGCGCGTCGGGCGAAGTGTAAAAACGCTCCCCCACATAGGGATATTTGTCTTCGGGCCCGAAGACATGGCAATGGGTGTCGCAGGCGCCCGTCGGCGCCTTGAATTTAGGGACCGACGGATTGGGGTGGGGGCCTTCGTTTTGCGTCGCGCGGTCAAGCACCGCCTGCAAGGTGCGATTCTCCGATGGGTCAGATTTTCCAGTCATTTACAGCTCTCTCTCCTAAAATCAAAACCTGTCGACGCGGAAAGGCTTCAGATCGATGGAAGGGGAAACGCCCCGCACCAATTCGCTGACCAGGCGACCGGTGGGCGCGCCACAACCCATGCCCACATGCTGATGGCCGAAGGCGAAGACCACATTGGGCCATGACTTGGCTCGGTCGATCACCGGCAGGCTGTCGGGCAGGCAGGGGCGGTGGCCCATCCAGCGGTCGGGCTTTGACGTATCCAGACCGGGGAACATCTGTTTGCCCAGCACTTCCAGCTTTTCGGCCCGCTGGTAGCGGGGTTCGGGCTTGAGGCCGGCGAATTCCACGGTGCCCGCGAAGCGCAAGCCCACATTCATGGGATTGACAAAGACGCTGCGTCGGTTCCACATGACGGTGCGGCTTACCTCGATGCCCGGATCCTCCAAGGTGACATGGTAGCCCCGCTGGGTTTCCAGCGGAACCTTGTGGCCCAGCCGGCGGGCCAGCTTCGCCGACCAGGCGCCCGCCGCGATGACCAGAATATCCACCTCCAGCGGCTCCCCATTGGTGATCAGGCGCTTTGGACCATTTTCACCCATCTCGATATCCTTGACGTCCCGCTCCAGGATTTCGCCACCATTGGCCTTGAGGCTGTCGGCGATGGCCATGACCAGGCCCCTTGGGTTTAGCGTCGATCCGTTGTCCGGCGCGAAAAGCCCGTGGCGGAAATTGGGATTGACCGCCGGTTCCAGGCGGTGAATTTCCTCATCGCCGATTTCTTCCAGCCGGGCGCCCAAATCGCGGCGCAATTCGATACCGAATTTGGCCGCCTTGAATTCCGCCTCGCTCTCATAGACATAAAGACAGCCATTGCGGCGCACCAGATGTTCGGCCCCCGCATCTTTGATCAGGGGCTCGTAACATTCGAACACGGGCTCCATGAGCTGGCGCATGGCGGCGGCGATGCGCCGCACTTCGTCAGGCCGGCCATGGGGCAGGAAGCGCAAGAGCCAGGGCACCAGCACGGGAAAATAAGGCCAGCGGATGGTCAGCGGCCCCAGCGGGTCCAAAAGCCAGCCCGGCACTTTGCTCAGCATACCCGGCATGGAGACCGGCAGATTGGCGCTGGGACTGAGCGAGCCCGCATTGCCAAAAGACGTGCTCATCCCCGGTGGGACGCGGTCGACGACGGTGACGGCGTAGCCGGCGCGGCGCAAATAGGCGGCCGAGCAGATGCCGATGATGCCCGCGCCTATGACCGTTGCGTGGCGGGTTTTGGGATCTTTTGCCTGATTTTCGTTCATGATGATGTGCGTCACTCCCCTGAGGCCTCAGAGCTTGCCAGAGTTACCCACCCCGGGCAACGCCCGGCCAAAAAAACCGTCATGCTTTTTACGTTTTCTTAAGGAGGCTGGGTCATTGTTGTAGCCAACCAATGGCCACATTACCGTCCCTAGGCGGCGAGGGCCCTTGGTTTAAAGGATGGAAATATCATGCCGACCACCGAAGTGCCCATGTTTGGCCTGTTGAAGAAAAAAATGGCCTGGCTGACCCAGCGCCAGGAAGTCCTGGCCCACAATATAGCCAATGCCAATACGCCCA
>CAZBQG010000304.1:0-4493 GCA_964493945.1 uncultured Rhodospirillaceae bacterium
GTCATCGTCTCGAAGTTGCACGTGCCGCAAATATTTCTGTTAGGCGATGTAGAGAAGCTGCCAAATAAAAAACCCTCACACGGGTTGTATCCCATGTGAGGGTTTTAACGATTATTGCAATGCTCGCCTGGTTAGCGAGTTGTTGCCGACGGCGTCGATGCGACGTCGTTTGTGAGGTCGAAACGAACGTTGCTCGCTTGACCAGCACGCACATAGACAACCTTGGTCTGTGCCACCTTCTTACCGTCTCGCTGAACCTCAGCACGGACGTTATAGCTGTAGCGACGTCCCGTTTCCAAAGTAGCGGAAATGTAACGACGTTGAGCGCCTTGGCTCGCTGTCGCTTGGTTGTTCACATAGATCTTCGCATCCGCGGGAACGCTTACGTTCAACACTGCACGATTGCGTTGCACGCGTGCGTCCGAGCCAGCCGGGGGAAGGTCAACTTCCGACGGAGCTGCTGGCGTTGGTGCTGTTTCGGCTGGTGCTGCATCAACGGGAGCTGCTTCGGACGGTGATACTTCGTAAGACCTGTGAGTAGGTGAGTAGTATCCGCCGTTGCCTCCCCAAGAGCCGTAGCTTCGATAGGAATGGTGCCGGTGACCTCCCCAACTGCCGCCGCTTGAACCACCGCCGACATAGCCGGGGCTTCCCCAAGAGCGACCGTAGCTTCCGCCACTTGAACCGCCGCTCGAGCCACCGCTTGAGCCACCGCCAATGTAACCAGGGCTTCCCCAGGAACGTCCGTAGCTTCCGCCACTCGAACCACCGGAGGATCCGTACGAACGGTAACGATGGTGATGGCGAACCAAACCTCCGCCGCTGCTGCCATGACTCCAGCCACCTCCGCTGGAACCGCCGCTTGAGCCACCACTACTACCGTGCGATCTCCAGCCAGCGTCTAATAAATGAGCATCGAAAATCCAATGTTGGGGCAGTTGCTTTTCTTCGTTCCACCAGACCGCGCCATAGGGACAGGCATCGACGATTTTCTCCTGCCCCTTGGCCTTTTCCGGATCGATGATGACGATCCCGTCGGCGCGCTTTTGTACCGCATCCCCTTCGCCGGCGGCCATGCAGGGTGCCTCGTCGCAATGCTGGCAAAGCACCGGCGTATAGGCCACATCAAGGATGGGAACGCTGCCCCGCTCGAAGCGCTGAATTTCGATCCAGTGATGGCCATGCAAAGGCATTTCGTCTGCATATCCGGGGAAGCTGTTGCCCACATGTTCATCATTGGTTGCGAGCGTGCAGACACTGCAATTGGTGCAATTGGCGATATCGACGATGAGGTTCCATTTGCTCATGATACCGCCCCCCTATTCCGCCGCCGCTCGTGCGAGCGCTTCCTGTTCGCCCACATTGATGGGCATGGTCCGTTCGTGTTCCACCTTGCCGTCCCATTTTTCCATCTGGACCATGCAGGTGCCGATGGCCATGGAATGGGTGTTCTTGGCTTGGCTGCGGGCCGGCGACAACAGATTAAGACACCCTCCCCGGTCAACCGATTTGCCGGGCTCGCCCATGGGATCATAGACGGCGGAAGATTCGTATCCCTGGATGATGCCCTGGGGCAGGCGTTCGGTCAGATAGGCCGCGCAAATCACCGCGCCCCTATCGTTATAGACCTTGACCAGATCGTTATTCGCCACGCCGGCGGCGGCGGCATCGGCTGGGTTCATGCGCAATACCAGATAATAATAGCCATAGACCGGCACCCGGTGGGCGGCGATGTTGTTAAGGTAGCTGTCCTTGCCGTCGCCTTGGGTGTGAAAGCTGTAGCGGGAATGGGGCGTCATCAATGTCAGCGGATATTTATCGGCGAACAGTTTTACGTCCGGCCCTTCGAAGGCCGGGCGGTATTTGGCAACCAAGGGCCGGTCTTCGTCCTCGGCATCGAAGCGCTTCAGGCTGGAACATTCAAATTCGAATTTTCCGGACTGGGTTTGCAGCCCTTCCAAAAAGCGTTCGGTGAAATCGCCCGGTAGCGGCATGGCTTCGGGTATGTTTTTCTTCTCCCCGTCGTAGAAATATTTATAGGCGGTGGGTGGGCGCAATGCCTCTTCTTCCGTCGGCACCACGAAATATCCCTTTTCGATAAATTTTTTCCAGGAAATATGCTGGGGCAGGTCGGAGCTTTCGAAAATGCGTTTGACCCAATCGATATCCCGCATGCCTTCGGAAAAGATCGGCCCCAGATCAAGCCGTTTGGAAAGCTCGACGAAGATATCATAATCGGATTTCGACTGGCCCAGCGGCTCGATGCATTTGTTCTGATAGACAATAATGCGGTGGTTCATCTGGATGAAGAAATGGCCCGCATAGCCGCCGGCATGGGCCCATTCGCCGATATCGTTACGTTCAAAATTGGTGCAGGCCGGCAAGATGATGTCTGAGAACCGGCAATCCCCTTCGTCCCAGATGGATTGATTGACGATGAATTCCAATTCGGGCGATTTATACATTTCCACATAGCGGTTGGTATCAGCCAGGGTTCCCAGCACGGCATTGCCATAGCGGTACATCATATGGATCGGCGAATGGCCCGGCTTGGGATAGACGAATTTGTTGAACTGGCTCTCCATGGTCAGCCCATCCCACAGCCAGCCTTCCGCATGGCCGTCCAGGATGGCGTCGGGCAGGTGCAATCTGGGAACCAATTGGGTGGATGGATTGATCGACGGGATCAGGGGCATGCGCTGATAATGGGCCAGCAATGATCCGGTCTTGACCGGGTCCCCCGAAATGCCGCCTTCCGCATAGCCCGGAAAATAGAAATTGCAATCGAGCGGCGCGCCATGCTGCAAATTGCCGAAATTGACGCCCGGCTTGCCGATCCCCTGCATGCCCATGAGGCAGACCATGGTCCGGGTCCATTGCACGCCGTTGATGTTGCGGCACGCACCGCCAAAGGTATTGCCCAGGCCCCCAGCGCCCAAATATGTGCGCTTGGTGCCCCATTTCCGGGCCAGGGCCCGCACATCCCGGGCTTTGACTCCGGTCTCTTTCTCCTGCCATTCAGGCGTCTTGGGGATGCCGTCCTCAATGCCCAGAATATAATCTCGCCATTTTTCAAAACCCACGGTCCGCGCCTCGACGAACTCCTTGTCGTAAAGCTCTTCGGTAATCCACACATGGGCGATGGCGATAGCCAGGGCCGGGGAGGTCATGGGCTTTGGCGCGATCCATTTGCCACCGATCATCTGGGCCGTATCATTATAGTAGGGATCGATATGAACGATCTCGATATCCAGCTCCTTCAGCCATTGGCGGCGCACGGACCCTTCCATCCCGGCATAGACTCCCGACGTCGCTTCCGGATTGGATGACCAGAAGACGATCATCTCGGCGTTTTGCAGACAGTCCTCCGTGGTGCCGAAGGGCTCGCCGCCACCAACCCGCAGGCTCGACCCCCAATGATGCAATGCCCCCCAATACCAGCCATCCCAACTGTCCGGATTGTGATGCACCTCGGTAGTGCCCACCAGATTCTGAAACCGGTAATAGGCGCTGAGATAATAGCCCACATTCCCCCAGGAATGATGGGAGCCCTTTGACGCCGCGATGGAGCCGGTGCCATGGGTTTTCTTCTGTCGCTGGATTTCGCTGGCAACAATATCCAATGCCTCATCCCAGCTTATGGGCACGAATTCCGATACGCCCCGGTTTTGCGTATTGCGCACCCCGTCGGGATGGAAATCCACTCGCTTCATGGGCGTCAGCAGCCGTTTCGGCGAATAGACCATGCTCTTCCAGTTCATGGAATGGGGCGCGATGGTCGCCTTGCGGGGCGGTGAAAATCTTTTGCCCCTGGCCTTTATGACCCAGGGCCAGGGATCGTCATGATCGAAATCGATAGGCATGGTGCGGATGATTTTTCCGTCCTTCACATAAACGAACAACGGCCCCCCATTGGTCATGTTGCAATAGCGCATGGTCCCGTCGGGCATTTCCCGGCCAATTTTCCAGCCGATGGATTGCGCGGCCATGACGGTTTGTCCGAACCAGACGGCCAGCTCGTCCGGGCCTTCGAAATGAACCATGAAATTCTTCAGCGCATTGACCTGTTCTTGCTGATTGACCGGCGGCATGAACAGGCGCGCACCGATGGCCGAACTCTTGACGATCAGGCGGATATCGGGTGCGGTGTGCATGCCCCCACCAGAGCTGACCGCGCCATTGTCAAAGGTGATATGGCGCCCGACGCTCCCGTCCTGGGTCTGGATCTGAATGGTGAAATTCTTTTCCCCGAGCCTCTCGCGAAACGCCTTGTCGCGCCAGCGGTTGAACCTGAACAGCATGGATAGAGCAAAAAGAATAATCTTGAATTTCATCACCGCGCCTCCACCAGTAAAACTGCCGGGAGTCCGTGCCCGTGGGTTATTTTCTATAGTATGGGCGGGTTGGGAATGAAAGGGAAGAAAGGGCTTGGCATGGCCGGGACGCGCCTTCGGACTATGGCCCTCACAAGACCTTGTATAACCGCTTTGTGC
>CAZBQG010000305.1:0-4471 GCA_964493945.1 uncultured Rhodospirillaceae bacterium
ACACCATCTATCACGAGCATCTGGATTACCATTCTGTCCTGCCGCTTAAAACTTTCTTCGCCGCCAACGGCATGGAATTGATCGGCGCCCAGCCCGTCCCCACCCATGGCGGCAGCCTGCGCGCCATGGCCCAACTGGCAGGCGGGCCCCATGCCCTCAATGGTCCCGGGGGCTCCGTTGAAAAAATGATCGCCCAGGAAAAGCAGGCCGGCCTGGACCGGGCGGAGACTTTTCTCGGTTTCGCCGATCAGATCGATCAGGTCCGCCGGGAACTGGTGGAGCTTTTGGGCAATCTCAAATCCGAGGGCAAAAAGATCGCCGCCTTCGGCGCACCGGCCAAGGCCACCACTTTGATGTATCATTTCGGCATCGGGCCCGAGATCATCGATTTCATCGCCGATGACAGCCCCTTGAAACAAGGTCTCTATTCACCGGGTCTTCATATCCCGGTCCTGTCAGGTGACGAGATCGCCAAGCGAAAGCCCGATTATCTGGTCATCCTGGCCTGGAATTTCGCGGAACCCATCATGAAAAATTACAAATTCTTTCAACAAGGCGGCGGGCGATTTATCGTGCCCCTCCCGCAGGTAAAGGTCTGTTGAACATGTCCGATTTTTTCCTCCCATCCGATATCGGGGAAATCGCCTCGCGCCTGGGCGAAACTGCCTCAGGTTTTTCCGGCAAGACCGTCTTGCTGAGCGGCGGGCGCGGCTTTCTCGGGCGCTATTTCACCGAAGTCTTCGCCCATCTCAATGCCAATATCTTAAAGGAACCAGTGAAGCTGATCGTGCTGGATAACATGATCACGGCGGGCGCCGAAGGCAAAGCCATGGCTGAGCGCGATCATATTTCCTTTTTCCGCCATGATGTGATCCAGCCTTTTTCCTGGGATGGACCGATAGATTACATCATCCACGCGGCGGGCATCGCCAGTCCCTTTTTTTACCGGGCCTATCCGCTGGAAACCCTGGAAGTGGCCATCAGTGGCACGCGCAACATGTTGGAACTTGCGGAAGCCAAGGAGGCCAGGCTCAGCTTCTTTTCGTCGAGCGAAATCTATGGCGATCCCGATCCCAAACATGTTCCCATACCCGAAAGCTACCGGGGCAATGTTTCCTGTCAGGGACCCCGGGCTTGTTACGATGAAAGCAAACGGGTGGGCGAAACCCTTTGTTATATCTACCACACCACCAAGGGGACCCGGACCAGCGTCATCCGCCCCTTCAACGTCTATGGCCCCGGCATGCAGGAAACCGATTACCGGGTGTTGCCCAATTTCGCGAGCCGCATAAAATCGGGAGCCCCGCTCAATGTCTATGGAGCAGGCAGCCAGACCCGGACCTTTTGCTATATCAGTGACGCAATGGCCGGCTTTCTCTCCGTGGTGGCCAAGGGTGTGCCCGGCGAAGCCTACAATGTGGGCAATCCCAAGCCGGAAATTTCCATGGTCGATCTGGTCGGGCAAATCGAGAAGGTCATCGGGCGGAACATCGATTACAACCTGATCGAATATCCCGACAGCTATCCAGCCGACGAGCCCAACCGCCGCTGTCCCGATATCCGCAAGGCCCGCCTTCAGGTGGGCTTCAAACCCGAAGTCGATCTGGAGGACGGACTCGCCCGGTTTCTGGGTTGGGCGGATGAAAATTATTCAGGCGAAGCCTGACACTCTAATCAACTGGTAGCCAAATGTGCGGTATCATCGGATTGTTCGTGCCCCAGGGTGCGGCGCCGCCGGATGTTGATCTACAGGCGGCGCTCGAAAGCATGAAGCATCGGGGCCCCGACGGGCGGGCGGTTTACGTCAGTCTGGACCGGCGCTTTCAGGCGGGCTTTTGCCGTCTGGCGATCATCGATCTGGAAACCGGCGATCAGCCCATATTGGAAAATGGTGGGCAAAGGGTGCTCCTGGGTAACGGCGAGATTTATAATTACCAGGAGCTGCGCCGTGAAATTCCTGATTACGCCTTCCAGACCGAGGGCGATATGGAAACGGTCCTGGCGGCCAGGGCCAAGCATGGGGATGAATTTGTCCATCATCTCAACGGCATGTTCGCCCTGGCGCTCTATGACGCTGTTGCCCATGACCTGATGCTGGTTCGCGACCGCCTCGGCGTCAAACCGCTCTATTGGGCCGAACTGCCCGGCGGCGGCGTGGCTTTCGCCTCCGAAATCAAAGCCTTGCTGGCGGCCGGATTGATTAGGACGGGCATCGATGAGGATGCCGTCAATGAATATCTGGCCCACGGTTATGTGCCCGCACCCCACACCTTATTCCGTGACATCAACAAACTCCCGCCGGCGCATATTCTCCGTGTGACGGCGGAGGGTGCCATTACCACCGAGCGCTATTGGCATCCGTCAGTTTTGAGCGATGCGCCCCGGGACGGTGCGGAATGGGCTGAATATCTGCTGGATCTGTTGCAGGATTCGGTGCGCCTGCAATTGCGCGCCGATGTGCCGGTCGGCGCCCTTTTGTCGGGCGGCATCGATTCGGGCCTGTTGGTCGCCCTGGCCGCCGGTCAGTCCAGCGCCCCCGTAAATACCTTCACGGTCAGTTTCGAGGGCGCCCCGGTGGACGAAGCCCCCCTGGCCCGCCAGGTGGCGGAGCGCTATGCCACCGATCATCACCAGATTAAGCTTTCGCCAAATGTTATTGGTGACGAGATCGTCAAGCTGGCCTGGTGGGCCGAGGAACCCCTCAACGATCCGGCCCTTCTGCCCAATTATCTGATCGAGAAGCTGCTGGGCGAACGGGTCAAGGTGGCGCTCAACGGGACCGGCGGGGATGAGCTATTTGCCGGCTATGGCCGCTATTTCCTCCTGCCGGTGGAACGGCATTATTTGCGTCTGCCGGCCTGGCTCCGGAACGGGCTGGTGGAGCCCCTGACCGGCATGATCTCGCCCATGCATGCCTGGCGGCTGTCACGGGCCAGGCTTTTCGATGAAGACCGGGGGGCTTACCTGCATGCCCATTCGACCCATTTCCCGCCGCCGGTCCGTGGGTTTATGGGCAATTCCATGATGCCCGGCATTGCCGCCCAAACCTCGCACGTAGCCGGGTTCATGGACCGCACCGGTGCGCCGCCGGACTCGGCCCAGCTCTATGGCGACATCGCCACCTATTTGCCCGAAGACTTGCTCACCTTGCTGGACCGTACCTCCATGGCGGTCAGCGTTGAAGGGCGCGTGCCATTTCTGGATCACCGGCTGGTCGAGGCGGCCCTCTCCGTTCCGCCCCATATCCGCAATACGGGCGGCCGGCAAAAACATCTGGAGCGGGCCATGGCCAGGGATTTATTGCCGGACTCCGTGCTCACCGCCCCCAAGCAAGGTTTCGCGGCGCCCGTGCCCCATTGGCTGAAAGGCGGGTTGGACGGGGCCGCCCGGCGCCTGTTGCTTCGCCCCGGAACCTTGCAGCGGGGCTGGTGGTCGGCGGGGGGTGTGGAGAAATTGCTCAGCAATCCGGCCCAGCATGGTTTCAAAATTTACAGCCTCATGATGCTTGAGCTGGCCGTGCGCCTGTTTGCCGAGCAGCCCCTGAGATCAAGTCCACCCGCAATAAGCTTGGAGGATTTCGCCGCCTGATGCGGGCTCTCATAGATTGATAATTTCGCTCAGGCTGGTATTGGGGGTCCATTTGGCGAATTCATCGATCAATGCGCGTACCATGCGGACGGCCTGCACCGGATATTGTCCAATGGCCGTCTCAGCGGCCAGCACCAGACCGTCGGCACCTATTTCCAGGGTGCTGACCACGTCATTGACCTCGGCCCGGTTGGGCATTTGGGTGGTGACCATGCTTTCCATAAGATTAGTGGCGACATAGACCGGTTTTCCCCGCGCCCGTGCCATGGAAATGATGCGCCGCTGTAAAAAGGGGATTTTCTCGATAGCCACCCGCCGGGATAAATCCCCCCGGTCAATCAGGATTTCATCCACCACTCCCAAAATAGCCTCCAGATTCCTGACCCCGGCCGGGCTTTCAATCTTGGACAATATCAGCGTATCGGGGCCGGTCAGGGCGCGCAGCAACCCCACATCGGCCTCTTTGTTGGTAAACGACAAGGCGTAATGACCGATACCGGCGGCCCGGCCGATTTCCACCGCATTCCGGTCCTTTTCGGTGAGGGGATCCATCTCCACATCACGCGTGAGATCGGCCGCCTTTCGAGAGCCGACGAAGCCGCTTTTCACCACCACCGCCAGACAATGGTCTTCGCCGGTTTCGGTGACGCGGAGGCTGGCATGGTCGAAATCCACGCCGATTTCGTCTCCCACCCGGAAGGTCCGGGCCATCTGGGCGGGGCGGAAGGAGATATTGCCGGCGTCTCCCGTGATGGGTTCGAAATGGATACGTACCGTGCCGCCTTCTGAGAAGGCGACCCCGTCGCCAGCCATTTCGCCGTTGCGCAGTTGGGCGCCTTCGCTGTCCAGGCAGATGGGCACATCGGTCCAGGCGCGGACCTGA
>CAZBQG010000306.1:0-4466 GCA_964493945.1 uncultured Rhodospirillaceae bacterium
TATTCACCTTGGCCATCATCAGCGACGTCGACGTGTTGGCGAATGTGTTTTGCAAAACGGCCATCATGATCAGGCCGGGCGCCAGAAATTCCGTATAGGGAATGCCCGAAACCGACCGCCCGCCGCCGCCGAAGGCCAGGGAGAACACGGCCAGAAAAAGCAATGTGGTGACCACCGGGGCCAGCAGGGTCTGGCCGAACATTTTGCTGAAGCGCCTGACTTCACGCAAATATAATGCCCAAAGCCCCAACCAGTTGGCCCGGCCAGTTGCGGGGCGCGTCGGTGCCAGCCGGGTAATGCCCCAATCGTTCATGCGCGCAACTTGTAGCCCGTTGATAATAGCCGACGCAGGATCAGCCACAGCGCCAGATCGGTCAGCACAATGACCAGAGCACCCCGCCAGATGGGGCTGTCCGCATGGTCGATAAAGCCCGACCGGAAGCCGTCGATGGCATAAAAAATGGGATTGAAATTGGCGAAATACTGAAAGCCCTCGGGCAGGCGGTCGATGGAATAAAAGGTCCCCGACAAAAACGAAAGGGGCATGATCACGAAACTAGTGATCACCGCCAGATGTTCATTTTTGTCTGCCCAGATTCCGCCCATGACACCCAGCAACGACAACATCAGCGAAGTGGCCACGGCATAAAAGACGATGATGCCCATATTGCCTGGACTGAGCCTGACGAAAAATGACATGCAGATGCCGGCCAACAGGCCCACCGCCAGACCCCGCGCCAGACCGCCGACGGCATAGCCGACGATCAGCTCGTCGTTGGTCAGGGGCGGCATGAGGATATCGATGATGTTGCCCTGCATCTTGGAGCCCATGATCGATGAGGCGGGATTGGCGAAGGCGTTCTGGATCATGGCCATCATGATCAGGCCGGGGGCCAGAAATTCCACAAAGGGAACGCCCGCGATATCGCCCCTTCTCCGACCCAAGGCGACGGCGAAGATGGCCAGGAAAATGAGCGCCGCAGCCACCGGGGCCAGAACGGTCTGTACACCAACCTTGGAAAAGCGCTTGATTTCGCGCTGGCAAAGGGTCCAAAGGCCCAGCCAGTTATATTTGCCGAGCCTGAGATTATTATCGATCATCGCCGCCTCGTTAACCGCAAGGCCATTTGTTATAACTCTGGCACGTTCAATACCAGCGGAAAATCCATCGGGGCGGTAAATTGGAACAAGGTCAAAGGAAAAAACGCGGGGCATGCAAGCCCAGAAAGCCGACGCCCAAGCGCATAGAGAATTGGGCGCTGCACCATCTGGCCCGCTATGACTGTTCCGCTGCCCATCTGGAACGGCTTTTGAAACGCCGGGTGGACCGTTCGGCCCGTGTTCATGAGCTGGATGAGGAAGAGTGTGCCAGTGCCAGCCAAGCCATCACGGATGTGATCGAAAAGCTTCTGGCCAACGGTATGCTGGATGACCGGCGCCATGCCGGGACGCGGGCCATCAGTCTCAACCGGCGGGGCACGTCCAGGCGCGTGATCCGGGGAAAGCTCCGCGAAAAGGGAATTGCCGGGGATTTGATCGAGGAGGCCCTAGAGGCCCTTGGTCCTGAAGGATTGACCGAGGCCGGCGCCGCCCTGGCCCTGGCCAAACGCCGCCGCCTTGGCCTACACCGCGCACCCGATACCCGCCAAGCCACCCGCGAAAAGGATCTGGCCGCCATGGCCCGGGCCGGGTTCGTATATTCCCTGGCCCAGCGCATCATCGATGCCGAAACGGATGAGGAATTGGAGCCCGATGACCTGATTTGACGGAAGGTGGCGCGGGCGGAGTTTTTTGCTAAACTGTGAGCGGTAGGGCACAGGGGCACTAATGAACGAACTGATCGAACAATTCCGCACCGTCTGGGGCAACAGTTTTCTGGGCGTCACCGTTGGCCAACTGGTCATCGCCGTGCTCGTCTTGCTGGTGTCCCTCCTGCTCCGGCGGTTTTTCGCCCGGGTGGTGATCACCCGGCTCAGGCGCTTTGCGGGGAAAACCAAAACCGATATCGACGACAACATCCTGGATGCGCTGCAACAGCCCCTGATGTTTGTCTTTTTGATTTTGGGCCTGTCCTTCATCGCCGAATGGATCCCCTTCAGCGCCGGCGTCGAGGTGGTTCTGGTCCAGACTCTCAAATCCTTAATCGCGGCGACCATTTTCTGGATCTGCTATCGGCTGGTGGATCCGGTCTCCATATTTTTTGACAAATTCCTGGCGCACATCGCCGGGCCCGTCGCCAACGAGGTGCGGGGCTATCTTCTGAAAACCCTGAAAGTGTTCATCGTCGGCTCGGGCGTCATCGCCGTGCTGGCCCAATGGGGGATCAATCCCTGGCCCTATTTCGCCGGTCTCGGCATTCTGTCCCTGCCCTTCGCCTTCGCCGCCAAGGACACGGTGTCTAATATATTTGGCGGCATCAAGCTGATCTTGATCGATCAGGTCTTTAGGGTCGGCGACTGGATCGAAACGCCCAGCATCGGCCACGGCACGGTGGAAGGCATCACTCTGTCTTCGATCAAGATCCGCAAATTCACCAAGGCCGAACTGACCGTGCCCAACGGGGTCATCGTCAATGAACCCATCACCAACTGGTCGCGCATGACCAACCGGCGGATCAAGATGGATCTGGGCCTGGCCTATGAAACCAGCGCCGCCCAGTTCCAGACAATTTTAACCCGCGTCCGCACCTTCATCGCCGAGGACGACCGCGTCGATCACAGCGTTACCGAGATGGTCCATCTGGTTCAATTCAGCGCCTCCACCGTCGATATGAACCTTTATTACTTCACCAAGACCACCGATTGGAAAACCTGGCGGGGGATCATCGAGGAACATATGCTGGCCTTCATGAAGATCATCGAGGAAGAAGGCTCGTCGCTTGCTTACCCCACCCAATCCATCCATGTGGAAGGCCTGCCCGAAAGCATGATCCGGATTGATGGCTCATGAACGGCGGGTCCATCTCGATCCCAATATCGCCCGGCGAACTGATCGACAAGATCGCCATCCTGGCCATCAAAAGCGAACGCATGACCGAGCCCGGAAAGCTGGAAAATGTGCGGGCCGAACGGGCCTTGCTGGAAGCCAGCCTGGCTGAGGCTGGGGCCGGCTCCAAAGAGCTGGACGATCTGACCGCCGAACTTAAAAGAGTCAATGAAACATTGTGGGAGATCGAGGACGAGATACGCCTTTGCGAAAAGGCGCAGGATTTCGGACCTCGTTTCATCGAACTGGCGCGGAGCGTTTACCGCACCAATGACCGGCGGGCGGACATCAAACGCCAGATCAATGAATTGCTGGGCTCCCGAATTCTGGAAGAAAAATCCTACCAACCTTATTGAACACCCTGGAGGCAACGCGCCATGTCAAAATTGCCCATCAGTTTCGCCTGCGGACTCTATGACCGCATGCTGCCTCTCTATACCGGCGACGTAGAGGCCAAGGGGGTCGATCTGAATTTCATCGCGCTGGACAATCCCCGCGAGATTTTCGACCGCATGGCGGGGGGGCTGGAATTCGATGTGGCGGAAATGTCGGGCTCTGAATTCATCAGCCATACCGGTGCGGGCGATTGCCCCTTCGTCGCACTGCCCGTCTTTCCATCGCGCCTCTTCCGCCACAGCTATACCTGTTACAACCAAAAATCGGGCATCAAAAGCCCTAAGGATCTGGAAGGCAGGCGCGTCGGCGTGCCGCTCTATACAATGACCGCGGCGCTCTGGGTGCGGGGTCATCTGGCCCATGATTACGATGTGGATCTCAGCACCATCCAATGGGTGCAGGGCGCCATCAATAAGCCGGGCGCCCACGGCAATCCCAGCGCGCGGCCGTTGCTGAAACCAGCCAATATCGAAATCAATGACGGCGGCAAATCCCTGGATGATCTTTTGCAATCGGGTGATATCGACGCCACGCTGGGCTCCAGCCTGCCCGCCAGCCTGGGCAAGAACCCGGATATTGTCCGCATGTTTCCCGATTTCCGGACCGTCGAAAAAGGTTATTACCAGCGCACCAAAATCCACCCCATCATGCATCTCATCGCCATCCGTCGCGATGTACACGAAGCCCATCCCTGGCTGGCCTCCAGCCTCTATCAGGCATTCTGCGAGGCAAAGGACAGGGCCCTGAAGTCCATGGGCTATGGCGGCGCGCTCCGCTATATGCTGCCCTGGCTGAAGGCGGATATGGAGGAGATCGACGAAGTCTTCGGCGGCGATCCCTGGCCCTACGGCATAGAGCCCAACCGCCCCACCCTGGAAACCATGGTCGCCTATATGGTGGAACAATCCTATATCGCCGAGCCCATCGCCCTGGAAGACCTTTTCGTCCCTGCCTTCGGCGGGCCTTAGATGATTAATTCCCTCGGTTAGCTTCTATAATTTTCTAAATTCTCAATAAATCAACAAATATATTGGCTAGGATTGGTCGGCCCCCATTGAGTGGTCCAGGTTGAATGTTAGTGCATG
>CAZBQG010000307.1:0-4461 GCA_964493945.1 uncultured Rhodospirillaceae bacterium
TACCGCGAAAAGCGTTGATAGGATTGGTTCTATGAAAAGAGCCGGGTACTGTGGGACGAGAAACATGATTCCTTGACCATCGTCAAGCCATAAAGTGTTTGAGAACCCTTTTTCGAATTAATCCCCGGTTGGGTGGATGGGAATCAGGGCATCGGATTTGATTGCTTTCAGGGCGAAACTGGTGCGCACCTGTTCAACGCCAGGCATATGCACCAGTTCGTTGCGCAAAAAATGGTCAAAAGCCTGAATATTGACGGCCATGACATGCAAAAGATAATCTTGCTCGCCGGTGAGGGCATAGCATTGCACCACTTCGGCCCGCTTCAGGATCGCCGCTTCAAAGGCCTGGGCCTGATGCAGATCGAGGGAAAGATAGACGAACGCATTGAGTTCCAGCCCGATAGCAGCCGGCTCGATCAAGGCCCCATAACGGCGGATCACGCCGGCCTCTTCCAGCCGCCGCACCCGGCGCCAGCAGGGCGAGGAAGACAGGCCAACCAGTTGGGCCAGATCACTGATGGAAATGCGGCCATTGAGCTGCAATTGGCGCAAAATACCCCGATCCAGATCGTCCAGCTCCTCCATCAGCATAACCCTTCTAAATAAGATTAAAATTATAGAATAATTTTCCAATTTTTCCATCTATTTCGGTATTTTTGCAAGGATTTTCCACATTCCTTGGGTATATCTTTCATAAGCAGAGAGATTTTCGCGCACGCCTCCCACTAGGCCAAGGATCCGCCGAAATGAATGTTCCAACTGTTTTCTCCCTGGATGACCGCTACACCACCCAAAAGGGCCGGGTCTTTCTCTCAGGCGTCCAGGCCCTGGTCCGCCTACCCCTTATTCAGGCTGCCCGGGACCGGGCCCAAGGGCTGAATACCGCCGGTTTCATTAGCGGCTACCGGGGCTCACCCCTGGGTGGGCTGGACGGCGCCTTGTGGCGGGCCAAAACACATCTGGAAGCGAACCGCATCCATTTTCAGCCAGCCGTCAACGAAGAGCTGGCGGCCACCGCAATCATCGGCAGCCAACAAGCCAATTTGTATGATGACGCAGCGCATGACGGCGTCTTCGCCATCTGGTACGGCAAGGGACCGGGGGCCGACCGGGCGGGCGATGCCATGAAGCACGCCAATTCCCTGGGCGCATCAAACAAGGGCGGTGCCCTGGCCGTGATCGGCGATGATCCCGGCGCCGTATCTTCCAGTCTGGCCCATCAGTGCGAACAATTGCTCATGTCCTGGATGATGCCTTTATTGTTTCCGGCGAGCGTCCATGAATATGTGGATTACGGGCTTCTGGGCCTGGCCATGTCGCGCTATTCGGGTTGCTACACAGGGTTCAAGGCGGTCTCCGAGGTGGTGGAAACGGCGGCCTCCATAAATGTCGATCCGGATTACCCCCATATTGTCATGCCCGAAGATTTCGACCGGCCGCCCGAAGGTCTGGGCATGCGCTGGCCCGACCTCCAATTAGAACAAGAAGCGCGCCTGCAGACCCAGCGCCTGCCGGCCGCCAAGGCCTTCGCCCGGGCCAACCGGATCGACCGGGTGGTCATGGGGGAGCGGGGTGCGCGCATCGGTCTGGTGGCGGCGGGCAAGGCCTATCAGGATCTCATGCAGGCCCTGGCCGATCTGGGCATTGACCAAAATGCGGTGGTGAGCATGGGTTTGAGCGTCTACAAAATCGGCATGGTCTGGCCCCTGGAGCCCACAGGGGCCCGTGCCTTCGTGCGTGGCCTGGACGAGGTGATCGTCATCGAGGAAAAGCGGGCCTTCATCGAAAGCCAATTGAAAGAGCTGCTCTACAACCTGCCGGCGGATGAGCGCCCACGCATCTTGGGCAAGGCGGATGAAACGGGCGCGGCTCTTTTGCCCACAACCGGTGAGATGAGCCCCGAAATCATCGCCCGCATGCTGGCCCGCCGCCTGCCCAAAGAGGCCGACCAGAACCGCATCCGGACCTATCTGGAATTCCTCGATCAAAAGGTATCGGAGGCAAGCCAGCCCCCCCCAGCCATGCGCCCGCCCATCTTCTGTTCGGGCTGCCCGCACAATGTGTCGACCCGCCTGCCCGAAGGCAGCCGCGCCCTGGTGGGCACGGGTTGTCATCTGATCGCCGCGTTTTTGGACCGCAAGACCGACATGTTCATCCAGATGGGCGGCGAAGGGGCCCATTGGGTTGGCCAGGAGCCCTTCTGTTCCACCGATCACATATTCCAGAATCTGGGCGACGGGACCTATGTGCATTCGGGCTATATGGCGCTGCGCCAGGCTCTCGCGGCGGGCACCCCCATTACCTACAAGATCTTATTTAATGACGCCGTCGCCATGACCGGCGGCCAGCCCTTCGAGGGCGGCGTCAGCGTGCCCCAGATCACCCGCCAGGTGCATGCCGAAGGGGTCAGAAGGATTGCAGTGGTGACGCCCGAGCTGGACCAATATCCGGCGGGCCTGGATTTCGCGCCAGGCGTTACGTTCCACGCGCGCACCGAAATGGATGAATTGCAGCGTGATCTCAGGGACTGGCCAGGCGTATCCGTGCTTATTTATGATCAGGTTTGCGCCACGGAAAAACGCCGCCGGCGCAAACAGGGCCGCTATCCCCCGGCGGCCAGACGCATCTTCATCAACAAAAACGTCTGCGAGGATTGCGGCGATTGCGTCACCCAATCCAGTTGCGTCTCGGTCGTGCCCGTCCAGACCCAATTGGGGCGCAAGCGGTCCATCGATCAGTCGGCCTGCAATGAAGATCTGTCCTGCCTGGAAGGTTTCTGCCCCTCCATGGTCAGCCTGGAGGGTGCCGCCTTGCTCACGCGGGAGCTAAGCGATGAGGACCCGGCCGAAGGCATCGAGCCGCCAGAACTTGCGCGCCCCGCCGAGCCCTACGGCATCCTGTTTGCCGGCATCGGCGGCGAAGGGGTGGTCACCGTGGGCCAGATCCTGGCCATGGCCGCCCATATTGACGGGCTGGAATGCGCCACATTGGATTTTACCGGCCTGGCCCAAAAGGGCGGCGGCGTGCTGACCCATCTGCGCATGGCCACCGAACCCGGCTCTGTCCATGTGCCTCGCCTGCCGGCGGGCGGGGCCAATCTGCTGATCGCCAGCGACATGGTGGCGGCGGCGGGCCCGGAAGCTTTGTCCAAGCTGCGCAAAGGCGTGACCAATGCGGTAATCAACGACCATGTCATGCCCATCGCCAGAAACATATTGGACCCCACCAGTTCCCTGGATCACGCCCGCCTTCGCCAGACCCTTGAGGATGGGGTGGGCACAGGCCGCGCTTGCCTGATCAATGCCAACCGCATCGCCGAGGGGTTGGCCGGTGACCGGGTGGGCGTCAATATTTTCCTCCTGGGTCTGGCCTTTCAAAAAGGATATCTGCCGGTCAGCCTGGATGCCCTGACCCAGGCCCTGGAACTGAACGGCGTGGCGGTCAAAAGAAATAAACTGCTATTCGCCTGGGGCCGCCACACCGCCCATGACCCGGCGGCGATTCTCACCGAACTCCCTAATTTGACGCCAACACCCGGCCCGGAGGCGGAAAGCCTGGAGGATCTGATGGCCCGCCATGAGGCACTGCTCATCGATTATCAGGATGCGGCCTATGGGGCGCGCTACAGAGCCCTCCTGGCCACCGTCCAGGCAAAGGGCGAAGACGATCTGAGCCGCGCCATCGCATCCGGGTATTTCAAGGCGCTCACTTATAAGGACGAATATGAAGTAGCCCGCCTGTTCACCGACGGCGCTTTCAGTGCCGAGTTGGACAAGCGCTTAGCCAACAAAGGCCGCGTCACTTACCATATGGCGCCGCCTTTCCTGGGCCCCCAAAAACGCGCCTTCGGCCCCTGGATGACCAGCGCCATGAAGCTCCTGGCCAAGGCAAAAACATTGCGCGGAACGCCTTTCGATCCTTTCGGGCGGACCCAGGAGCGGCGCATGGAGCGGGACTGGATTGCCCATTATGAGGCGGTCATTGGAAAGCTCCTAGCCGGCCTGACCCCGCAAAATCTCGCCCTCGCCGTACAGGTCGCGGACCTGGCCCAGGAGGTGCGGGGCTTCGGCGCGATCAAGCAGGCGAATATGGAGCAGACCCGGCAAAAAATGGACGAACTGATGGGCGAATTCCGCAGCCAGGGGCCCGAAAGGTTAGCTGCGGAGTAGCGCCGAGCAAGAGAGGCGCGTAGTTTCACCGCTCATCTGGTGGATTAAGTGGGGAGACTCAGAAATTCTCATTGTTTTCAATGGATTCTGATTGGATTCCGAATCAATTTGTGAGGTGGGCTCGTTGTCTTTCTCTTGTAGGCAAACGGGAACAACCTGACCGCCACCGAGAGGTTGGCGGGGACGGCGAGGTCATGCCACCGGTAAAGCGGTCAAGGCCGCAAGCTTCTTTCTATTTGGCTTAGAGCGTTTCATGATTTATCGGAATCGGGTTTAGGATTCCCATAGGCGT
>CAZBQG010000308.1:0-4397 GCA_964493945.1 uncultured Rhodospirillaceae bacterium
ATTATTACCAGTTCGAAGGCGGCATCACCGCCGCCGTCAGGCATTTGTCGGGCACTCAGCCCAGCGTCTATCACAACGATCATTCCCGCCCCGAAAGCCCTAAAATCAGAACGCTCGGCGATGAGATCGGGCGCATCGTGCGGGCCCGTGCGGGCAATCCCAAATGGATCGACGGGGTCATGCGGCACGGTTATAAGGGCGCCTTCGAGATCGCCGCCACGGTGGATTACCTGTTCGCCTTCGCCGCCACGGCCCGGGTGGTGGAAGATCATCATTTCGACCAACTTTTTGAGGCCTATCTGGAAAATGACCGGGTGCGTGACTTCATCGCAGACAATAATCCGCCGGTCCTGGAGGAAATCCAGCGCCGTTTCGAGGAAGCCATCGAGCGGGGCTTGTGGCATCCCCGCTCCAACCGGGTGGGCGAATTGCTGAGAGGAAGAATTTGATGTCCGAAGACCAAATCAATCAACAAGCCAATGAGAAACGGCGAAAGCACAAGGAAGCCAAGGACCGCATCCTGGCCGGCAAAACACAAGAGGGCGGCCTGCTCATCGTCCATACGGGCAAGGGCAAGGGCAAGACCACGGCGGCCATCGGCATGGTCACCCGCTGCATCGGGCACGGCATGAAGGTGGGCGTGGTGCAGTTCGTCAAAGGCAAATGGGAAACGGGCGAGCGTAGCGTGTTGGAACATTTCCCGGACTTGGTGGAAATCAAGGCCATGGGTGAGGGCTTTACCTGGGAGACCCAGGACCGGGCCCGCGACATCGCCACCGCCGAGGCGGCCTGGGCCGCGGCCAAGGAAATGATCCGTAATCCGGACAGTGCGTTGGTCCTGTTGGATGAGATCAATATCGTGCTGCGCAATGACTATCTGGATGTTGCGGAAGTGGTCGCCGAGCTGGCCAAAAAACCCGCCCATCTCCACGTCATCTGCACCGGGCGCAACGCCAAGCCGGAATTGCTGGAGGCGGCCGATCTGGTCACCGAAATGACCGAGGCCAAGCACCATTTCAGGGCAGGCTTCAAAGCCCAGGCGGGGATTGAATTTTAGTGCCGGGCAAAAGCCTCATGTTCCAGGGAACGGGCTCGGATGTGGGTAAGTCCTTGCTGGCGGCTGGATTCTGCCGGGCGTTGGTCAGGCGCGGCCATAGCGTGCGGCCCTTCAAGGCGCAAAACATGTCCAACAATGCGGCAGTTACGCCGGATGGCGGTGAAATCGGCCGGGCCCAGGCCTTGCAGGCCCGTGCCTCCGGCGTGGTGCCCAGCACCTCCATGAATCCGGTCTTGCTTAAGCCTCAATCCGATGTGGGGGCGCAACTTGTGGTGCTGGGCCAAGTGCGGGGCAATGTGCCGGCAAAGGAATACCAATCGGTCAAGGGCGAGCTTCTGGAATGCGTATTGGAAAGCCATGCCGGTTTGGCCGCCGAGGCCGATTTCGTCGTGGTCGAAGGGGCGGGCAGCGCCGCCGAGATCAATCTGCGGGCAAACGACATCGCTAATATGGGCTTTGCGACGGCTGCCGGGGTTCCGGTGGTGCTCATCGCCGATATCGACCGGGGCGGCGTCATCGCCAATCTGGTGGGCACCTGGGAATTGCTGGAGGCGGCGGAGCGCGATTTGCTGCGGGGATACATCATCAACCGCTTCCGGGGCGATATGAGCCTGTTCGACGAAGGGCTTTCCATCATCAGCCAGCATACAAATATGCCCAGTTTCGGCATCTTGCCTTTTTTGCAAGAAGCCGCCCGCCTGCCGCAGGAAGATGCCATGTCCCTGGAAAGCCGGCCCGAAGGTGGCGGGCCCGGAGACGGCCTGAAAATCGCCGTTCCCCGTCTGGCCCATATTTCCAATTTCGATGATTTTGATCCCCTCCTGGCCGAGCCAAATGTCGCGCTGGAAATTATTCTGCCAGGCAAGGCCCTGCCGGGTGACGCGGACCTTGTGATTCTGCCCGGATCCAAGACCACCATGGCTGATCTGGCATTTTTCCGCGAACAGGGCTGGGACGTGGATCTCACCACCCATTTACGCCGGGGCGGTCATCTTTTGGGCATCTGTGCCGGCTTTCAGATGCTGGGCCGGACCATCTCGGACCCCAAAGGAATGGAAGGCAGGCCGGGCAGCACGGATGGTCTGGGGCTGTTGGATATGGAAACCACCATGAGCGGTGAAAAGACCCTGAAGGAAGTGACCGGCGAGGCCCGGGACGGGCTGGGCCAGGTGACGGGGTATGAAATGCATATGGGGGCCACGGTGGGCGAGGATTGCGGGCGGCCTTTCATGAATGTGGGCGGCAAGCCCGGCGGCGCCGTATCCGCCGATGGGCGGGTGATGGGCTGCTACCTGCACGGGCTTTTCGCCGAGGACGGGTTCCGCCGGACCTTTCTGGAACAGTTGCGCCCCGGCGCCGGATCGGGGCTGGCCTATGGGGTGGAGGTGGAGGAAGCCCTGGATGAGCTGGCCCGGGCCATGGAAGAGGCGCTGGATATGGATGGGCTGATTGCGGCGGCGGCCTAAAGAAAAGCCAGCATGATGATCTCAAGCCAGACCAGCAGGCAGGCGATCACATAGATCACCAATGCGCTATTCATATCCTCACCCGTCGCCTCGGCCCGCCCGTCGCCCAGCCATGCACCCGACCTTTCCTGTCCTCCGTAGCTGCGGGGGCCGGCCAGCCTTAGCCCCAAGGCGCCGGCCATGGCCGCTTCGGGGTAGCCCGCATTGGGGGATGCGTGGTTGGATCCGTCGCGCCTGAGGGTTTGCCAGCTTCGGGCGAGGGCCCCGCCACCCCGGCTGACGGCGGCAATGGCCAGGAAAAGCCCGGCCAGGCGGGCGGGAATGTAATTGGCCACATCATCCAGCCGCGCCGCCGCCCAGCCGAAGGCCAAATAGCGCTGATTGCGGTATCCGATCATGCTGTCGGCCGTGTTCAGTGCCTTATAGGCGAAAATTCCGGGCAGGCCGAAGAGCGCCGCCCAGAAAACGGGCGCCAACATGCCGTCGCTGAAATTTTCCGCCAGGGATTCGATGCCGGCCCGGGCCACGCCATGCTCGTCCAGAGCCGCCGTGTCACGCCCGACGATATGGCCCAAGGCCGTCTGGGCTTCTTTCAGATTGCCGCCAGCCAAGGTGCGCGCTACCTCCCTGACATGCAAATAAAGGCTCTGCTGGGCGATGAGGGTGGAAACTAACAGTGCTTCCAAAGCCCCGCCCCAGGCCAAATCGGCCAGCAGATGCGAAAGCCAGATACCCAGATACGCCATGCAGGCCAATACCAGCCCAATCGCCAGAGTGCCCAGGATACGCCGCATGCCATCGCCAAAATTTTCCCGGTTGAGCAGCCGGTCCAACCAGGAAATCCCCCAACCCATGAGAACCGTGGGGTGGGGCAGGGTCCTATAAATCCAGCGGGGATCGCCAATCACCGCGTCCAAAACAAGGGCGGCCAGGAGGAGGGGAATAAATTGCGTCTCGGTCATGGTCACAATGGGTGTTTATTCGTGAAGCTTGGTATAGTATCGCCGCCAAACAGCCATCCAAACCAGGAATTAATAATGAGCAAAATCGGCGTGATGATCTGTGGCCATGGCAGCCGCAGCAAAGAAGCAGTAAACGAGTTCGCCAATCTACAGGTTCAGTTGGCTGAACGCTTCCCCGAATATGAGGTGGAATACGGATTTCTTGAATTCGCCCTTCCAGTTCTGAGCACCGGTCTGGATAAATTGTGCGAACGCGGCGTGGATCATGTGTTGTCCGTGCCGGGTATGCTGTTTGCCGCCGGCCATGTGAAAAACGATATCGTATCGGTCCTCAATGATTATCAGGCGGCCCATGCCGATCCCAATTTCAAGATCGAATTCGCCGGCCCCCTGGATATCGATCACAAGATGCTGATGGCGGCCCGTGCGCGCATCGAAGAAGCCGAAGCCGCCGCCGGGACAAAGGTCCCCCGCGAAGAAACCCTGCTGATGGTGGTCGGGCGGGGAACGTCGGACCCGGACGCCAACGGCAATGTCAGCAAGATCGGACGCATGATTGCCGAAGGCATGAGCTTTGCCTGGGGTGAAGTCTGTTATTCGGGCGTCACCTATCCATTGGTGGCACCCGGCCTGGAACATGCGGCCAAGCTGGGTTACCGCCGGATCATTGTTTTCCCTTATTTTCTGTTCACCGGTGTGTTGGTGGAGCGCATTTATTCCATCACCGACGAGGTCGCCGCCAAGACCCCGGAAATCGAATTTATCAAGGCCAAATATCTAAGCGATCAGATCAGCGTAATCGATACTTTCGAGGAACGGGTGCGTGGTATTCTGAGCGGCGAGAACAATATGAATTGCCAGCTTTGCAAATACCGCGAACAGATCATCGGCTTCGAAGCCCATCACGGCCTG
>CAZBQG010000309.1:0-4351 GCA_964493945.1 uncultured Rhodospirillaceae bacterium
AGGTCCTAAGAGCATCATCAAGTGAAATCCTGAATGAATAATTAATGGGTCCTGAACCTAGGTAGGCGCTTGACTTTCGATGGCCACGGCAAGACACGCTTCCAGATCACCTTTCCCGAGAAGGGGGCATGATGCCTGCACGAATTCTTGTCTTCGAAGACGAGCCTATCAAAGAGATGGGCTAAGCGGTCACGGCCATAGCACTTTCCGAAAAGCTAAAATTAATAACCCCCTGTTAACCGGCTTCGTGCATACTTTCCCCATGCATGAAGGTATGTTCCCAAAACTGCCTATCGCCGGCTTTCTCCTGCTCACCGGCGGTCTGGTCTTTCCGGCAGGCGCGCTGGCCGCCGAAGCCAAGCCAGAGGCGGCGGCCAAGGTGCAGATCACCAAGCGCGATTGCCGCCGCCTGGCGCGCCAGATTAACCGGGCCGATGCGAATTACCGACCGGGCGTGGATGTGCGTGGAAGGCGGGTCAAGCCGGCTGATTTGAAAAGCCGGAGCCCCATCAAAATACCCGACGTGATCACCTTCGATGTGAAATTCGACATCCGCAAATTCCTGGGCAAGCCGGAAGCTGATGCCAAGGCGGCAAGCGCTGCCGTGATCGCCGCCGACAAGTCCAAGGTAGCCGTCGCGTCGGCGGAGACGGCCGCGACTTCGGCCGAAGCCGCCGCCACGGCGGCCCAGACGGTGGCGACCACGGCCAAGGCGGCGCTGACGGCGGCTGACACTGCCCTGGCGGCGGCCAAGACGGCGCGCGATGCCGATCCGCTGAACGACGTGCTGCGGGCCGCCCAGAAGGCAGCGGAGGCGACGGCGGCTTTGGCGGCGACAGATTATGCAACGGCTTCCAGTGACGCCGACGCCGTCGACAGTGAAGCCAAAGCGTCCCGCGCCGCCGCCACATTGGCGGCCAATGCGGGCAGTGCGGAAAGCAAGGCGGACTATGCGGCGACGGCGGCCAGCGAAGCGGCAAGTGCCGCCACCAAGGCGCAATCGGCAGCCGGGACCGACGCGGCCAAGGCAGCCTTGTTGGCAGCGGGAAATACCGCCGCCACGGATGCGGCAACGGCGGACACCGCCGCTGAGTTATCCAAAACCACCAACACATCGACCATCGCGTCTTATAAAAGTGCCGCCAAAATAGGCGATAATCTGGGCGACGGGGTGGTGGGCAAGGTCAAATACAATATCAGTTCCGGCAAGATGACCTTCAACGGACAAGTTCTGGCCGGGGGCGAGCAACGCGAGCTGGCCCAAAAATGTCAAGAAATTATGAGCCGGGGAAGGTAATGCGCGCATGGACATGGGCGCGTCCATTTCCTACTCTCGGGCCCCAGAGTGAATTCCAACAAACGGTTGTAGCCTTATGCTTCGTTCGCAATATTTTCTGCCTACCCTGAGGGAAACGCCCAGCGAGGCGCAGATCGTATCTCATCGCCTGATGCTGCGGGCCGGCCTTATCCGCCAATCCAGCGCCGGCATTTATTCCTGGCTGCCCCTGGGATTTGCCGTCCTCAAACGGATCGAACAGATCGTCCGCGAGGAACAGGACAAGGCGGGCTTTCAGGAACTTCTCATGCCCACCATCCAGCCGGCCGATATCTGGCGCGAAAGCGGGCGCTATGAAGATTACGGCAAAGAAATGCTGCGCATCACCGACCGTCATGACCGGGAGATGCTTTTCGGGCCGACCAATGAGGAAATGATTACGGAAATTTTCCGGGGCTCGGTGAAAAGCTATAAGGACCTGCCCACTCTACTTTATCACATCCAGTGGAAATTCAGAGATGAGGTCCGGCCCCGCTTCGGCATCATGCGTGGCCGGGAATTCCTGATGAAGGACAGCTATTCCTTCGATCTGGATTTCGAAGGCGCCAAGCGCTCCTACAACAAAATGTTCGTGGCTTATCTCCGCACCTTCGCAAGGCTTGGTTTGCAGGCCATCCCCATGCACGCCGAATCCGGCCCCATCGGCGGCGATATGAGCCATGAATTCATCATTCTGGCCGACACCGGTGAGACCGAAGTCTTTTGCGACAAGGATGTCCTGAAATTCCAGGTACCTGGAGACGGGCTGGATTACAACGGTGATCTGCAGGGCGAAGTGGATAAATGGACCTCGCTCTATGCCGCCACCGAAGAGAAGCAGGACGCCAAGATCCATACCGAGCTTGGCGACAAGCTGGTCAGCGCAAGGGGCATCGAAGTGGGGCATATTTTCTATTTCGGCACCAAATATTCCGAATCCATGAACGCCGTGGTCAATGGGCCAAATGGTGCTGAGATCGCCGTCGAAATGGGTTCTTACGGCATCGGTGTGTCGCGCCTGGTGGGCGCCGTGATCGAGGCCAGCCACGATGATGACGGGATCATCTGGCCTGAAGCCCTGGCGCCATTCCATGTCGGCCTGATCAATCTGCGGAGCGGCGATGAATCCTGCGACGGGGTTTGTTCAGACCTTTATGCCAAATTGCAAAAGGCCGGCGTCAGCGTTCTTTACGATGAACGCGACGAGCGGGCCGGTGTGAAATTCGCCGAAATGGATTTGATCGGCCTGCCCTGGCAATTGGTGGTCGGGCCCAAAGGCGTAAAAAATGGCGTCGTGGAACTCAAAGCCCGGGCCGGCGGCGAGCGCCAGGAAATTTCGCCTGAATCCGCGCTCGCCCAATTGACTGGCTAGGAGCCCCTTCATGTTTTCAGCTTTCGAATGGATGATGGCCATGCGTTATTTGCGGGCCCGCCGTCAGGAAGGCTTCATTTCGGTCATCGCCTGGATTTCCCTCGTTGGCATCGCCTTGGGGGTTGCCACGCTGATTGTGGTCATGGCGGTGATGAACGGTTTCCGCCACGAATTGCTGAGCCGTATACTTGGAATAGATGGCCATCTCACCCTTTATGGCCAACATCAGGTCTTGAAGGATTTCGATAATGTCGCCAAAAAAGTCATGGCCATCCCCGGCATCCGGCGCGCAACCCCCACCATCGAAGGCCAGGTGCTGGCCAGATCGAAACGGAGCGCATCGGGGGCCATCGTCAGAGGAGTGCGGCCCACCGATTTGACCAGCCGGGATATTCTATCCGGTAATATAACCTCCGGGAGCCTGAAAAATTTCAAAGGCAATAATGCCGTTCTCATGGGCGAAAGACTGGCCGTCAAGCTTGGTCTGCGCACCGGGAACAAGATCACGCTGATTTCGCCCAAGGGCAATTCGACTGTCTTCGGCACCGTGCCCCGCATGCGCGCCTACCGGGTGGTGGGCACCTTCAAGATCGGCCATTCGGCCTATGACGCAGCTTATGTTTTCATGCCTCTGAAGGCGGCCCAGATCTATTTCAAGCTGCCCGGCGCGGTCAATCATCTGGATATTGAAATCGACAAGGCGGATCAAACCAGGGACCGCATGAACGCGATCTTTGAGACATTGCGCTCCCCCATCCGCATCCAGCCCTGGCAAAATAAACATTCGGGCTTCTTCACCGCCATTCAGGTGGAACGCAACGTCATGTTCATGATCCTCACTTTGATCATCCTGGTGGCGGCCTTCAACATCGTTTCTTCCATGATCATGCTGGTCAAGGACAAGAGCACCAACATCGCCGTCCTGCGCACCATGGGGGCGACACGGGGCATGATCCTCCGCATCTTTTTCCTGAGCGGGGCCAGCGTCGGAGTGATCGGCACCCTGGCCGGTTTTTTGCTGGGATTGCTGATCGCGGAAAATATGGAAAGCGTGCGACTATTCTTCCAGTGGCTGACCAGCACGCAACTTTTTTCGCCGGAAATCTATTTCCTTTCCCAATTGCCGGCCATCGTCGAGACCGGCGAAGTTATTTCCGTCCTTCTCATGGCTTTGGCTCTGTCGTTTCTGGCCACCATCTATCCGTCCTGGCGGGCCGCCAGGCTCGATCCGGTGGAGGTGCTGCGTTATGAGTGAGTTGGTCCTGGAGCTTAAATCCGTGACCCGGGTCTTTCACCAGGGAGAGGAAAACCTGGAGGTGCTGAAAGGCGCTGATCTAAGCCTGGGCGCGGGCGAGACCGCCGCCCTGATCGGGCCTTCCGGGGCGGGCAAATCCACGCTGCTTCATATTGCCGGGCTTTTGGAACAAGCAGATAGCGGCGAGGTGATCATCGCCGGTCAGGCGGCGGGGGGCCTGAAAGATGATGAACGCACAGGGCTGCGCCGGGACAGTTTGGGTTTTGTCTATCAATATCACCATCTGTTGCCCGAATTTTCCGCCCTGGAAAATATTATCGTGCCGCAGATGATCGCCGGCAGGAAACGGGCCAAAGCCAAAGAACGCGCTGCCGAATTGCTCGAACTGATGGGCCTCACACCCCGCGCC
>CAZBQG010000310.1:0-4341 GCA_964493945.1 uncultured Rhodospirillaceae bacterium
AAGCCGTCGTATGGGTGCCATATGTTAGACTTTGACCACTAGCACAGGCAAGCCATGGTGGGCGATTACCAACCGGAGGAGGCGGCCGGGCGCTACTGGCACGCACTTGATGACGGCCGGGTGCAGTGCGATCTCTGCCCCCGCTTTTGCAAATTGCGCGACGGGAAGCGGGGCTTGTGTTTCGTGCGCGCTTGCGAAGATAGTGCCATGGTGCTCACCACCTATGGCCGCTCGTCCGGATTTTGCATCGATCCCATCGAAAAAAAGCCCCTCAACCATTTCCTGCCGGGTACGCCCATTCTTTCCTTTGGCACCGCCGGCTGCAACCTCACATGTAAATTCTGCCAAAACTGGGATATCAGCAAATCCCGCCAGTTCGACCGGCTGGCCGATGCGGCGAGCCCTGAAATGATAGCCCAGGCGGCTCATCAGACGGGCTGCAAAAGCGTCGCCTTCACCTATAACGATCCGGTCATATTTCTGGAATATGCCGTCGATGTGGCCCGGGCTTGCCACGCGCGGGGGATCAAGACGGTGGCCGTATCCGCCGGCTATATCTGCGCCGAGCCCCGGGTGGAATTCTACCAACATATGGATGCGGTCAATCTGGACCTGAAGGGGTTCACCGAAGAATTCTACGCCGATCTTTGTTCGGGACAATTGGGCGCGGTGCTGGATACGCTTAAGTTTCTCAAGCATGAAACCAATGTATGGTTCGAAATCACGACTTTGCTGATCCCCGGCGAAAATGACTCTGAGCACGAACTGAACGAATTAACCCTATGGGTGCGGGAAAACCTGGGCCCCGAAGTGCCGCTTCATTTTTCCGCTTTCCATCCCGACTGGAAGATGACCGACAAACCCAACACGCCGCCCAAAACATTAAAGCGCGCCCGTGACATCGCGCTCAAAAATGACATGCGCTATGTCTATATGGGCAATGTGCATGATCTGGCGGGCTCCAGCACCTACTGTCATTTTTGCGGCCAGATGCTGGTGGGGCGGGACTGGTATGAACTTTCCACCTGGAACCTGAGTCATGACGGATGCTGCAACAAATGCGGCACGCCCTGCGCCGGGGTCTATGATGGCCCGGCCGGCGACTGGGGCGCCAAACGCCAGCCCTTGCGCATCACCGGTTGACCAGCGCGCTTCCCAAGAGCCCCGCGCCCGGCTAGATTGGGCGCCCAGCGGGGGTAGTTGAACAGTTTGATGAGGATGAAATGAAAGTAGCTTTCGCCAAACCGGGACTGCCCGGCACCGGGATCACCGTCGTCGGCGCCTTGCAGGGCGCCAAACTTTTGCCCAGCGCCGAGAAACTGGACAAAAAAACAGACGGCGCCATCATGCGCGCCATCCGGGCCAGCCGCTTCAAGGGTGAAAAGAATCAAAGCCTCAACGTCATGGGCCCCGCCGGCACGCGCATCGATCGGATCATGATCGTCGGCCTGGGCAAGCCCGGCGATCTGAATGATCTGGCATTGCAAAAACTGGGTGGCCAGATCCAGTCTTCCACCCGGCGGGCCAAACGGGGCACGGTGGCGGTGGCCGTCGATCCCATCAAGGACGCCAAACCCGATGCCGCCACCATGGCCGCCGAAATGGCCTATGGGGCCATGCTGGCCTCCTACCGGTTCGACAAATACCGCACCAAGGAAAAGGAAACCACCAAGCCCAGCCTCAAGACCATCACCTTTCATGTGGGAAATTTCACCGCCGCCCGCAAGACCTACCGCGGATTGGGCAAGATTCTGGACGGCGTGTTCTTTACCCGCGATCTGGTCTCCGAGCCCGCCAATGTGATCTATCCCGACAGCCTGGCCAAACAGGCAAGGAGTCTGGAAAAGCTTGGCGTCAAGGTCGAGGTTATGGGCGAATCCCGGCTCAAAAGCCTGGGCGCGGGGGCCCTGCTGGCCGTCGGCCAGGGCAGCGCCCGGGAATCCAAAATGGTGATCATGCGCTGGATGGGCGCGCCAAAATCCAAAGGCAAAGCCGCCGCCCCCATCGCCTTCATCGGCAAAGGCGTGACCTTTGATTCCGGCGGCATTTCCATCAAGCCCTCGGCCGGCATGGAAGACATGAAATGGGATATGGGTGGCGCCGGCGTGGTCATCGGCCTGATGCGGGCCCTGGCCGGGCGCAAGGCCAAGGTGGATGTGATTGGCGCCGTGGGACTGGTGGAAAACATGCCTTCCTCGACGGCCCAGCGCCCGGGCGATGTGGTCACCTCCATGTCGGGCCAGACCATCGAAGTGGTCAATACGGATGCCGAGGGGCGGCTCGTGCTGGGCGACGTGCTTTGGTATTGCAAGGAACGCTTCAAGCCCAAGATGATGATCAATCTGGCCACCCTGACCGGCGCCATCATTGTGGCACTCGGCAATGAACAGGCGGGTCTGTTTTCCAACAATGACCGCCTCGCGCAATACATCACCGAGGCCGGCAAGGCGGTGGGCGAGCCTGTCTGGCGCATGCCTTTGGGCGATGCCTATGACAAGATGATCAATTCGGACATCGCCGACATCAAAAATGTGGGCGGGCGCGGCGGCGGCTCCATCACCGCGGCGCAGTTCCTCAAGCGCTTCGTCGATAAGACCCCCTGGGCGCACATCGATATTGCCGGCGTCACCTGGTCGAAAAAGGACATGCCCACCGTGCCCAAAGGCGGCACCGGCTTCGGCGTGCGCCTGCTGGACGCCCTGGTGGCCAAACGCTACGAAAGCTGAGGCAAGCGGGCCATGACCGAGATCGCCTTTTACCATCTCACCCGCTCGCCCCTGGAAGCCGTCCTGCCCAAATTGCTGGAGCGCACCCAGGCAGCCGGCAAGCGGGCCCTGATCCTGGCCGGCTCGGCCGAGCGGGTGGAGGCCCTGAACGCGCATCTGTGGTCCTATGATCAGAATTCCTGGCTGCCCCATGGCTCAGCCAAGGACGGCAACGGTCCCGAACAGCCCATCTGGCTGACGGAAACGGATGAAAATCCTAACGGGGCCGAATTCCTGTTCCTCACCGACGGCATGGCGGCGGCTGATCCCGGCAATTTCGAGCGCTGTTTCGATCTTTTCGACGGCCATGACGAACAAGCCGTTGCCGCCGCCCGCACCCGCTGGCGCGCCCTAAAAGAAGCGGGCCACGAGCTGACCTACTGGCAGCAGAATGAGCAGGGGAAGTGGGAAGAAAAGGGTGGGTGAGAGAGGAGTGGCTTGCGGATGGCGGAAGTTGCCGTACCCCGCGGCCTGGTTCGGAAAATCCCGCGGCTGATCGACAAAGTCACGCGGCTCCGTTCAGTTTGCTTATTTTGACCTTGACGCAGATATCCAAGGTCAGGTCGGCAGGGCTGGAATGGTCGATGTCCAATTCAAGCAAATCATTGAAAAAGACCCCCTTGCCCTTGGCCACGGGCATTTTGGCCGCCCAATGGCCAGCACAGGCACCGATGCCCAGGCCCTCCGGATGGATCGCATCGGTCAGGCGCAGCTTGCCCTTGACCTTGCGCCCGCCCTCGTTTTCGACCCAGACCAGATCACCCGAGCTGAACCCCTTGCCCTCGCCCACCTCTCGGTTGATGGCGATGTTGTAAGAGAAGGGATCCATCTGCGCCGTCTCGTCCAACCAGGCATTTTCCATGGTCAGACTGTTAGAGTGGATGACGTCGCGGTAATAGAAGGCGTAGAAATCGAAATCTTCCTTGTCGCATTCATGGGAGTTGCAGGGCAGCCAATCGGGCAGTGGCGAGTAATATTCCTTGGCCACCTCGATGCCGGCGGGCTCGGTGATGGCGGTCAACTTTTCCCAGTTATCGGTCATCCATTCCCAATAGATCGGCACGCGCACATCGACGAAATGGCGCCAATAGACCTCTTCGGGTTTTTTCTGCCATTTGACCACGCCGTGCTCTTTGAACCATTCCAGCCCCTTGTCCGGGCCGAACTTATCTTTCAGGTCGTGATCGCAGATCTCGGCGTAGGTATAGCGCTCGTCCGGCTCCAGCCGGTTTTTGCCCTGCAGATCCATGGTGGCGTTGAACGACGCGTTGAGATCGGGGCCGAAGCCGGCGCGCTCCGCCAGATCCAGCATCACATCGGCGAACAGGCGCTGCTCGCCCACCGGTTCCACAACGGGCTGGCGGACGGGCCAGCACCATTCGCCCATGCCTGCCGGATGGCTGTAGATGAACGGGAAGTTCGACCGCGAATCCACACTTTGCAGGTAGCCGCAATCGGGTAGCAACATATCGGCGAATTCCGATGTCTCTGTGAAGAACAGATCGAACGACACGATGAACTTGTATTTCTTCAGCGCTTCCGCCGTGGCGTCCTTGTTGCCGACGCTCATCATCGG
>CAZBQG010000311.1:0-4326 GCA_964493945.1 uncultured Rhodospirillaceae bacterium
CGGCAGGGGCGGCGGTTTTTTCTTCTTGCCCATATAGACATAGACCAGCCCGTTCCGCTCTTCCGCCTTGTAGGCCTTGGCCTTCACCTTGGCCTTGAAATCCTGGTGGGCCGGCACGTTGGCCATGTCGGTACAATTGCCTTCCACATCGAACTTCCAGCCATGATAGGTGCAACGGATACCGTTCTCTTCGTTGCGGCCAAAAAAGAAAGAGGCGCACCGATGGGGGCAGCGATGATCCATCACGCCGATGCGGCCCGACGTGTCACGAAAGGCGATCAGCTTTTCGCCCAGCAGCATGAAGCGCAAGGGCTCTCCGTCAGCCTGCAGTTCGGGTGATTTGATGGCCGGTAGCCAATATTGGCGCATCAGTTCACCCATCAAGGTGCCCGGTCCGGTACGTGTCAGAATTTCGCTTTCTTTCGCAGTGGTCATATCCCCCCCCCCTTTGAATATGGTTACTTACTGCTTTCCCTTATAACAAAATACTGGCCCACCCGAAAGATCATTGAGACACGGAATTTGCGCCACTGGATGACCAAGCCAGGGCAAAGATCAGAAATATCAGCGCGGCGACGGTCACGCCGGCGGCGGCGAAGAAAACCAAATCCAGCCCGCCCAACACAAAAGCCAAACCGGCAAGCAAGGGACCCAGAGTCTGGCCAGTCCTGGCCGTCACGCTGTTGGCGGCCATGATACCTGCCAGGGTGCCTTCCGGTGCCTGGCGCACCAGGATCGGCTGAAAGGACGGAAAGCCCATGCCGGTGTTGATACCCGCCAGAAATGAGGGCACCAACATCCACCAGACGCTGGGCATGAAAGGAGTCGCCACAAAAGACAAGGCCAGGGCTACGAAGGAAATATGCAACAGCCGCACCTCGCCAAAGCGGGCTACCAGATGTCCCAGATTGAACCCCAGAAGCGCGCCGACCGTCACCCTGGCCGATACCATGAGGCCGATCATCACCGCCGAAGCGCCATAGATCTGATCCATGAAGATGGGCACATAGGTCAGGTTGATGCCGTGATTGACCACGGTCAGGGAGAAGGGAATGATCAGCAGGGACAGGATTTTTCTGGAGGAAATGGCGCGAAAGGTTTTGGCCAGATAATTTTTCAGCGTCGATTGTTTGGGGGCGCCGTCCTTATCCATTACGCTCAGTGCAAAAAAGCCCACGGGAATGGCCAGGGCGTAAAATCCGAAGGGATATTGCCAGCCGATCAACGCCAACAGCCCGGCGACCAATGGCACCGTGCCGTTGCCGATCTGGCCGACAGCCATGCGGATGCCAAAAATCCTGGGGCGGTCCTTGTCGGAAAACAAATCCCCCACCAGAACCAAAGATAGTGATCCAAGCGATCCCGCTGAAATACCGGTCAGGAATCTGAGCAACAGCAGGCTTTCAAAATCAGGCGCCAGACCGCTGGCCGCTCCCGCCAGCCCATAGAGAAACAGCATGGGCACCATCACCCGGCGGCGGCCATAGCGGTCGGCCAGCACGCCGGTGATGGGCACGAAAAAGATGCCCGGCAGGGTAAAGGCCGTGATCACCAGGCCGATCTGTTCCGGGCTTACATCCAGGGCATGACGTATGGTGGGCAGGACCGGCGAAATGACCGATTGCCCGACGATGGTGGTCAACGATATGGCGCAGATCAGCCGCAGACGGCGGTCCGAGAACATTCGTTCCGCGAGCGGCGGTTTTTCACCCGGTTTATCTTCCATGGTTACGGGCGGCCTTTATTTGGTCTGGGGCGGGCCCGTTTGCTGAGGTCTCTCATGATTTCCAGAATGACCTCCTTGGCGATGGGCAATGCCTGGGCCAGACTCATCCCATTTTGAGACGCTTGTCATAAAGCGTGCGGATCATGATGCGGTCGATATCCGTGATATATCTCCCCGTGCCTCCTTCATGAAAGACGGAATTCTTGTAGAGGTCGATATCCCCGGTAAGGCCCAGAATCTGCGTTAGTTCCTCGGCCAGGCAATGTTCCGCCTTTGGTTTTTTTTCTATGCTGATAAATACCTCCGCGCTGCTGATGCGGCTATGTTTCTTACTTACCTGAAGAGTGCCGGCGCAATTCACATTGGGTTGTTTCAGGCGTTTTCTGATCTCCGCCCTTTGCAAAAAGAATACCCTGACATTGGCCCCTTTCTTCTGTCCACCAGCTTGAAGGGAAGCCCGGTCATTTTAGAAAATTCCTTGAACAGGCGAAGCACCCTGGGCCGGAATTCCCGCCCACCTTCCATGAAACCGATGATGGGTCCTGTCCAGCGGACCAGGGGCCGCCCGGTCCAACCCGGACCGTTATCATTGAAGAAAGCCACATTGCGGGACAATTTGAGCATATGGTGGTTGCTGACCGTCTGGGAACCAGTGGGCGTTGCCCCGGCCACCATTGCCAACAACAGCATGATCCCCCAACACCTCATTGCATGAGCCGCCGGCAGGCTGCAACCTGACCATCCAGCTTTCCACGCTCGGCAAACAGATGATCGGGATCGCTAGCCTCCAGCCTGCATTGAAAGGCGCGCCCGATTAGTTCACGGTCCAGCCCATCGGGGCAATTCTCCGCCAAGAATGTGACGGCTTCATCGTTGGACGCCATACTCCCGGTGTTCCAGCTATTGACGAAGCGGGCCGGGTATAAATGAGCCCGCAGATAGGGTTTGCGCGAGGCGTCGTCCAACCCATCCATTTCAGCGAAATCCGCGATGCTTTTCTCCCAACGCTCAAAGGGCCCACCACCCAGATAGGTCCGGACTTCTTCAAGCGCAGGTGTTGGAGGATTGGCCCGCCTGCTTTCGATCAAGGCGATACCGTGATCGATATAATCCTTGCGGTCCAAAGGGGGGAAGCGGCCTCTGGAAAACGCCTCATCGGCCCAGAATAATGAGAGCTTGGCAGAAAGATCGGGCGCTAAACCCCCTGCATATTCCTTGACCCCATCGGGCCAGGCCTGGCTGATGGCGTCCGTGCCGATAAGCGCCAGATCTATGTCACTGTAACGCCGGTTGAAGCCGCCATGGGCCAGGCTGCCAATCAGATAGAAACCCAGAAGCTCCGACCCATGCCGCTGCTTGGCGAAGGCGGCCAGCTTTTCGGCGAAATCAACTGCTGCGGCGCGGGTACTGGCGTCTGTCTCGTCGGGCATGAAACCTCGCATGGAGTTGCGGAACCTGCCCCTTTATACGAAGGCGCCAGCGGAAAGGCCAATCCTCAGCGGCCCGTAAACACGGGCTGACGCTTTTCGATGAAGGCCCTGGAACCTTCCCGGTGATCTTCCGATAATTTCAGGACGCTCTGGCCGATGCGCTCGAAATTGCGCCCGTCTCCACATCCATATTGACGCATTGGTTGATCACCAGCTTGGCCGTGCCCAATGCCAGAGGCGCTTTCTTGACCAGAATCTCGGCAAATTCCACGCAGGCATCAATCAGATCACCCGGCTCATGCACCTCATCCACCAGCCCCAGATCCATGGCACGCCCGGCGGGAGCGAATTCGCCGGTCATGACCAACCGCTTGGCCTTAGACGGCCCGACCAGCTTGACCAGGCGCGATATGCCGCCCAACCTCGGGATCAGACCCACATTTCCTTCGGGCAGCCCCATGCGCGCGGTTTTGGCGGCAAATCTGAAATCGCAAGACAGCGCCAATTCCATGCCACCGCCGGCGGCAACCCCGTTCAGCGCCGCGATCACCGGGATTTCCATCTGCTCGATTTCATCGAAGACGTTATGGATCAGGCGCATCCGGCGACGGAAGGCCTTGGGCCCCACCTGGCTTAGATCCCCATCCCCTTGGCGTCCTCGCCGGCGGAAAAGGCGCGGCCCGTGCCGTTCACGATGAGCACCCTGAGGTCATCATCCTCGACCATGGCATGGATCGAATCGCGCAATTCCTGGCGCATCGTCACATTCCAGGAATTGAAATTATCCAGCCGGTTGAGGCGCAGAATGCCGATATGGTCGTGGCGGTCTATGGCGATGAATTCGTAATTCATGATGGGTCCCCTCGGGCTACATGTAATGGCGATCATGCTCGGGACCGGGCAGATCCAGCCCTATTCCCATAAAAACCGGATCAACCGCTTCGTGATAGGCTGCCCGGGCTTGTTCATTGGTGCGGAACTTGATCCCCCATTCACAGAATTCCTCGCTGCGCATGGATTGGGAATTGCCGAACATGTCCAGGCCACGGGGATACATTTTGTTGATGGCCGCCTGAGCCTGGGCTTTGCCTTCGGGCTCGTCACATAAATACTTTAGCCCGGATTGCCCAGATGGATTACTAAATTGATGACCTGTTTGGGTGATTCTGC
>CAZBQG010000312.1:0-4286 GCA_964493945.1 uncultured Rhodospirillaceae bacterium
CCATGCCGTTATAGACGAAGCGCAGCATGCCGCCGGTAAAGGTGGAATTGCCGCCTCTCAGTTCCTTTGGCGCGGCTTCCAGCATGACCACATCGGCGCCGTTTTCCCGGGCAGACAGGGCGGCGCAGGTGGCCGCATTGCCGGCACCCACCACCACCACATCGGTTTCGATTTTGGTGTCACTCATCTTTCAGTCTCCCATCCAGGGCCGCTCGGCCAGGTAATTTTTCTCGAATTCATCTATTTTCGCCCCATAGCGGTCGGTCAGGGCCAGATCGTCCAGCCCCTCCAACAGGCATTTTTTGCGGAGCGCGCCAATTTCGAACCCATATTGGGCACCGTCCGGGCCGGTGATCATCTGGGCCGGGAGATCGATGCTGGTCTCCTGATCCTTGCATGCGTGCAGCGAGGCACGCAATTGGGCCGTTTCCCTTTCGCCCAGCTTGATGGTCAGCAGTCCCGATTTCAGGGCGTTGTTGAAAAAGATATCGCCGAAACTTTCCGCCACTACGGCCCTAAAGCCTGCCGCCTGCAAAGCAAAGACGGCGGCCTGGCGGGACGATCCGATGCCGAAATTACGCTCGGCCACGATGATCCGGGCAGCCGCGAAATCCGGATCATTGAGAACAAAGCCGGCTATGGGCCGGCCATATTCGCCCATGCGCCGGTCGTGGAAATAAGCATCGGGATTGTCGGGCACGGTCAGGGTCTTGATCAGGCGGGCCGGGCAAATCTGGTCCGTATCCAGATTGCTTTCATCCATGGGCACGGCGGGGGCACTGAACAATGTGAAGGCTTCCATCACACGCCCTCCAGATCATGGATGGATGCGATGCGCCCCAAAAGGGCGGATGCGGCGGCCGAGGCCGGGCTCATCAGATGGGTTCTGACCCCCGGCCCCTGGCGCCCCGGATAATTGCGATTAGACGTGGCGGCACAGCGTCCCCCGGGGGCAATCATATCGGTGCCGTTGACGCTGGTGCAAAGCGAACAACCCGACCAGCGCCATTCAAGGCCGGCAGCCTCGAATATGCGGTCCAGCCCTTCGGCCTCGGCCTGGCGCTTGACCGGTGTGGAGCCCGGAACCACGATGCCGGGAAGCTGGGATTTTCGCCCCTTGAGAACATCCGCGGCTGCCCTCAAATCCTCGATGCGGCCATTGGTGCAAGACCCGATGAATACCCGGTCGAGGACGATATCCGACAAAAGTGTGCCGGGGGTCAGTTCCATATAATCCAGCGCCTTGATGCGCGCTTCCCGGCGCTGGGCATCGGGCTCGGTGGCCGGATCGGAAATGGCGCCATCAATTGGCGCGCATTCCTCCGGGCTCGTGCCCCATGTGCTCATGGGGGTAACGGCGCCCGCATCTATTTCCACATTCGCATGGAATTTTGCGCCTTCGTCAGTGGGCAGGGACTGCCAATGGGCCAGGGCCTGATCCCAATTCACGCCCTGGGGTGCTTCCGGGCGGGTGGACAGATATTGAAAGGTCACATCATCGGGCGCGATCATGCCGGCCCGGGCGCCGGCCTCCGCCGACATATTGCAGACCGTCATGCGCCCTTCCATGCCGAGGGCCGCGATGCCCGACCCGTCATATTCGATAATATGACCGATGGCGCCGCCGATGCCGATCTCACCGATGATGGCAAGGATCAAATCCTTGGCCTCCGCACCTTTGCCCAACCGTCCCTGGACCCGGATGCGCATGGTCTTTGGCCGGGCCTGCCACAGGGCCTGGGTGGCCATGGCCAGCATCACCTCCGACGCGCCTATACCGAAGGCCAACGCCCCGAAGGCACCATGGGTGGAGGTATGGGAATCGCCCCCGACGATGACCATGCCGGGCTGGGAGATGCCCAGTTCGGGGGCCACCACATGCAAAATTCCCTGGCCTTCATCCATCAGGCCGAACAGCCGGCAGCCATGGTTTTTGGCATTGCTTTCCAGATCCTCGACGATCTGGCGGGTGGCAGGATCGGGCGTTACTTCCAGGCCATGTTCCCGGTCATGGGTGGGGATGTAATGATCGGCACAGGCCAGAATTTGCGCCGGGCTCCGGACCTTGCGGCCCAGCCGGTCCAGCGCCGCGAAGCCCGGGCGCGACCCTTCATGGATCAGACAGCGGTCGATATAGATCAGGCTTTCGCCGCCCTCCAGGGTGAGAATTTCATGATCCCCAAAGATTTTGTCGAACAGGGTGCGGCCAGCCATCAGCTTTGCCTTAGGATCATGTCGGCGGCCTTCTCGGCAATCATGATGGTCGGCGCATTGGTATTGCCGCCGATGATCAAAGGCATGACGGAAGCATCCACTACCCTGAGAGCGTTCATATCATGAATACGAAGTTCTGGGTCGACCACGGCGCCCTCCATTTGGTTGTTGCCCATGGCGCAAGTGCCGACGGGATGAAAGATGATGGCAGCGAATTCACGGATATAGGCCCGCAAACTCTCGTCATCGGCGTTCTCGTCTGCAAAGCGCAACAGCTTGCCCCGGTAGGGCGCGAAAGACGGCGTCTGAAGGATATTGCGGGGCACCTTCAGGCCCCACAGCAGAACCTCCATACCCTCATCCTCGCTGAAAAAGCACGGATCGATGAGGGGTGGCGTGGCCGGATCATCGGAGGCCAGGCTCAGCCGCCCCCGGCTTTTTGGCCTGAGCAGAACCGTGGCCATGGAATAGCCGTGCCCCCAGCCGGCGATGGCGCCCCGGGGGCTCCGGTGGCCGGGCAAAAACGTATATTGAATATCGGGGCGGGGCAGGCCGGGCTCTGTCCTCAGGAAACCACCCCCCTCGATCATGTTGCCGGCGAAGAATCCGCGCCGGGTAAAAATATATTTAAGGGCGCTGGCGGCCAGGCGGGGTGCAGCACGGAAAGACAGGCCGTAGGGCACGGCGCTGGGGCTGGAATATTGCAAACCAGCGCTGATATGGTCTTGCAGATTGCGCCCGACGCCCGCCAGTTCATGTTTGACCTCAATCCCATGCCCCGCCAGTTCCGCCCCATCGCCAATGCCCGAACGCATGAGAATGGCCGGCGAGCTGACCGCGCCCGCCGACAGGATCACCTCGCGGGCAGCACTTATGACCAGCCGCTCACCCCCGTCCCGCAAAAGCTCCACCCCCGTGGCCCGGCCACCCTCAAGCAAAACCTTTCCCACCAGCCCGCCGGTAATGATATCCAAATTGGACCGCCCCCGGGCCGGGTCCAGAAAGGCGACAGCGGTGGATTGGCGCCGCCCGCCCCGGATGGTCACCTGGCGGGTACCGAAACCTTCCTGGTCCGAGCCGTTGAAATCGGCGCGCCTTGGGAACTGCATGGAATTGGTGGCGCCGAGCAAGGCATCGGTCAGGGGATTGCACCGCTCCAAATCGCTTACGGCGAGGGGCCCGCCCTGCCCGTGACATTCCGTCTCACCAAAGGTCTCGTTACTTTCCGATTTCTTGAAATAGGGGAGCACATCGGCAAATCCCCAGCCAACGTTGCCCGCCTCGGCCCATTCGTCATAATCCAGCGGATGGCCGCGCATATAGATCATGCCATTGATGGCGCTGGAGCCTCCCAGCGTCCGCCCCCGGGGAACCTTGATTTGCCGCCCAGCGGCATGATCCTGCCCTGAAGTCAGCCAGTTCCAATTGAGCCGGCGGTGATTGATCAGGGCGATGACGCCCGCTGGAATATGGATCAGAGGGCTGGTATCGGGGGGCTCGGCCTCTATCAGGCAGACCCGGTTGGCAGCATCGGCGGACAAGCGGTTGGCCAGCACGCAGCCCGCCGAGCCACCACCGGCGATAACGAAATCATAGTGCCGGTCCCCGTCAGTCATGCCTGGATTTCCCGCCCCGTATGGTTGGGTCAAGATTGCCCGCCCGGCGGCCTGCTGTCGATAGGAAAATGTTGGAGGTTGGTGACGCCAGGCTCTGGTCCATGATCCAGGTCTTTTGGAGCCGTTTGACCTTATAGCAACCAGGATGTAATGTTTTTAATTAGAAAAAACTAATATTTTTGCTCATTTTGCGAGCATTCATGTGTGCGGAGTTGCGCGTGAGGGAATAAAATATGGTCAGGAATTTGGAGTTCCCGTGATGGTTATAGAAAAGATGTTAGGTCTGTTTCGGGGGGCCGTGGCGGGGAAGGAAATCCCCGCACCGGAGATTAGGATTGAGTTTGAAATCGGATTTTACCTTGGCTTCGAGGAAGATGCCGAAGAGGCGGCAACACCCGAACTTGATTGCATCGGCCGAAGTTTCGGCATCTCCGCCGCTACAACGGCATCCCCAAG
>CAZBQG010000313.1:0-4285 GCA_964493945.1 uncultured Rhodospirillaceae bacterium
CAGCATTACCAAGATTGGACGGAGCGTCAAATCATTTGCGATAATTGTCTGGGCCCGGCGGGTCTATAGCAGGTAGCGCAGGATGTCGCTCATACTGATCAGGCTGCGCACCTTGCCGTTTACGATGACCGGCACATGACGCATATATTTTTCCCGCATGGTATCGAGAACCACGGACATGTCGGTTTCGGGCGTGCAGGCCGTAATGTCGCGGATGAGAATGTCGCTGACCGTCATGTCAGCCGCCTGGGAGCCGTTATGGCCGAAGGCCCCGACGATTTCCCGCTCGGCGACGACGCCCGCGAATTTCTGGTTGTCATCCATCACGATCAGGATGCCGATTTTCATATCGGCCATGACCTGGGCTGCGGCGGTTACCTTGGCGCCGATGGACACGGTGGTGATGTTGTTGTTTTTGCCTTCGAGAAGATCCTGGACCTTGGCGCCCTTGAATTTTTTGCGCCGGTCCTTGCCGCCGCGGCTTTCCTTGAAAAAGGCCATTATTATTTTCTCCGGGAATACAGGGGATTTTCATTGAGTTTAAATTTTTGAAGAGAATCGATTTGCATATGTGAATTTTAGAACCCAGTTCAACCTTCATCGGATATCATGCCGCCAAACATGGGTTAAACGCCTGCAAACTGGACAAGATAATCAGCTCTGATCTCGGTCACCCGTTGCCTGATTTTCGCGCCCGAGCTTGACATCTCCACCAGCTCCGCCTCGCTCAGTGGGCCGTTGAGCACCGTTTCGAAGCTGGGCCTGGCCTTGGCCCGGTCCCACCAAGCACGGGTTTTGGGCCGCCCGTCCAGCCAGATACCCAGCAGGGTCAGATTTTCCAGCCGTGCCGCATAAGGCATGAGATTGATATCGGCCAGTGAAAAACCATCTCCGGCGAGCCAGGCGCTCCCCCCCTCCAGCGCCGCTTCGGCCCCCTTGAAGGCCTTTTCATAGGCCGCGATGGCGCGGAACACATGGGGGGATTCTATACCCAGTTCAAAGGCGGACTGATGGCGGTCGCGGCGCACCGGATCGCCCACATTGAGAAAGCGCCGCTGGCGTTCGGCTTCGGGCATTTCCTTCATGCGGTCGCGGAACATGGCGGAAAAGCTGAGCACGGTCACGCCGTCATGCAGCCCTTCATCCACCGCCTTTCCCCAAAGCCGCATGCGCGCCTTGCCGTAGGCATCGTCGGGCACCAGACTTGGTTCGGGAAAGGCTTCGTCCAGATATTCGCAGATCAGGGTGGATTCGATGACCGGGCGGCCATCATGAACCAATGTGGGCACCACCCCTTTGGGATTGAGTTTCAGATATTCCGGATCATATTGCTCGGAGCGGAACAGATTGACTTCCCGCGTCTCCCATTGGAGCCCTTTTTCCGAAAGCGTGATACGGACCTTTTGCGAACAGACCGAATTATTGAACTGATAAAGTGTGAGCATGAGCTTCCTCCCTGGACCCATGCTTATAGCAAGCAGCGTTGACCCCGGCCAGCGGGCCATGCATTGATTAGGCGGATTAAGGTCAGCTTCAAATAAGGGGGAAATCAATTGTCCACGGAACTGAAGGCCGTGCATGCCCGTTGGGTCCTGACCATGGATCCGGACCGGCGGATTTTGGAAAATGGCTGGGTCCTGATAGAGGGCGAGAAGATCCTCGCCATCGAGACGGCTGACTTCACCCCGTCAGAAGATATGGAAATCATCGATGCCGGCCATTGCGCCGTGCTGCCCGGCCTGATCAACGGCCACACGCATCTTTACGGCAGCTTCGGGCGGAACCTCAGCTTCGATCAGAATTTCATCGATTGGCTGGCCACCCAGAAAGCCTATATCGGTGCCTATAGCGAAGAGGATTTCTCCGCCTGCGTCGAGCTGGGCCTGATCGAGAATTTGGTTTCGGGCAATACCACCATCATCGACAATATGGGATTGCCGACGGCGTCGGAAAACAGACTCTACGAAGCCGCCCTGGCGACGGCCAAAAAATATTGTGCCGGATACCGCCTGGCCAGAGGCTTCACCAATCAGAGAACCAGCCCCGATTATATCGAGAGCCTGGAGCAGATCGAAACCCGTATGCGGAGCCTGGCCAAGGACCATCACGGCGGGCTCGATGGCCGGCGGGGCCTGATGCTTTCCCAGATGGTCCCTTGGGGCCTGTCCATGGAAGGCTATGAAATGATGCGCCGCCTGGCCGATGAACTGGCTATGCCCATCCATATGCACACGGCAGAGACCGACGGCTATGGCCCATTGCTGGAGCAGGCCTTCGGCTATCCATCCAATATCCAGGTCTATAGGGAAGGGGGCTGCCTGGGGCCCGATGTGCAATTACTGGGCTGCATCTGGGTCGACGATCAGGATCTGGACTGGATCGCCGAGAGCGGCACCACGGTAATCATGGATGCCACATCCACCTTGGGTCTGGGCAAGGGTCTTCCGCCGGCGGATCAGTGCCTGGAGCGGGGCATCCCCCTGTCGCTGGCCACCAACGGCATGGCCAGCAATGGAGGCCAAGACATGTTCGAGGTGATGAAGAACGCCATGGGCCTGGCCAAGATCGCGGGCGGCGGCGAAACCGCATTGACGCCCGAAAAGGTGTTGGAAATAGCCACCATCGGAAACGCCCGGGCCTTTGGGCTGGACGGTCAGGTGGGATCGCTTGAAGCGGGGAAAAAGGCCGATATCATTGCCGTCGATCTGACCAGCCCCTTTGTGGCACCGGCATTGAATATTCCTTCCACCATTGTGTTTTCGTGCAAAAGCCGCGATGTGCGCCATGTGATCCTGGAAGGCAGATTGGTCGTTGAGGATGGCGAATTCCTGGCCGGGGATGCGCGGGGGATTGCTTCCAGGGCCGAAGCTGCCGCCCGGGCCGTGGCAGAGCGGGCCGGCATCACGGAAAGAACCACCGGAGAGAGGCTGGGAGGCTGACATACCCGCTGGCGGCTGTTAAAGTAGCGTCTCAAATCAACTGATGCCCGGAGGGGAACGAAACCATGGCGACAAACGGCAGACCGCAAGTCATTGCCATCGAGGAACATTACTGGGATCCCCTGCTGGCCGACCATTTCAAGGGCGCCAATTCCACGCCGCCCAAATTGCGCGAAAGGCTGGAAGATCTGGAAAGCGTGCGCCTCGGCGAAATGGACGAGGCGGGCATCGATATCCAGGTCCTGTCCCACGGTGCCCCCTCGACCCAGCGCCTGGACGCGGAAAGCGCCGTAACTATCGCCCGCCGAGTCAATGACCGCCTGAAGGATACGGTCGATTCCCATCCCGACCGTTATGCCGGCTTCGCCGCCCTGCCCACCCCCGACCCCAAGGCAGCAGCCGATGAATTGGAGCGCGCCGTCACCAAGCTGGGCTTCAAGGGCGCCATGGTCCATGGGCTGACCAATGGGGTGTTCTTCGACGATAAGAAATTCTGGCCCATATTTGAGCGCGCCCAGGAATTGGATGTTCCCCTCTATGTGCATCCCGCAACACCCCATGAAACGGTCGCCGAAATCTATTACGGGGATTATGCGGAAAGCTTTCCAACCCTGCTTTCGGCCGGCTGGGGCTTCACCGTGGAAACCGCCACCCAGGGCATCCGGCTGGTGCTGAGCGGCGTCTTCGACAAATATCCGGGCGTGCAGATCATCCTGGGCCATTTGGGGGAATCGCTTCCCTTTTCGCTCTGGCGGATCGATGCGGCCCTGTCCCGGCCAGGCAATGAAAGCAGCTCGTTCCGAGATACCTTCTGCGAACATTTCCATATCACCACCAGCGGCAATTTTTCCAACCCGGCCCTTTTGTGCTGCGTGATGGAAATGGGGGTGGACCGGATCATGTTTTCGGTGGATTGGCCCTTCGTCATGAACAGCCCGGGAACGGCCTGGATGGATGATGTGCCCCTTTGTGCCGAGGACAAAGTGAAAATCCTCAACGGAAACGCCAAAAAGCTTTTGCGTATGTGACGTCCAGCCATCAAAATCCCAAAAAAGAACAGCTCTTCGTGAGCAAAACCAGATGAGACCAACAGGTCCAGCTTGGTCAAGCCTGAACAAAGTGAAATTAAACATCAAATTATGTGGGAAAAATTAACCTTTTATTTTTCTAACGTTCGGAAATACATTAAGCTAACCTTTTTGATAACAATTATTATTATCATATTTAACCTTGTTTCTTATCTGATATTCGAAATATTGGAACTGATCACCTTTTATTTACTTATAATTTTACTCATTGAGGAATTAACCACAGTACCCGGCTCTTTTCATAGAACCAATCCTATC
>CAZBQG010000314.1:0-4261 GCA_964493945.1 uncultured Rhodospirillaceae bacterium
GGTCAGCGCGAGTTCGGGGAAAACCACCACATCGCAGCCCTTGGCATGGGCCCGGCGCATCAGGGTGATCAGGCGTTTGACCACGCCTCCCCGCCCATCATCGCGCCCGATGGCGCCAACCTGTGCCGCGCCGACGGTTAATATTCTGGCCATGCCTTTCGTCTCCCCCTATCGGTGTGGGTAAGATTGTAGCACCCGCCCCGCCGCCTTCCCACCGTTTGGCGAACCTGCTATAAACCTACCAAGTTTTGTAGACGTCATGGAGGGGGGACATTCCATGCATGAAGTTCGTATCCACGGCCGTGGGGGCCAGGGCGCCGTGCTGGCATCCAAGATATTGGCCAAGGCCCTGGTCGATGACGGCAGCCACGCCACCGCAATACCCTCTTTCGGGTTTGAGCGCCGCGGCGCGCCGGTGACCGCCTTTCTGCGCATCGATGACAAGGAAATCCGGACGGTCACCAATATCTACAACCCCGACAGCATCATCTGCATCGATCCCACCATATCGCGCGCCGTCGATATCTTCGCCGGCCTCAAGGATCAAGGCATCTGGGTGCAGGCGACCAAAAAGGGCCCGGACGAGATGGAGGTCCCGGACAAGGTAGGCAAGCTTGGCCTTTGCGACGCGGTGGGCATTGCGCGCGAAATCTTTGACCGGCCCATCACCAATTCCATCATGCTGGGCGCCTTCGCCAAGACTTCTGGGCTGGTATCGCTGGAAGCTCTCAAGGAAGGCTTCCGCACTACTGCCTTCCGCGATGCCAATTTGGACCAGAACATGGACGCCATCGAACGCGGCTATAACGAAACCGTCATCCACCAGATCAATTGAAGGCTGGAAACATGCTCAAACAGGCCCGCCCTTTATTCGACCAATCCACCATCCCCAATGATCTTTGCCCCATCGCGACGGAGCCGATCACCATGCTGCCCGGCGATTGGCGTTCGGAACGCCCGGTGGTGGACCGGGACAAATGCGTTAAATGCGCCATCTGCTGGCTGTTCTGCCCGGTCCAATGCGTGATCGAGATGGCCGCCTGGTTCGACATCAATTACGACAGCTGCAAAGGCTGCGGTATCTGCGCCCATGAATGCCCGCAGCGCGCCATCACCATGATCGAGGAGGTGGGAGACTGACCATGCCCGATACAGCATTAACCAACAAGCCCAAAACCATCGTCTGCGACGGCAACGAAGCCGCCGCCTGGGGTGTGGTCCTCTCCAAGCCCGACATGGTCGCGGTCTATCCCATCACGCCGCAATCATCCTTGGTCGAATATATTTCCCAATTCATCGCCGACGGGGTCCTCAAGGCCGACCTGATGGATGTGGAAGGCGAACATTCCGTGCTTTCCGTCCTACAGGGCGCCTGTCTCGCCGGTGCGCGCACCTATACCGCAACCTGCGGGCAAGGCTTGTTTTTCATGTTCGAGCCCTATGTACGCGCGCCCGCCCTGCGCCTGCCCATGGTCACCTCCATCGTCAACCGGGACGGCATTTCGCCCCAATGCGTCTGGGGCGGCCAGCAAGACAGCATGACGGCGCGCGAAACCGGCTGGATTCACATGTATTGCGAAACCATTCAGGAAATCACCGACACCATCGTCATGGCCTACCGGGTGGCCGAACATAAAGACGTCATGCTGCCGGTCAATGTGTGCCATGACGGCAATTATCTGTCTTACGGCGTCGGCCGGGCCACCCTGCCGGACCAGGATATGGTCGATGAATTTCTGGGCGAGAAGGATACCAACTGGCATGCCGCATTGGACCCGGAGCGCCCCATGTCAGTCGATCCCCTGACCGGTGGCGAGGGGCCGGGCGCGCCTTCGCTGTTTGTGCGCTACCGCCGGAGCCATTGCCAGGGGCTGCAAAACGCCCTTCGAGTAATCAGTGAGACCCACGCCGAATGGGGCGAGACCTTCGGGCGCCATTATGCGCCCCTGGTGGAGGAATACAGGCTGGATGATGCGGATTACTCCATCGTCACCATTGGCTCCATGGCCGGCGAGGGCAAGGATGCGGTGGACGCGGCCAGGGACGGCGGCGAAAAGGTGGGGCTGATCAAGATCAAGACTTTCCGCCCCTTCCCCCTTGAAGCCATGAGCGCCGCACTGGCCAAGGTCAAGGCGGTGGGCGTGGTGGACCGTTCAGTCAGCTATGGATGGAATTGCGGCCCGGTCTATCAAGATACGTTGGGCGCACTGTACCGGACCAAGACCCATATCCCGTCGGCTAGCTTCATCGGCGGGCTGGCGGGCTCCGACCTCACCGGCGGTCATTTCGCCCGGGCCATCGAGACCACGGCCAAGCTGCTTAAGGGCGAAGAGCCCAGTGAAACCATCTGGCTCAACGAAAAAGATTGAGCCGAACCATGGAACAAAGCAAATATCTTATTGCCGGTTCGAGCCACGCGGCCCTGGAAGCCGTCAAAGCCATCCGCATGCTGGACACCGAGAGCAGCGTCACACTGGTTACCCGCGACGAACGATTGCCCTATTCACCCACCGTGCTGCCCTATGTGGTGTCCGGCCAATCGATCCCGGAAAAAGTGGAACTGCGGGACGAGGCCTATTTCAAAGATAACGATATCAGTTTCATCCGTGGCAAGGCACTGACCAAGATTGACGCCAAGCGCAACGCCGTGACTTTGGAGGACGGCCAGGAACTGGCTTACGAAAAGCTGCTTCTGGCCACCGGCGCCTATCCGGCCGTGCCGCCGGTGGCGGGTCTGGACAAGGTGCCCTATCACGTATTGCGCACCATGGATGATGCCGTCGGGCTTCGCGATGCATTGGGATCGGCCAAATCGGCGGTCGTTCTGGGCGGCGGGCTGATCGGCATGCATGCGGCGGAAAACCTGATCAAGGCCGAGATGGATGTAACCATCGTCGAGATGCGCCCCCAGGTCCTGCCCGCCTATTTCGATGAACGGGCGGCCAAACTGATCGAACGCACCTTCATCGATAACGGTGTGGGCATGCGCATCGGCGACACGGTGCAGGCGGCGGCCAAAAAGGGTGATGGCATTTCGGTCACTCTGGATGGGGGCGACGAGATCGAAGCCGATCTTTTGCTCGCCTGCACTGGGGTCACACCGGCCATCAGCTATCTGGAGGGATCGGGCATCGAGACCGATAAGGGAATCCTGGTCGATGACAATATGACCAGCAGTGTTGAAAATATCTGGGCCGCCGGCGATGTGGCCCAGGCCAGGGATTTCTACGGCGGCGAAAAAGCCATCGGCGGCATCCTGCCCGCCGCCGTCGAACAAGGAAGGGTGGCGGGTCGGGCCATGATCGGTGATCCGGCCATCAAACCCTATCCCGGCGGCGTGCCGCTCAATACCTACAGTTTCTTCGACAATCAGGCAGTTTCGGTGGGCGCGTCTGACGAAGCGGGCCTGGCTGGCGATGTGGAAGTGACCCTGGAATTCAACGAAGAAGACATGTTTTTCCAGAAAATCCTGCTTCGCGATGATCGCCTGGTGGGCATTTCCGGGATCAATGCCAGCTTCGATCCGGGGATCATGTGGCAGCTTATCTTGCTGAGTACGGATTTGGGTGAGGTCAAGGCGGATTTCCTCCGCTCACCCATGGAAACGGGCCGCGACGTCATGTCGCGTATCTGGCGCTAGAGGAAAGGAAAAAATAATGGGAACCAGCTATAACACCATCGCCTTTCATCAGGACAAATGCGACGGCTGCGGCACCTGCATGAGTGTCTGCGCCAAGGCCAAGGCGGGCACGGAGGATGTGGCCCAATCGCGCATCAAAATCCAAAAGGGCCTGGCCAATGGGGGCTATGAGATGGCGCTCTGCCGCCAATGCGGCGATCCCAAATGCGTCATGGTCTGCCCGTCTGGGGCGCTTACCAAGGACGCGGACACCGGCGTCGTGCCCTGGAACGAAGAAATCTGCGTCGATTGCCTGCTCTGCACCGTCGGCTGCGCCTATGGCGGGATCACCTATAGCGCCGCCGAAGGCCATGTCACCAAATGCGATATGTGCGACGGCGATCCGGCCTGCGTCGGCGCCTGCCTGACCGGAGCCCTTGAATATTTCAACGCATCCGAAATCTATAATCAGTATGGCGAGCTGGAGGATATGTATATGCCCGGCCTGGCCGCCTGCCAGGGCTGCAATTCGGAACTGATGATCCGCCACACCATGCGCAAGATGGGCCCGGATTGTGTGGTCGCCACGCCGCCCGGCTGCATCGCCGGCATGGGCACGGTCGGCTATAACGGCAAGACGGC
>CAZBQG010000315.1:0-4249 GCA_964493945.1 uncultured Rhodospirillaceae bacterium
TATGCATTGCCGCTATTGTTATCTTCTATCTGAATTAATGAGCCCTGACCCTAGTGGACAAACATCCACATGCCAATGCCGCCAGGGGAGGATAATCATGAGTATTACCGGTCCGAGAGAACCCATCGCCCTGCCGGGCGGAGCGAATATCTGCCTTTCCGTGACCATCGCCTTCGAGGTCTTCCGCTATCATAGCCATTACACCCATGCGCCAAGGGGGCCGAAGGAACTGGACCGGTTCTCGCTGTCATATGCGGATTACGGCGCCAAGGCGGGCGCCTGGCGGGTGTTCGATGTGCTTGAACGGCACGGCATCAAGGCCACGTTTGATATCGGCGGCATGGCAGCGGAACATTGCCCGGAAATCATCGGCGAAATTCATGCCAGAGGCCATGAAGCGGCGGGGCACGGCTATGCCAATGATGAATATCCTTCCGAAGCGGATACGGAGCGGGAATTGGAAGGCATGTTGGCGGCCATCGCGGCCATCGAAAAAGGCTGCGGGGAGCGGCCCGTCGGCTGGGTCAGCCCGGGCAGCGTGGGCACCACCAAGACCATGGAGTTCATGGCCCGGGAAGGCTTCATGTGGAACGGCGATGGCGCCAGCGACGATATGCCGTTCATCCAACGTGTGGATGGCAAACCCATCGTCGTCCTGCCCCGGGTGAATTTCCCCACCAATGATCTGATCGTCATCGTCAATCCGAAGAATCCACCCAGTGCCTATCTGGATGGCTTCAAGGAGACCTTCGAATTTCTCTACAAAGAAGGACGCCGCGGCAGCCCCAAATGGGTTGATCTTCTGCTCCATTCCGATATGAGCGCCCGCCCACCGATCATGGCCGTGTTCGAAAAAGCCCTCCTCCACGCCAAGACCTTCGGAGGCGTCTGGATGGCCCGGCGCCGCCACCTGGCCAGCGGGTGTTGGAGAACTCGTGACGATCTTCACGCCTTGAAGACCGGCCTCTCTTTCAGGTAATGGGCGCACATGGCGGGGCGGAATTTTTCCATCATTGCGTGGTTCAGATCCAGGGGCGGCTTTTGATCCATGGGCAACAGCGGCTTGTAATCCACGCCTCCAATTTCGTCTGCAAAACTGGCCCGGGCACTGGCCACCAGACCGGGATCGGTGAAAAAATCCAGCACCGAGGCGGCCAGCGCCTTGGCCCCCGCCAGACCTCCCTTGTGCGCGATGGAGGTGGCGATAGCTACGCCGGCGGCCCAATGGTGAAAATTGATATTTGGGATGTTGGCCGGGAACCAGAGCCGCCCCATGGGGACCGCCCAGGAAACATCGCCCGAATCATTGGAAGCCGCGATCTGGGTGGCCGGCCCGTCCAGGGGCTTGATGCCCGATGGCAAGCCCTCCACCGGCACCTGAGCCACCTTTTGCAGATCGCGGGCGAGGGTTTGTTCCTCGCCGGTCCATTGGGGCATGCCGACCCGCTCCATATTGGCCTGGAGCACCTGAGCCACCGTACGGTTGGCGCGGACCGGCCAGACGGCGCTCGTGACCTCCACGTCGAGCTCGCAATTGCTCATCATGGCGGCACCTTCGGCGATCTTGCGGCCCTGATCGAACAGCTTGCCCGCACCCGCCGCCGTGGGATGGCGGAAATACCACCAGACCGTGGCCAGGGGCGGAATGACATTGGGTTGGGTGCCGCCATTGGTGATGGCCCGCTGGGCCGACATGCCGGGCTCGAAATGTTCCCGGTATTGGGCCATGCCCGCATCCATCAAAAGAACCCCGTCCAAGGCGTCACGCGCCTTCCAGGGTGCCATGGCGGCATGGGCCGCCTCGCCATGGAAGGTAAAGTTGGCGGACACCAGGGCCGATTGGATCAGCCCGTAATCGGTGGCGAACTTGCCGCCCACATGATCGTGGAAGGCAATATCCACATCATCGAAATAACCGTCCCGCACATAATAGGGCCGGCTCAGCAATTGCTCCTCGGCGGGTGCTCCGAAGACCTTCAGCTTCCCCGCCAGGCCCTGCTCTTCCATCACCGTCTTGATGGCCAGGGCGGCACCGGTCATGACGGCGGCATTGACGTTATGCCCTTCGCAATGGCCCGGCGCGCCGGGCACGATTTCGGCCTGTTCCGCCACCCCCGCCTGCTGGGAATTATTGGGATTGGCGTCATATTCGGTGTGCAGCGCCAGGACCGGCCCGCCTTCGCCCCAGCTCGCCATGAAGCCGGTGGGAAAGCCCGATATGCCCCGCTCGACCTTAAAGCCGCCTTCTTCGAGCAAGCCGGTCATCAGCGCGGCGGTTTCCACTTCCTGCATTCCCAGCTCGCCGAAATAGAAAATATGATCGCCGGTCCCGGCCAGGGCCTGGGCGTTAGCGTCCAGATAACCGAAGGCCCGTTTGGTTGCGGGGGAAGCTTTATCGCCGCTCATGAGATTATCTCCCTGTCAATCGCCGGCCCGCTCGATGCTTGCGCCGCAGGCGGCCAGCTTTTCTTCCAGCCGTTCATAGCCCCGGTCCAGATGATAGATGCGGTTGACCACCGTCTCGCCCTTGGCCGCCAGACCGGCCAGCACCAGGGATACGGAGGCCCGCAAATCGGTGGCCATCAGTTGGGCGCCGGTCAGATCCGCCGTGCCCCTGACGATGGCCGATGCGCCATGCACATTGATGTCGGCCCCCATGCGGCACAATTCGGGCACATGCATGAAGCGGTTCTCGAATATGGTCTCGGTGACCATGGAAGCCCCATCGGCCGTCACCAGAAGGGCCATGACCTGCGCCTGCATGTCGGTAGGAAATCCGGGGAAGGGCTCGGTCATCACATCGATGCCGTTTAGCGCGCCGGGCCTGGAGACTTTGATGCCACCCGGCGTTTCTTCGATTTCCGCCCCTGCCCGGCCCAGCAGGTTAAGCACCGCCTCCATCAAATCCATGCGGGCACCCTTGAGGGTCAATTCGCCGCCGGTGATGGCGGCGGCCACCGCATAGGTGCCGCATTCGATGCGGTCGGGAATGATTTCATATTGGGCGCCGCTCATGCGCTCCAGGCCCGTAATCTTCAGCGTATCGCTGCCCAGCCCTTCTATTTTGGTACCCATGGCGATCAGGCAATGACCCAGGTCCGTGACTTCGGGCTCGCGCGCAACGTTGGATAATTGGGTCTCACCCCGGGCCAGGCAGGCGGCCATCATCAGATTTTCAGACGCCCCCACCGAGACCGAGGGAAAGACGATATGGGCGCCCTTAAGCCCCTTTTCGGCGCGGGCATGGATATATCCTTCTTCGATAGAGATTTCGGCACCGAGCGCCTTAAGCCCGTCCAGATGCAAATCCACCGGCCTTGTGCCGATAGCGCAGCCGCCCGGCAGGGAGACCCGCGCCTCGCCCCAACGGGCCACCAGCGGCCCCAGAACCAAGACGGAAGCCCGCATGCGGCGCACCAAATCATAAGGGGCCAAATTAGACGTGGGGCGCTGGGCACTGAGATGGAGCACGCGCCCCATATGCCCGCCATTGGCCGCCCCCCCATCCATGGATAGGGTCACGCCCAGCTCACCCAGCAGGCGCATCATGGTGGTGATGTCGGCCAGATGGGGCAGGTTGGAGAGCGTCAATGTCTCATCGGTCAGCAGGCTGGCGGCCATCAGGGGAAGGGCCGCGTTTTTCGCGCCGCCAATGGGAATTGTGCCCTGGAGCGATTGGCCGCCCCTGATGATGATACGATCCATGAAATTTCCTGAACGCTTTCTCTAATTCTTTTCCGGCGGGGTTTCTTCGCCCTCAGCCTGAGCTTGGCGGCGGCGGTGGAGATTTTCCCGCAAGGCCTGACCCTGGCGCTTTTCCCGCTGGGCCCTTGCCGCCAGTCCCGCCTCGGTGAAGTTGGGTTCCTTGCGCTCCTTGCCGCTCGCCGGTTTTTCTGGGGCCGGTTTTTTATCTGACGCCATGGTGCCGATGGTGCCCGCCCGGGGGTTGCGCGTCAAGCGCCAGTCCGTGCCCAAAAACTTGCTCAAGTCTGCCGCCTATGGCATGTTGCGCCCACCAGACAGGCCGCCGTAGCTCAGGGGTAGAGCGCGCCCTTGGTATAAAATATGCCCTCCGTCGAGGAAACTTGATGGATGTAACCGCTCAAATTCGGGGAAACCTAAAGCCTATTGGCCATGGCAATCCCGAGCCAAGCCCGGAGACGGGAAGGTGTAGAGGCCAGACGGGCGGGGCCTAAGTCGTCATAAGGCGATAAGGTTAAGGGATGGTCCAGACCACGGGTCCGCGAAA
>CAZBQG010000316.1:0-4216 GCA_964493945.1 uncultured Rhodospirillaceae bacterium
CCCGCGGCAGGAAAATCCCCCGCTTCCGTGGTCTAATTTGTCACCGCCGCATACAGCTGGACCGTTTCATCGAAGCCTTCGGTGATGAGGAAAAGGCGTTGGAATCCCTCGCCAAGACCATCCCGCTGGGCCGCATCGCCGAGGTGGGGGATGTGACTTACGGGATTTTGTATCTCGCCTCGGATGAATCAAAAATGGTTACGGGCTCGGAACTGGTTATCGACGGCGGTTTGTGCGCGGGTTATATTCCGCCCGCATGATCCAATCCAGTGACATAGCCCAAGCGGGCAGGGGCCCCCTTAACCAATGACCACCGCGGCGCAATCGCTGGCGCAGGACGGGCGGGTTCTGGGCATTGTGGGCACCGGGCATTTTCTGTCGCATTTTTACGGGCTGGCCCTGCCGCCCCTTTTGATCCTGTGGCAAACGGAATTCCAGGTGAGCTTCGCGGCCCTGGGCCTTTTGATTTCGGTCTTCGCCGCCGCCACCGGTATCGCCCAATTGCCGGCGGGCATCCTGACCGACCGCTTCGGGGCCAGAGGAGTTCTCTTTTGGGGGTTGGTTTTGGAAGGGGGCGCCATCGCCGCCATGGGGTTGGTCACCAGCTTCGAGATGCTGTTTCCACTGGTCATAGTGGCCGGCATCGGCAACAGCGCCTTTCATCCGGCCGATTATTCCATCCTTAACGCATCGGTGGCGCCGGAACGCATGGGCCGGGTCTTCAGCATGCATACTTTTGCGGGCTATACGGGGGCGGCCATTGCGCCCGCCACCATGATCTTTCTTTCGGCCTACCGGGATTGGCGTTTCGCCCTGTTGGTGGTGGGCGGATTGGGGCTGATCATGGCCTTTGTCATCCTCGCCCAGTTTTCCTTTTTGCACGATGATCATTTGACCAAACCGGATAAGGACAAAGAAAAACCGGAAGAGGTCAAGGGCACGCTGCAGAGCAGTCTGGCGCTCTTTTTTTCAAAGCCCATGATCCTGTTTTTCCTGTTTTTCGCCCTCACCGCCATGACGCTCCGGGGCATTCATTCCTTTGCCGTCGTCGCTTCGGTGGCGCTTCATGATATTAGTCTGGCATCGGCCGGCACCGCCTTGACCGTTTTTCTGGCGGCCAGCGCGGCCGGCATTTTGGCGGGCGGCATGCTCGCCGATTGGACCAAGCGGCATGATCTGGTGGCCGGGCTTGCGTTTATTTTGTCGGCCATTGTTTTCGGCATTTTGGGCTCCTTGTCGGTCTCGACATTCTTATTCATTGGAATGTTTTGCATCGCCGGGCTGGTGCAGGGCATGGTGCGCCCGGCCCGGGACATGATGGTGCGCGCCCTGACGCCCGAGGGCAGTTCCGGGCGGGTCTTCGCCTTCATGTCTGTGGGGATTTCGGTGGGCGGTATGCTGGTCCCGGTATTTTTCGGGTGGATCATTGATCTGGAGGCGCCCAGTTGGATATTCTGGCTACCGGCCCTGTTTATGGTCGGCTCGACACTGACGGTTATGCTGCAAGACCGCGTCGAGGAAAAAGATTAACCCTGGGGGGATCAGGAGAGGTAAGTATCATGGCGATGGATCAAAATGTCGTAAATCCCATTCCGACGGCGGAGCTTGAACGGCGCTGGGCGGCCGTGCGTAAGGCCATGGAAGAACGCGATATCGATGTTCTGCTGATGCAGAACTCAAACGATTTTCATGGCGGCTATGCAAATATTTTACCGACATCCCGGCCATGACCGGCGGATATTCGGCCGTCATCTTCCCCCGGGACGAGCCCATGATCGTTGTCCGCCACGGGCCTCCGGGCACCAGAGCTATTGATCCAGATGATCCCGTGCACCGGGGTGTGGCGAAAATCATGGTGGCGCCCACTTTCGCCGCCGTCGATCACACCAAACATTTCCATTCCGAACTGGTCATCCAGGAATTGAAACCCCGCATGGACAAGACCATCGGTCTGGTGGGCACCACCTCGATGGCCTATGCCTTTCTCGATCACATCAAGGGCGGCACGCTCGGCAACGCCAATTTCGTCGACGCCGCCGATCTGGTGGACGACATCAAGGCGATCAAAAGCGAGGAAGAAATTGAATTCATCAAACGCGCGACGGTCATGCCGGATGCCTCCATGGAACGTGTGCTGGCCGCCGTCAAAAATTTCGAACTTTCCGCCCTGCCCCAATATGACGGGCAGTTGCAGGGCTCGGAACAAGGCCTGTTCCTGGCAGGCTCCACCCCCGTCGGAACACCTTCGATCAAAATGGGGCGCCATATGCAGGGGCGTGAGATTCAGAACGGAGATCAGTTCACAATTTTGATCGAAAATAATGGCCCCGGCGGCTTTTACGCCGAAATCGGGCACACCTGCGTCTTGGGCAAGGCGCCCGCCGAACTGACGGACGAGTTCGAATTCACCCTGGAAGCGCAAAGATTCACCTTGGATTTGATGAACCGGGGGCGGCCCCCAGCGATATTATCCAGTCCTTCAACGCCTTCATGCGCGAAAACGGCCGGGTCGAGGAACGGCGGCTTTATACCCACGGGCAGGGCTATGATCTGGTGGAGAGGCCCACCTTCACCGAAGAGGAAACCATGAAACTGGCCCCCGACATGTGCATCGTGGTCCATCCCACCTATGTGACCGAGACGGCCTATTCCTGGGTTTGCGACAATTACATGATGACCGATACAGGCGTCAGCGATTGCATGCATAAAGTTCCGCAGAAAATTTTCGAGGTGGGGTAGGCAAATATGCTCAAACTTTATCATTTCTGGAGTTCCACCTGTTCCCGGCGGGTCAGGCTTTGTCTGGCAGAAAAGGGGCTGGAATGGGAAAGCCAGCATGTGGACCTGGCGGTTAAACATGATCATTTGTCGGATTGGTATCTGAAGCTCAATCCCAACGGCGTGGTGCCGACGCTGGATCATGACGGGCGACTGCTTTTGGAATCCAACGTGATCATCGAATATCTGGATGAATGCTTTCCTGAAATCCCGCTCCGCCCCGCCGACCCTTATTTGCGGGCCCGCATGCATATCTGGATGGACAAGTTCGAACATGTGGTGCACCGCAACATCAATCTCATTTCATTCAACCGCCGCTTCCGCCCGCGCATCGAAAAATTCCCACCGGAAGAACGCGAAGCCATCATCGCCAAGGTGCCCAATCCGGAACGGAGGGCGGAATTGACGCGTCGCATGCTGCACGGCGTGACCGAGGATGATGAGGCAATCGCCGAAGACCGTCTGGCCGGTGTGTTGGATGAAATGGAACAAAGCCTGGCCGCCGGTCCCTGGCTTTTGGGTGATGATATTTCCCTGGCCGACATGTCCATTGCGCCATTTTTAGAGCGCTTCGGCGTCAATGGGCTGGACCGGCTGGTTAATTTTTCCGGGCGCCCCGGATTAGGGGATTGGTGGGCGCGCATGCAGGCCCGGGCCTGCTATCAGGAGACCTATTCCTTCACCGATCCGGATGCGGACTAAGGCGCCGCCGTGTCTCACTTCAAGTGCCTGTTCTTCCACCGGGGCGGCACCTGCAAACCAAAACCTTGCCTATGGAGCCTGTGGCAAATGAGATGAAATCCATATTGCCCAACACCCGATGAGCCCTAAAGCCAGATCATTTGTGCTGTTGCTTGCTGTTCTCTTGGTTCACGGTTGCTCTACCTACACGGCATATCCGGGGCCGGAAAAGCCCAGGGGTAGGATTGCCTTGATAGAGACAATGAATGCATTTGATCACCTCGTAGCGGGAGGCATTTGGCCGAGGCTACTTGGCCCAACGGTTTCCCTTAACTTCTTGTCAATTGATGGCAAGAAGATGAGTGGTGGGCACGACATTTACGTGGTCGAACTTGGCAGACATATTTTGTCGGTCCGCCTCCTTTCCTGCAGCGGGAATCCCTTTGTCAGCACCGTCAGGTGCAAACCATCAGCGAAGACCGATATTTCCTTCGAGGCTGAGGCGGGGAAGACCTATTTGGCGCGGGGTGAATTCAAGGACGGGGAGCCGGCATATTGGATCGAAGAGAAAGTGACGAAACGAGTGGTCGCTGGCCGGAAGCAGGAAAGCCAATAAGTGCTCCCAGTTGGACCCGCTCTCCAATACCTGGCTCCGGCTGGGCCGGGCCTCCTCAATAAGCCTAGAGCGTTTCATGATTTATCGGAATCGGATTTAGGATTCCCATAGGCGTCGAATTGTGGTTCAAGATGGATGCTG
>CAZBQG010000317.1:0-4201 GCA_964493945.1 uncultured Rhodospirillaceae bacterium
AGGGCCCCTTTGCGTTTCGCACCCATCACGGTATCGCCTTCCCAGTCTCCGACCCAATACATGGGGTTCCAGTTCCGGGGGAGTGGTGTCGGGTTTGTCATGAAAGCCTGTTCGGCAAATAAATTGAAAACGTCTCCCATAACCATGCGGGCCAGCTGACATAAAAGCTTTGCCGCCATGCCGGATTCCGGTGCAGGATCGAACCTTCAGGACTTTGCGGGGAAATAACATGCTGACGCTTTATCATTATTGGAGTTCTGTATGCTCCCAGAAGGTGCGTCTCTGCCTTTGTGAAAAGGGTGTGGATTGGGAAAGCCGCCATGTGGATTTGTTCAAGTTCGAGCATCTGGAGCCCGGTTACATGAAACTCAATCCAAACGGCGTGGTGCCGACCATTGAGCATGACGGGCGGGTGCTGATCGAATCCTCCGTGATCATCGAATATCTGGACGAAATATTTCCGGCGCCCGCTCTGGCACCCACCGACGCTTATGGCCGGGCCCAGATGCGCCTGTGGATACGGAAATCAGACGAGATGGCCCATCCGGGCGTCACCACGGCGTCTTACCGGGTCCGCCATAAGCCCCGCCATGCTGGGTTTTCCAAAGAAGAGCTTCTGGCCCAGGCGGCGCGCCAGCCGACAGCGGCTAAGCGGGCCCGCGCCGCCAGGCAGATCAAGCATGGCGTGCCCGAAGAAGTGGAGAACGCGGCCTATGAAAGCCTGGGCCTGCTGCTGGATCAGATGGAGGCGGCGCTGGGTAATGGTCCCTGGCTGCTGGGGGCGGAGTATTCCCTGGCCGATATTGCCCTGGCGCCCTATGTCAACCGAATCGAGGTGCTGGACCGGCCCGAAATGGTTTCAGCCGCTGAACGTCCCCGCTTGGCCGATTGGTGGCAACGCCTGCAGGACAGGGAGGCGTTCAAAGAAGCCTTTTCCTTCGCCAATCCAAATCCCGGCGATCCGATCGCGCGATAAAAGCCACTTTCGAAAAATAACTGGCGGGGTTAATACCAACTTTCATAAATAAACACCCATTGTGATCTTCTTTCCCGCTTTCTCGGCAGGAGGGGAGGCGCGGGCGATGCTGGCGCATCGTCAAGCCTTCCCGACGCCCCGAGGGGGCGGGAAAGGCGACCCACAGGGCGGCGAAGCGCTGCTTCCGGATCGCGTCGCGCACCGCTTGTGATGCACCAGCACCACCGCGCGGCACGCTCCTAACCGGAAACAGCGCTTCGCCGTCACAATGGGTGTTTATTTATGAAAGTTGGTATTAAGATCAAGAGTTGGGAAATCCAAGGAGTTATTGGTCATGAACGTCATCGGTCCGGAATCAAAACCAAGCCCACAGGCAGCCACTCAGGCGGAAGACGATGTGTGGGTGCCTTCGTCCTGCTCCCTTTGTTACGGAAGCTGTTCGTTGTTGGCCCACCGGGTCGATGGGGTAGTCGTCAAGATCGAGGGCAATCCGGAAAGTGCCATCGGCAAGGGCCGGCTTTGCGGCAAGGGGGTCAGCGGGCTGTTGGTCCATTACGACCCCCACCGCCTGACCAAACCCCTGCGCCGCACCAACCCTGAGAAGGGCATTGGCATTGATCCTGGCTTCAAGGAAATTTCCTGGGAAGAGGCGATCTCCGAAATCGTCGATAATCTGAAACGCATCCGCGCCGATGACCCCAGAAAGCTGGTCCTGGAACGGACCACCACGGTGATCGCCAACAAGGTTCCCTTCATGTCCTTCGCCGCCGGGTTCGGCACGAATAATCAATCGACCGCCGGCGGCGGCCTGCATTGTGGCAACGGGGCCCATTTGATCAGTGGTATCATGCACGCTTCGTGGGGCGTGGTGCCGGATTTTGAATATTGCAATTACGCCATGTATTTCGGCGCTTCCAAGGGCCATTCCGCCGGCCATGCGTCAAATTCCAACATGATGAAGGCGGCCGATGCCAGGACGCGGGGCATGAAATTGGTGGTCGTCGATCCCATGGCCAATTTTGCCGCCGCCAAATCCACCGAATGGGTGCCGCTCCGGGTCGGCACCGATGCCGCCCTGGCGCTCTCCATGTGCAATGTGATCGCCAATGATCTGGGCATGTTGGATTTGCCTTATTTACGGGCCAAGACCAACGGTTCATATCTGATCGGCCCCGATGGCGGTTACCTGCGCGAAGCGGACACGGACAAGCCCATGGTCTGGGACGAAGCCGCCGGCAAGGCCTGCCCCTTTGACGGGGCCGAGGCAGAGGATATGGCCCTGGAAGGCAGCTTCGAGATCGGCGGCAAGCAATACCGCCCCGCCTTCGCCCTGCTTAAGGAACATCTGACCAAATTCAGCCCCGAATGGGCGGCCGATATCTCCACGGTGCCGGCCGAGACCATTCGCCGGCTGGCCTCCGAATTCGCCACCGAGGCGCGCATCGGCTCGACCATCGTGATAGACGGCATCACCCTGCCTTACCGGCCGGTGGCGGCCATCGCCTTCCGCGGCAACCAGGGGCATATGAATTCGGTCTATAATTTTCTCTCCGTCGATCTCCTCAATCAATTCGTGGGGGCAGCCGATGTTGTCGGCTCGTGCCTGGGCTTTCCCGCCGTCGGTTTCGGCCATCCCAAATCGGGCCGGCCTCATTTCGCACCCCATATGACGCCCGACGGCCTGATGGAAGTGGGCCAATGGATGAGCTTTCACCATCCCTACCCGGTTCCCGATCCGCGCCATCCCCAGCAGATGGGCATGCAGGATCTGTTCCCCATGAGCCTGACTTCGCCCTTCATTGACAGTTCCGACCAGGAGTATTTCTGGGAAAAATTCGAACTTCCCTACCGCCCCGAGATGATGTTGAATATCGGCTGCAACCTGATGATGAGCATCGCCAACAAGGAAGCGGTGGCGGCCAGTCTGTCCAAATACAAGTTCATGGTCTCGTTTGATATTTTCCTCAACGAGACATCCGACTTCATGGATATCATTCTGCCCGATTGCGGCTATCTGCAAACCCTGGATTCGCGCTCCAATTACCCGACTATTCTAAGCCATCCGGCCGGCCTGGGCGATTGGAGCTGGCCCATCCGCCAGCCCGTCTTGCCGCCGGTGGGCGAACAACGGCCCTTCGCCGATGTGCTTTTGGAACTGGCCGAGCGGGCCGGATTTTTGCCCGACTACATCACGGCGCTGAACGCCTTTATGGAATTGGAGATGCCTCACCGGCTAAAACCCGGCGAAAAATATACCCATGAGGAAATCTGCGATCACGAATTGAAAAGCAATTTTGGCGATGACCGCGGCCTGGACTGGTTCAAGGAGAACGGGCTGATGAAATGGCCGAAGAAGCCCGAGGAAGTCTATTGGCGGCCCTTCCTGGATTTGCGCGTGCCGATCTATTGGGAATGGATGCCGGATATCGGCGAAAAGACCGCCGCCATCGCCGAGCCCAGGGGCATGAAAATCCCCCGCGAATATTATCAGCCCATGCCCGATTGGCTGCCTTGTGCCTCACATGATTGCCATAAGGAAGGTTTTGATTTCTATTCCTTTTATTACCGCGACACGCTGCACACCAACTCGTTCACCATGGAAAATGGCTGGTTGGACGAGGCGGCGCAGCTTGATCCCTTCTCCTACAATATCGCGATCAATGTTGAATCCGGCACCCGTCTGGGCTTGGCCAACGGCGACGGCATCAGACTCGAAACCGAAACCGGCCTCAGCGTGGAAGGCCGCGTCCGCTTGACCCATGCCATCCATCCCGAAGGCATTGGCATCGCCGCCCTGGCCGGTCATTGGAGTGGTGGCTTGCCGAGGGCCAAGGACAAGGGCGTTTTCTACAACGAGCTGCTGGAGATTGATTGGGCCCATGTCAGCCCGGTCAATCTCAATCTGGATCTTTGCGCCAAGGTGAAAGTGACCAAGCTCTAACTCTTGCAGGTGAAATGAGCGATAAAGGCTTTCTTGTCACCCTCTTCATCGAACATCAGCTTGAAGCTCTTCAACTGGCGATCCGTGTCGATCCCTTCGATGCTGATATCCCATTCACCCTGGTAATTTTCATCCAGCCATTCTTCCAGGGTCGTCGCCGTGTGGGGAGTGTTGTAGATCAGACCGAAAGGCCAGGAACGCCTCTCATCTCCCGCGCGCCGTTCGCTATCCTCACTATCTTTTCACAGTACCCGACTTAACGGGATAAACGCCTGAAGTGATTC
>CAZBQG010000318.1:0-4157 GCA_964493945.1 uncultured Rhodospirillaceae bacterium
ACAGGCCGGTCATGCACTAACATTCAACCTGGACCACTCAATGGGGGCCGACCAGCATGTTCTCCACCCAGTTCCGCGGGGAAGCAGGCGAGCAGAGCCCGATTTTCCGTCTGCTCATCCCGATCAATCCATTGCCGGAGATGGTCAGTGGGCTGGAAGCCCCGGTCAGGGGAACCACCGAAAAAATCAGGACACAAACGGCGGAAGGCAAAACACCCGGAGAACCAGAGGCGCCAATATCGCCGCAACCGGAGAACACACCCAAGACCGAGCCCGCGCCCCAGGAAACAAATGACGCCCCCTTGCAGAAAGATGAAGGAGGGGAAAAGGAAAAGTCCTTTTGGTCAAAAATCAAGGAACGCGTGCAATCGCCAAAGGAGAAAACAGATTGACCTCCCTGCCTGGATTTCGGACAATGAAGAAAAGCATGCTCTTGAAGAAGAAAATGTATGCTCTTGAATTCCCAAACAATTCTCGACATCTAGGAGGAATAAAGTGGCTGATACTGAAATCCCTGAATATTTCGTTGATTCCGTTTTGAACGTATCACATGCGAATGGTGTGTTCCGTTTGGTTTTCGCGCAACAGGAAGCTAATAATCTGCAGCGTTCCATTGTCCGTGTTCTCATTCCGGGCAGTAAGCTGCCCATGATCCTCCAGGGTGTGTCCAATTCGGTCAATGAAATCGGCGAGAAAATCCGCGCCCAGCAAAATGAAGCCGGCGACGAGGCCGCCCAGGTGGACGTCACCGAGGAAGCCGGGGACGAGGACAAAAAGGGCAAGGGCAAGAAATAGCTCGGCCGAACCGACGCGGTAGTCGGAAAAAAAGCCTACCTTTCCTGTAACGCGCTGGATGCCTGGGAGACCAGGGGCGAAATCAGATATTCGAAAATGGTTCGGTGTCCGGTTTCGATATTGGCCACCACCTGCATGCCCGGAAACAGGTTGTATTTGATCGAACCGTGCTCGAAATGGTCGGCTTCGGTATTGATGCGTACCTTGTAAAAGGCTGTGCCGTCGTCCATGACTAGGGTATCCGGGCTGACCGTGATCACCTTTCCGTCCAATCCGCCGAGGCGGGCAGCATCGGCCGAGGCGAGCTTGATCACCACTTTCTGTCCAACCTGCACATAGCCGATATCCTGGGGCGGAAGCTTGGCCTCGATGATCAGGCGATCACCGGCCGGAACCACTTCGGCGATGGGATCGCCCGGTTTGAGCACGCCCCCAACGGTAACCACATTGAGAGTCTTAATCACTCCTTCCACCGGCGAGCGGACGATGGTTCGTTTTAGGCTGTCCCTGAACTTCTCCATGCGTTGACCCAGTTCCGCCAGGCTGGTCCGCGCCTCGTTCAGCTCCGTGCCATTTTTTTCCGAGAAGTTGCTGTAGATGAGTTCGCGCGCCGCCAAGGCTTCCTTGAGAGCCGCGCGGGCGCGGATCAGCCCAACGCCATCTTCTTCGATGCGCGCCTCCACATCCCCTTTATCCTTCAATAAAGTCAAATGGTTATAACGGTTCGTCAGATTGTCCTTGAGCAGGCTGGTGCTGATATCCACCCGCTCGCTGAGGAGGACCAAGGTCTTTTTCTGGTTACGGATGCGCGTCGAGATTTCCCTGATATCCTGTTTGCGCTGGACGATGGTTTCCAATTGCCGCTTCAGATCATCTTCCAGACGTTTGCGGTGCACCTTGAAACGGTCCAGGGCCTGGCTCACCAATTCAGGATGGGCACGGCGCATTTTCTCGGAAAAAACGGGGGGTTTGTCACCCGCCTTCTCCGCCTCAAGACGGACGATATCCAGGCGCAGGGAACGAAGCCGGACCTCCAGCTCGCCAACATCGGCGACCGAGGTGGTGGGTTCAAGTTCCACCAGGGCTTGGCCCTGTTTGACCGTGGTCCCTTCTTTGACCAGAATTTTGTGGACGATCCCTCCCTCCAGGTGCTGAACCGTCTTCACCTGGCTCGACGGGACGACCTCTCCCGTGGCCATGCTGACGATATCCAGGGTGCCAAAATAGGCCCAAACAGCGAAGGCAATCACCACGAGGATGCACAGGAGATAGATCAAATGATAGATACCGCCGCCCGGATCGGGACGCTCAACCGGCTCGCCTTCCGCTACTGAGGTAATTTCCGTCATTGGGCCGATCGCAAACTTTCTGGCGATTGGGCCTCGACCGCCTGCCCTTCCGGCGCCACAAGCCCCGGAACATTGACCAATTCGGGGATCGGTTTGGTGTTCAGATCGAGGACCATATGCTGACCCTTCACGATCTTCGCGTCATGGGACATGAGGATGATGGTGCGGCCCTGCTTGGCCAGGTTTCCCAATAGGGCATGCACCGCGGCGGCGCCCTCCTCATCCAGGCTTTCGGTGGGTTCATCGAGGAGGACCAGCTTTCCGTTAGTGGTCAGCCCGCGGGCAAGGGCGATGCGCCGGCGAATGCCTTCGGACAGGCGCCATCCGTTTTCCGAAATCACCGTATCGAAGCCGTCAGGGCTCTCATCCATGAACTGGCGCAGGCCGGTCATATCGATGATTTTGTTGAGGGTTTCCGAATCCACCTCCGGATTGTTGATTTGCAGATTTTCCAGGATGGTCGCGTTGAGCAGGGCCGGCTCCTGGGGCAGATAAATGATCTGGCGACGCCACCATTCGGGTGCAACCTGGGCCAGATCCAGCCCGTCGACGAAGATCTGGCCACGTATCGGCTCCAGCAGTCCAATAAGCAGCCGGGCGAAAGTCGTCTTTCCCACACCGTTGGAGCCGGTCACCACGAGAACAGCACCCGGGTCAAGCCGCAGGGAAACCGATTCGAACAAGGGATTGTTGTTGCCAGAAAATGCGAAGGCCATGTCGCGTAATTCCAAACGACCGCTATATTCGGCCAGGGCCGAACCGCGCTCGGGCTCCAGCGGCATGGAGGCGAAATTGGCGATCATGGCCAGTGCTTCGCGCGCCTTGGCGAAGACCGTACCCAGCTGGGAAAACTTTGAAATGGGCTGCAATGCCCGCGAGGCCAAAATATTGGCGCCGATCAGGGCTCCCACATCCAACTCACCCCTGACCACCTGGATCGCGCCCACCGAGATCACCGCAATGGTCATGTAGCCGGTGGCGCTTTGCGTAATGGTCTGCATCAAGCCCTGACTCGACGAAATGGCCCGACGCAAATGCTGGGTCATATAAACATTCTTTTCCCAGGCGCGGCGCAGGAAGGATCCGGCATTGAAGGTATGAACCGTATCCGTCTCGCGGATCGCCGTACTGATCAGCGCCGTGCCGAAACCCGAAGCCGAGGTCAATTCCACCGTCTTCCCCTTAACCGACAAGGTACCCAAAATACCGGCCAGGAAAACAGCGACCAGGAAGCAAAAAACGATACCCGAAATGAGGGGGCTGAGCAGATACAGCACGAACACGAACAGCAGTGCGAAGGGCACGTCGAGGATGGTCCCTATATTTTGCGCACTGTAAGCTGTTTCAATGGCCTGAGACCCGGACAGCACTTCGCGCCTGGCATCTGGGGCGATACGTTCCAGCGCGCTAATCTTGGCCCGGGTCAAAATGGAAAAAGGCTGGAGCGCCTTGTCCTCGTCACTCCGGATATTCACCCGATGGGTGAGATGCATGCGCGCCTGGCGAAAGAAGAATTCGAGCGTTGCCGCCGCCGCGACACCAGCGGTCAGTGTAATCAAGGTGGCATCCACGCCTTGGGAAACATAGCGGTTCAGCACCTGCATGACGAAAATCGGGCTGGCCATGGCCAGGGCATTGATGAAGAAGGAAGCCGTGATGAGTTCGACGGCTACCCCGGGCTTGGAAAATAATCGGGCGAAAAATTCCTTCATAATCGGGCACAAATTCTCAGACCTGAAAGTAGAATCAAGTCACAATGGAATAACTATTGTCAAGGGTTCCAAAACATTGACTATTTCAACTCAATCTTGCTTTATCCCCTACTTTCCAAATGACCATGCTTTTGACTGACCTTTCATCATGATTTTTCTATAAAAATCACGGTGTTATAGGTGGATTTGGGGTGTTGATATGGCTCACCCGATGGGTGAATCGAAAGATGGGGTTCTGAGGCTGGATTTTGACCGTCGGCTGAAGCTGGAGTTCCACGGTTCCAAGGTCACTTCCGATGCG
>CAZBQG010000319.1:0-4155 GCA_964493945.1 uncultured Rhodospirillaceae bacterium
AAAACACTCGCAGAAATCGACCCATTCAAAAAGGGCGGGTTCCCCGGACGCTTACAAAAGGGGCAACGGAGCGCACGCTTATTGAGGTCAACCAACTCATCGGGGAAGCCGCCATCATGGCCCTGAGCGGGGTGGCGGCGGAGGGTTACCGCATCAGTTGGGAGCTGGAAAACGACTTGGCGCTGGTGAAGGCCAACAAGATCCAAATCCAGCAGGTGGTGGTCAATCTCTTGCGCAACAGCGTCGAGGCCCTGGCCCAAACGTGAAATCACCATCAGTTCCACCAGGAACGGGGATAGTGGGATTGAAATCGCGGTCAGCGACAATGGGCCGGGATTGCCCGATGAGGTGGCGAGCCAGCTTTTTAAACCCTTCGTCACGACCAAACCCAATGGCATGGGGGTGGGCCTGTCCATCTGCCGGGCAATCATCGATGATCATGGGGGGCGTCTGGAAGCCGGCCCCAATCCGGGCGGCGGCACCATTTTCCGTTTTACCCTGCCCGCCGCCCAGCCGGGCGAGGGTTAAAAAAACGGCGCCGGGTTAAGGGCGCCGCTTTCAATAGGCCTGTTTTAGTTTTTAGCCTTTCAATTCCAAGCGACCATGTTGAACTGGAAACCTTTCGGATTCTTGTGGCCCTTGAGCAGCTTTACCTCTTTGCTGTGCAGGACCACCGCCGGGATCGGGAGCAGGGGCATGATGTAGTGCTCCTGGGTCACCCGGTCGAAGGCTTTACGGTAGATATCTTCGCGTTTCTTGAGGCTGGAAGCCTTGCGCCCGTCCATTACGCTCTTGAGCAGGAGTTTATCATGATTGTAGTTGCGCGATCCGGGCAGGAAGAAATAGGACACCGTATTGTCCACATCAGGCTGGCCCACGGCGTTATCCCACAATGTAACCAGAGCATTCACACCCTTGCGGCGGGTCTTCAGGAAACCGAGGAAGGGTTGGTAGTTGACCTTGGCCCGGATACCGATCTTACGCCACTGTCCGGCCACCGCTTCGGCCGTCTGGCGCGATTCTCCCCAGGACAGGATGGACAGTTCGAAGCCCTTGCCCAGACCAGCCTCCGCTAAAAGCCGCTTAGCCTCCTTGGGATCGTATTTGGGTGGCTTGAGCGACCAGACGCAACCCTGGTGCCAGGAATGGCACGCCGCCTCCTGCAGGGGTTTTTTGGCGAAGGCGGGATGGAGCAATTGCTTCAGCCCTTCACGGTCGATGCCGAGCAGCATGGCCTTGCGCACATTCTTGTTCTTGAAATGCCCTATCTTGGACCGGTCGGCTGCGTCAAGCATGACATAGATGAACGAGATCGTGTCCTGCACATCGACCCGAAGCGCGGGGTTGCCGGCCATGGCCAAAGCCGCCTCCTTGTCCACGTTGTACATGATGTCCTGCTGGCCGGTGACCATGCGCGCGAGCTGGGTCTGCTTGTCGGTGACGGTAATTACCTTGATACGCCCGATATGTCCCTTGGGTTTGGCACTGTTGCCGTGAACATAATCCTTGTTGAGGGCGAAGACGGCACCCTTGTTGGTATCGACGGAGAGGACCTTGTAGGTGCCGGTTCCGACGGGCTTCTTGCCAAAATCGCTCTTCACCTTGTAGGGCCCGTGCAGGTTCGACGGATAAATGGGTGACGAATTCAGCATGCGGGCCAGGATGATGGAATTGTCGGTCTTGCTCTTGATGCGGACCGTGTACTGGTCAATCTTTTCAATACCCTGCATCCAGCCAAAGCGCGAACGTTTGAAACGCAGCTTGGTCTTGGGATCCAGGACCCATTTGATGGTGTACATTACGTCGTCTGCATCAAAAGCCGAACCGTCATGAAACTTGATATCCCGGCGTAAATTGAAATCGACGGTCTTGCTGTCGATCCGCTTCCAGGACTTGGCCAGGGCGGATTTGTATTTCCGCGTGACTGCGTCGAAAGCGATCAGGCGGTCGAACACCATGCGGCTCATCAGCGAAGCTTCTGGCCGGGGATCGTAATAGGCGTCGACCACGCCGAAGTCCTGATATAAACCCAGGCGCAATGTATCTTTGGATTTTTGGGCCAGCGCCGGCGTGGCCACCAAGGCGGCAGTCAAGGCTAACGGTAAAAGTCTAGCAGCGTTCATTGGTATACCCTCCCCTTTGATAATTTATTATTTAAAAAAGCCCTTTAACCTAGCACAATTTATCCGGATAGCCAATTAGCTTAAATCAGAAAAAAAAGCCGGCAATGCCTGTCAAAAAGGCATCGCCGGCTTGGCTTGGTAAATGGCCGGCCCTCGCGGGCTGGCCGTTACTTCCAGGATATGCGATTGAGCTCGAAGCCCTCGGGGTTCTTGTGCCCGCCATGGACCTGGATGCTTTTGTGGTGGGCCAGCACCACCGGCAGGGGGATGAGGGGTATCATATAGGCCTCATTGGTCACCCGGTCGAAGGCAGCGCGGTAGATTTCCTTGCGCTTGGCCAGATCGATGGTCCGCTGCCCCAGATTATGGGCCGCGGTCAGTTTGTCATCCTGCATGTAATTGCGCGACCCCTTCATGAAGAAGAAGCCTGTCGTCACCGCCACGTCGGGTTGGGCGCCGCCATTGTCCCACAGGCTGACGAAGGCCTGCACCTTGCCGCGCGCACGCTTTTTGACGAAGCCGCCAATGGTCAGGGCATCGACGGTGGCCTTGATGCCCATTTTGCGCAATTGCCCGGCAACGGCTTCAGCGGTAAGCTTGGAAGCACCCCAGGTGGTGATTTCCAGCTTGAAGCCCTTGCCCAAGCCCGCCTCGGCCAGCATTTTCTTGGCCTTGGCCAGATCATGTGCGGGCGGCTCCACCGAAGTAACGCAGCCCAGGTGCCAGGAATGACAAATCGCTTTTTGAAGCGGCTCGCCCTGCAACTGATCGGGGACGATGGCCTTTTTCAAAGCCTGGCGGTTGATGCCGGTGAAGATGGCCTGACGCACCAATTTGTTCTTGAAATGGCCGATCTTGGAACGGTCCGCCACATCCAGCAGCAAATAGACGAATGATACCGTCGGCGTGACGCTGATTGCAAAGTTGGGGCTGCGGGCCAGATTCTGCCCCTGATCCTTGGGCACGTTATACATGATCTCCAGGCCGCCGGACATCAGTTGGGCGACTTGGGTCTGGGCGTCGGGAATGGGGATGGCTCGTAATTTTCCGACCTTGCCCGCGGGTTTGGTCGCCGAAAGCTTATAGGCGTCATTGCGGACAAAGGTCATGCCCCGGTTGGGATCCACCATGGTCACCTTGTAGGGGCCCGTGCCGATGGGTTTGCGCCCGAAGGTGCTTTTGACCTTGAGCGAGCCGTGATATTCGGACGGATACATGGGCGGTGTGCTGCTGAGCCTGGAGAGGATCGGCGAATAGACCGCCTTGGAATGGATGCGCACGGTGTAGCGGTCGATTTTTTCGACCCGTTTGATCCAGCCGAAGCGGGTTCTCTTGAAGCGGAAATTGACCTTGGGATCGGTCACGAAATTGAACATATAGACCACATCGTCCGCATCGAAATCCGTTCCGTCATGGAATTTCACGTCGTCGCGCAATTTCAATTCCAGGGTCAGGGGATCGAGCCGTTTCCACGATTTGGCCAGATGGGGCTTATAGACACGCTTTTCGGCATCATAAATAATAAGCGCGTCATAGACCGCCGGTGCCGTCAGATTGGTTTCCGGATGAGGCACGAAAATCCGGTCCAGCGCCTTGACGGGCTGGTACAGGCCGAAGCGCACCGTGTCTTTTGACTTTTGCGCCTGGGCCGGCATGGATGCCATCATGGGTGCCATCAGGGCAACCGCCGCCATGCCGATAAGAATCTTGTTCAGATTAGACATTTTTCCTCCTTGGATATGTTTTGGATTCCCCACTAAAGATGGGCGGATGATACCGCCTGATTGGGGTTCAAGCAATGCGCATGGGCCGGGTTGTAGGGTGCGAGAGAGTTTACTTGTTCTACGATCATTTTGTGGCAGGGGCTTGGGCTTGGGGCTTGTCCTTGGCATCAGGGTTAAATATCGCGCTGAGGCAATTATTGGGATCGAAGCTTTCAAGTAATTTATTCCGGTTCCAGATTTTGCGTAGGTTTTCCTGGACAAGGGTTATCGCGGCATCTTTTAAAGCGCGAATTTGAACCTTATCTGTT
>CAZBQG010000320.1:0-4129 GCA_964493945.1 uncultured Rhodospirillaceae bacterium
TTTTTTTTGGTCCTTACTTACCCGGCATGGAATACCGCGAAGAGTCACGCCGCCGGTGGAGGGATCGTAATCCGGCCCCGATGGCGTCAGCATGTTGAGGTTGGAGCCGTGCCAGCCATAGCCGTCCTCGGCCTGTTCTGGAAACCACCAGCCAAAGGCGGCCATCACCACCCTGGGGTCCATGGCTCGGTTGAGAGAAAGTCTTTGTTTGATCCGGCCTTCCGGGGTTTCGATACAAACCCAGGCGCCTTCTTCCAGCCCCAGATCGCCGGCCGTATCGGGGTGCATTTCGACCATGGGATCGGGCCGGATGATACGGATCGAAGCCACGCCCTTGAAGCCGCTCAGCATATAGGCTTCTTCTTTGGCATTGGTCAGCAGAAGCGGAAATTCATCGGGGATTTCGGGCATCAGCTTCAATTCTTCCCAGCGCGGCATGGGGGCCAACCCCATCTTTTCCAGCCGTTCCGAGATCACCTCGATCTTGCCGGATTTTGTGCGGTAATCATGGAGGTGGAAATCGGTCTTGGGCTTAAGGGAGCGCTTATCCTTGAAGCTTTCGAAATCCATGCCGCTGGGCCTCAGCATGTAATCCAGCGCCTCATGATCATCGTCCCAGAAATCTTCGCCCAACCCTAAGCGCTTGGCCAGTTCATTGAGGATCTTGGTATCGGCCCAGCATTCCCCCGGCGGGTCCACCAGCTTGGGATGGGAGCGCACCTCTTCATACCAGCCCGGCCAATAGCCCAGCTCGTCATGTTCCATGCCCCAGGCCGCCGGCAAAACGATATCGGCCAGGGCCGCCGTCGGCGTCATGAACAATTCGGACACGACGATGAATTCCAGCTTCATCAAGGCTTCATAGGTTTCCTTGGCGTTGGGATAGCTGACCACCGGATTGGACAGAATAAACATGGCCGCTTTCACCGGGCAGGGCTCTTCTTTCAGGATGGCGTGGGTTAGCACATGGGGCGGGATGAAGGCCGAAAATTGCGCGAATTTGAATTTATCGCCGAGAATTTTTTCTGGCTTTCTTGGATATTTGCTGAGCAGGAAGAAATTCCCGGGCCTGGTATATTCGGGCGCGGTGAGGAATACGTCGCCCCCCGGTGCATTCAGGTTTCCACAGATGGCCCGCATGATGCAGATGCAACGCACGGTCTGGAAGCTGTTGACCAACTGATCAAGGGCGTTGCCGGTCTGCATGCAGGTGGGTTTGACCGACGAATAGCTTCTGGCGAATTCTTCTATTTGGGCGCGGGGGACCCAGCTCAGCCTCTCCACCTCTTCCAGCGTGTAGCCGGCCACCTCTTTTTGGATGGCGTCAAAATCGAGGGTCCAGTTGGCGACGATATCCGGATCATAAAGCTTTTCCTCGATGACCACTTTGAGGAACCCGGCCGCCAGTATCCCGTCGCTTCCGGGGCGCGGACGTATCCACAGATCGGCCAGCTTGGCCACATCCGTCTTTTGCGGATCGATGACCATCAGCCTGCCGCCGGAGGCCAGCACGTTTTCAAGGGTCTCGCGCCGGATACCGCCGGTGGTGTGGTTCATATTGGTGCCCCACAGAACGATTTGGGCATGCCCCCCATCCAGATCGGCAACCGTGCCCGAACCGTAAGTAAAGGCACCGGCCATGCCCTTGGGGATACCGCAAGACCAGCCGGGTGTGACTACTGTGGGCGTTCCGAAGGCGGTGGCCAGACGCTGGGCAAAGGCGAATTCCAGCCCCTTGGGCTCACCCAGCCCAAAGCCCACGGATTCCGGGCCCAGAGTCTCTTTGATGTCGTTGAATTTGGTGGCGATGGTATCCAGGGCTTCATCCCAGGAAATGCGCTCCCATTTGCCTTCGCCCCGCCCGCCCACGCGTTTTTGCGGATAAAGCAGCCGGTCTTTGTGGCCCATCACTTCGGGAATGGTGAAGCGGCCTTTGTTGAGCGCGCATTGTTCGGCATAAAGGCCGCTTTCCATATCCGGTTCCAGATCGACAACCCGTCCATCCTCGACGATGGCCTTCATGGAACAATGGCCCGGGCACAGATGGCAAAAGGTAAAAACCTCCTTGGCCGATGTGGTGCCGGGCGCCGAAGAAGAAGTGCGTCTTGCCCCGTCGTCGGGGTGGATGAAGGCTTCCATCATGGGACTGAAGCCGGTATCGCTTTCGGTCAGTTTTTCCATGGTCACTACATCCTTGCCGGCGGCATCGACGGCCAGCACCAGGCACGACGACACCAGCTTGGAATCCATGGATACGGAGCAAGACCCGCATTCGCCGATGCCGCAGCCCTCCTTGGTCTTGGCCAGCCTGAAATCCTCGGTCAGCACATCCAATAATGTGCGGTTGGGCTCGATGGCCAGGTTCCGGCTCTCGCCGTTCACCTTAAGCTCGATCTCGTGTTTCATGGCGCCGCCTGTTCCGTCACCTGATCCAGCCCCTGGCGCACCAGCATGCGGATGATCTTTCGCCGATATCCCGCATAGCCCCGGAAATCATCGATGGGAGAACATTCCCCCGATGCGGTCTCGGCCACCTCATCGAACAGTTCGTCCCGCTCCAGCCCTTCGCCGATCTTCTCGCCTTGCAACAGCGCCTCGGCACCTGCCGCCCGGAAAGGCGTGGGCGCAACGGCACCCAGGGCGATCCTGGCATCACTGCAAAGGCCGTCTTCCATTTTCATATAGATAGCCGCCGAGGCGATGGCCACATCCATACGCCGGAGACTGTGTTTGAGATAGAGGCAGCGCGCCTCTCCGGGGAGCGCCGGGATACGGGTTTCGGTGAGCATCTCAGCGGGCCCAAGGGAGGATTTGCCGGGTGCCAGGAAGAAATCAGCGATGGGGATTTCGCGGGCGCCGTCCGGGCCCACGCAGGCAATAGCCCCCCCCAAGGTCAGCAGGGCCGGGCCGAATTCCGCCGAAGGCGAGGCATTGGCCAGATTGCCGCCGATGGTTCCGATGTTTCTGATCTGGCTGGTGCCCAACAGGCCGGCGGCCTGATTGACGCTTCTGAAATCCTTGGCCATGCGGGGGTTGTCCTGGATCGATTGGACCGTGGCCAGGGCGCCGATGGACACATCTCCCCCATCGCCGAAACTTATTTGATCAAGACCCGGAATGCGTTTCACATTGATCAGGGTGCGGGGCAGCTTTTTCTTGTGTTTCATGACGATCAGCAAGTCCGACCCACCGGCCAGAATCCTGGCCCCGTCGCCATGTTCGGCCAGGAGAGCGCATGTCTGCTCGACGCTGTCAGGCGTCACGTAATTAAATTCAGGCAATCCCAAAAGCACAGCTTTCCTCCTTCCGCCGCCTAATTATGGCTTTCGCGCAAGCCCCGGCGGTCGATCTTTCCCTGCCCAGTCTTGGGCAACTCATCCATGAATTCTATGGTGGTGGGAAATTTGTGAACCGCCATGCTCTCCTTGCAAAACTGCTTCAACTCATCCGACGTCCCGTCGGAAATTTCCGCCGCCTCGCCCATGGCCACGAAGGCCTTCAGCTTGATCAGCCCGTCTGCATCGGGCAATCCCATGACCACCACCTCGTTGATCTGTTCATGGGCCTGCATGCCGCGCTCGATCTCCAGCGGTGAAATCCACACACCGCTGATCTTCAGCATGTCATCGGCCCGGCCCGCAAACCAGAAATAGTCATTTTCATCCTGGGTGAACATGTCGCCCGTATTGACCCACTCATCACCCAAAAATGTGGCCTTGGATTTTTCATGTTCGCGCACATAATAAAGCCCGGAACAATCGCTCCGCGTCCAAAGCACGCCGGGCTCGCCTTTGACTACTTCATTGCCTTCCTCATCCACCAGCTTCACCTCGGTCAGGGGTGAAACGGTGCCAGAGCTGCCGGGAACGACGGCGCCCGGCCGGTTGCCTAGGAAGGCGACAGCGGATTCGGCCGATCCGAAGCGGTTGATCACCTCGCAGCCGAAGGTGTCGAACCATTCTCCGTAAAGCTGGGCCGAAAGCAGCTCGCCAGACGAATAGGTGGTGCGGATGCAACTCAAATCCGCGCGCTTTTCCGGCGGCGTCTGAATCATGGCACGCATCATGGTGGGCACATTGATCAGCACCGTCGGGCGGTATTCATCGATCAGCTCGAAGGTCAGCTCGGT
>CAZBQG010000321.1:0-4104 GCA_964493945.1 uncultured Rhodospirillaceae bacterium
AAAATGGGGCGCCATGCGGTCCAATTGCGTTTGCGTTAGCCAGGATAAGTCTTTCATTTGATACCCTCCAAAGCTCCTAAAAGCATCATCAAGTGAAATCCTGAATGAATAATTAATGGGTCCTGAGCCTAGTTGCAAATGGTTCTAGCACGCCGGCGGCCCGTTCCAAATCCTCGGGCGTACCGATATCGATAAAAGTGAAATCGCCGGCCAGGCCAAACAATGCGCCTGGTGGGGCTTTTTGCAAGATGTCGCGCTCCAGGGAAAAGGCGCCGCTGGTTTTAAGCTCCTCGATCATTTCCGCACCCAGTAAATAAATGCCCGCATTGATCAGGCCCGGCCCGGCGCCGGGATCTTTTTCCCGGAAGGCCATGATGTATCCTTTCCCGTCGATCTCGACCGATCCGTAGCGTCCCGCATTCTCCACCGATGTGCACAAGATGGATGCCGGGGCGGCGGCCCGGTGATGGGCCTCCATGAAGGCGCACAGGTCCCCATCGACGAGACTGTCGCCATTGACGATCATCACCGGATCACTCCTGGGGGTTTGGCAGAGATAGGCGATGGCGCCACCCGTTCCGAGGGGGTCGGGCTCCACCATGCATTGGATATCCAGTCCGGGGAAGCTTGAGCGCCCCAGATAGGCCTGCACCTCGCCCGCCAGATGGCCCAACCCCAAAATGATCCGCCGGGCGCCGAACCCGGCCAGCCAGCCCAAAAGCAGAGCCAAAAAGGGCTGCCCGCCGATGGGCGCCAGGACCTTGGGCGTGGTGCCCAAAACACCTCTGATGCGCGTGCCCAGGCCGCCGGCCAGGATGATCACATCCGTCTCGCCCAGGCAGTCTTGTCCCTGATTGGGTGTTGCATTCAACTTTCGGCCCGCCCGAAATTAGTCCGGTAAAAACGAAGCCTAATTTAACACCACAACCGCTTAAAATATAATTTAGAAGCCTCCTTAGGCTTTCCCCACGACCCGGGTCATGATGCCGTCCAGATCATCGGGTTGCTCATCGCCGACCCAGACCACATATTGGTCGGGACGGACCAAGATCAGGCGCCGGTCATATTCTTCCCGCCCGCCATCGAAGCTGTCGCGGATGACGGCCAGCGGAATGTTCTGTTTGCTGGCCGCCTGCTGGAACGCCGCGATGGCGCTTTCTTCCGCATCCAGGGCGATGAGGGTAAAGCCCGTGCCCCTCAGCGCGGCTCCGATGGGCAGGGCCTCGTAGATGTTTTCGCCCCCCGACAGGGTGCGGGGCGGCAGATGATGGCCGGCCCGGGCCTCAATGGTGTGGGTGCCGTGGGCGCTGATCTTGCCGCCGGGGGGGCCCATGACCACCGTTGAGCCTTCATAGTTGGGCTCATAGGTCCGGCGGCGGGGGCCGTTGCCCTTGGCGCGTGCTTTCCAGTTCGTCTGGAAGGCTTCCTTACCATCCTTTTCCGGGCTGTGATGTTTGAGCCATTCCTTGTCTGCCTTGATGCGCCCGGCGATGAAATCCTCACCGGTGTCACGGAATATTGGGCGGCGTTCCTCGGTATAGCTGTCGAGCAGCGCATCACCGCCCCAGCCCAAACATTTGGCTGCCAGCTTCCAGCCCAAATTGGCGATATCCTCGAAACCATTATTGACGCCGAGCCCGCCATAGGGCGGGTGGCTGTGGGCGGCATCGCCACCGATGAAGATGCGCCCGTCCTGATAGGTTTCGGCCACCGCGATGCGCAGATTCCAAAACAACACATTGTCGAATTCGATCTTGCATTTGAACCCTGCTGCTTCCTGGATCAGGGCTTCGAAATCGTAATTATCCTGGGTGGTGTCGGCCGGCACGGGGGTATGGAAAAACCACCCTTCGCCCACATCGATGCGCCCGAAAAAGCGCCAAGCACCTTCCAGGTCGGGATGGAGGGCGCTGTAGACCGAACTATGGGGATATTTTTCCAGGGCTTCGTGCAGTTCCTTGGAACGGAATACGGCCAGCACCATCAATTCGTCAAAATCCGTACCGACACGTTTCACCCCGATCAGATCGCGGATGGTGGAACGGCCCCCGTCACAGCCGACGGCGTAATCGGCCTCGATGACCTGCTGGCCCGAGCCGCCTTCCTCGTTCATGGTGATGCGCACCCCGGCGCCGTCCTGTTTGATCGCCGTCACCGACCAGCCCAACTGGAAATCCACTTCGGAAATGGTGGCCAGTTTGGCGCGCAGCACGTTTTCCATATCATATTGGGGAAGCCGCTCGCCCGTCTGGTAGTAATAATCCTCCAGCCCGTTATCGGCCTGGAAGGATTGGGACCAGTACTCGTTCATCAGGTTTTTGTAACAGGAGACGCCGCCGATGGGATAGCCCTGGGGCATGGCGCGGGCGGCGCGGATTTGGGGCAAGACATCCCAGAAATAGAAATGTTCCGATGTGCGCCCGGTCAGATTCTGTCCCTTGGGGATGGAATGCATTCCGGTCTCGCGCTCGATGATGGCGCATTCGACGCCCCGGTAACCAAGTTCCATGGCCAGCGCCACACCAACCGGGCCGCCGCCGATGATGACTACGGGATAATGGTCTTTCATGATGTTCCTCCCCTAGGTCTACGGATTAAATACCGGATTTAGTTGATTTGTCTCCATTCTAACTTTTTTGCCGGCACCTTGCCAAGGGCCTCCAAAAACGGACATTTGCACCATGAGCAAAAAACTGGATCCGGTCACCCTGGAGGTCATCCGCAACGCCTTTCCGGCCATTGCCAATGAGATGGCAGCCGATCTGCAACGCACTTCTTATAATATGATGATCTATGAGGTGCGCGATTTCTGCACGGCACTTTTGGACGGGGAAAGGCAGTTGGTGTCGCAAAATGTGGGCGGCGTGTCCCATTTCGTGGCCGGCCTTGGCGTTATCATCAAAGACGGGGTCCAGCGTTTTGGCGTGGATGGTTTCCACCCGGATGATGTGATTATCACCAATCATCAAAAGGTGGCCGGCCAGCATCTCAACAACGTCGTCGTCTATATGCCTTATTTCTTCGAGGGCGAGCTGTTCGGCTTTCCCATGGTCCGCGCCCATTGGACCGATGTGGGGGGATGCCCCCGCCCGGCGCATGAGGGAACACAAAAAAACAGCGCCACGCTCGAGCGCCGCTGTGACGCAACCCCGGCGCATAGACCTAACCCAGTCTATGGGTTGGAATTGAGAACAATATCCCCTTTCAAGCCTTTGATTTATTGCCCGATAAATCCATAGGACCCGTTCGATGACAATTGGCTTTCATTCTCTAGCGTATAATCTTGAAAGGCTTTCTCCTGGACTTCCGGATTATTGAGGAATTGTTTTTCGTTGGTGATGCCATATTTATAGCCGGTCCAGTTATCGTTCTCATCCATCATTTTAATGCTGCGCAGACCGGCTTTGGTAAGTTGATAGCGGTCCCACGCGGTGTCGGGATAGACTTCCCTATATCCGGTTTGGTTGGTCTCGGCGGCAGCGATGCGGTCGCGGTAGTCCGGTGTATAAAGTCCGTCGGGAACGTCATATCTATAGGTCTTGTCCCCAACCCTGGCCGGATCGAAGGGAGGGGCCCTCTTGGGTTCGGGTGGTGGGGCTTCCCAGTCAGGAACTCTTTCACCTTTTCGGGAGGCCCTCGGGTTCGGTTTAGGCGCACTCCCCGCCTGCGATAGCCACTTCCGCCTCCCCGCCTCCATCAGACGCCTGCCGGCCGCCTCCTCGGCGGCGCCCATGTTGGGGTAGAGCGTCTTCGCCGCCTCCGATCCCCAGTGCCGGGCACGCTCCCGGTAGGCAATATTTTCAGGGGACATGGGCCGGACTTCCCGGACTGGTTTGACGCTTTCATCGCCGGGATAGAGGATGTCGGCGACTGAAGGCTGGCTTTGGTTCCCAGTATGGCCTAAAGGGTCCACCGGCGTCAGGCTCGACGGCTCTTCAATTTTTTCCGGTTCATTCCAGCCCGGATAGAGCGCCTCCCCGTCAGTCAGGTTTTCCCGCGGGTCCATAAACGCCCCTCTGCTTTTACTCTTTTTCTTCATAGCAAAAACTCCTCATACCAATTCCCAAAAAGAATCACCGATGGGCCCATTCACGCATACCGATG
>CAZBQG010000322.1:0-3528 GCA_964493945.1 uncultured Rhodospirillaceae bacterium
TGTCGGCGTGATGACGGTGCTCGCGGTGCTCGATTTCGTCTATCAGAAATATGACAACACCAAGAAATTGATGATGTCCAAGCAAGAAATAAAGGACGAACAGAAACAATCGGACGGCGATCCCAAGATCAAACAGCGTCTCGCCCAGATAAGGATGGAACGGGCCCAGCAGCGCATGATGGCCGCCGTGCCCCATGCCGATGTGGTGATCACCAACCCGACCCATTACGCCGTCGCTTTGCAATATGATATGGACACCATGCCGGCGCCCCGGCTGATCGCCAAGGGCGTAGACGAGGTGGCCTTGCGTATCCGCGAAGTGGCCGAGGAAAACGATGTGGCGGTGGTCGAAAATCCGCCAATCGCCAGGGCGCTCTATGCCGCCGTGGAGCTCGACGAGGAAATCCCGCCCGAACATTATCATGCGGTGGCGGAGATCATTGGTTATGTCTTCCGTTTGAAGGGTAAAATCTCCAATATAGCGCCGCCGGCACCGACGGCTGAAGAGCAGGCCGCCCAGGCGGCGGACGAGACGACACTCCATTAAGCTATCTGATCGAAAAAGCTCATGAGAGACTGGGAAGACTATGATCGGGACGGGGGAGAAGAGTAACCAAGGGGATGGACCGGCGGGGCGCGCGGCCTTGCCCTGGCCAGGCCTTCCGATCCTGATCTGGCTGGCCTGTGGCTTGGCTTCGGCTGCCCTGGCGGCCCTTCTTTTTGCTCTGTCGCCGCCCTTTGCGGGGCTGGACATGATCGTCTGGGGGCTGGCGGGGCTGGCCGTCATCTGTCTTGGTGGGTTGGCCTGGACGGTGGGCGCCAAACGGGCCAGGGCCGGGGAGCTGAAGCATCTTCTGGGCGTGGTCCGGGACGCACGGGAAGCCCAGTTGGTAACCGATGGTGCGGGGCGCCAAATTCTGGCCAATACATTGCTCAGCCAAATGCTCCATGCCCTGGGCCCGCCCGGCCCGGATCTTTTGGACATCCAAGGCGGGGAGATTCTGGACGATCTGGCGGGACAGCTTCCCACCTCGCAAGGGGCCGGCGATCTGGCCCGCCTCAGGGGAAGCGCCGCCGCCGGGCGCCGCGATGAATGCGAAATCCAGGTGACCGACGGTGATGGGTGGTGGCGGATCACGGTCCAGCCCCTGGCCCAGCCGGCGGGTTATGTGCTTTGGGCCTTCGCCAATTGCACCGAGCGCCACCAAAGAGAAGCCGCCCGCCGCCAGCGCGATGCCCTGGCCGGTGATCTGCTGGGCAACCTGCCGGTCGGCATATTCTCCGTCGATGGCGAAGGCAGGCTGGTTTATTACAATGGCGTGCTGGCCGGTTGGTTGGGGCTGGATGCGGAAGATGGCGGCGAGACGAATTTGAAATTTGCCGATTACGTGGCTGATTCGGAAGAAGACCCGGTCATGGCCGACGCCACCGGCATGCATGGCGGCCTGACGCTTAAAGGTGCCGATGGCGAAGCCTTCAATGTCTATCTGATCCAGTCCCAGCGCGAAGAAGATGACGGGGGCTTTCTCTATTCCCGCTCCGTCGTTCTGCGTGAACCGTTCGCCCCCGTCGCCGATGATGGGACGGGGCTGGGCCTCATCGGGCGCTATCCCTGGCTTTTCGCCGATGTGCCCGTGGGCATTGTCTTGCTCGATCTGCATGCCAATGTGATCGAATGCAACCGCGCCGTCCTCAAGATGCTGGGCCTGCACCGCGACGCGCTCATCAACCAGCCTCTGGCCCAGCGCATCAGCGCGGAAGACAGAGACGATGTTTCGGCCCAGCTTTCCAAGGTGGTCATGGGCATCATGCCCGCCGCCATGCTCGATGCCAGGCTTTTGGCCGGCGGCGAGAAAGACGTGATGGCGACGCTCTATGTCAGCCGGGTGCAGGACAGCGAAGGTGAGATCACCGGCCTGGCCCTCCATGTGGTCGATATCACGGAGCAGAAAAACCTGGAGGTTCAGTTCAACCAGTCCCAGAAGATGCAGGCGGTGGGCCAATTGGCCGGCGGCGTGGCCCATGATTTCAACAATCTGCTGACCGCCATGATCGGCTTTTGCGATCTGTTGCTGACCCGCCATCAGGCGGAAGACCCATCCTTCGCCGATATCATGCAGATCAAGCAAAACGCTAACCGGGCGGCCAATCTGGTCCGCCAGCTTCTGGCCTTTTCCAGGCGCCAGACCCTGCAGCCCAAAACCCTTTCGGTGGCCGCCGCGCTGGACGATCTGACCGGACTTTTAACCCGCCTGATCGGTGAAAATATAGATCTGGATATCGCCGCCGGATCGGCCACTCATTTTATCCGCATCGATCCCGGCCAGTTCGATCAGGTGATCATCAATCTGGTGGTCAATGCCCGGGACGCCATGCGGGGCGGCGGATCGGTGACCATCAACACCCAGGCCGTGGCCCTGGAACAGTCTTTGCAAAAGGGCCACGAAGTCATGCCCGCCGGGGCCTATGTGCTGATTACCGTGATGGATACCGGGGGCGGCATCGCCAAAGAAAATATCGGCCTGATCTTCGATCCCTTCTTTTCCACTAAAGGCGTGGGCGAAGGGACCGGGCTCGGCCTCTCCACGGTCTATGGCATCATCCGCCAATCGGAAGGCTATATTTTCGTCGACAGCGCCAAAGGGGAAGGCACCACCTTCTCCATCTATCTGCCGGCCTATGCCGATATCCAAACCCCCGACGGCGAATTCGCGGGGCCCGTCGGCGGCGGGGAGCAGCCCTCCGAGCCCGCCGATCTGACCGGTGGCGGCACCGTTTTGCTGGTCGAGGACGAGGACGCGGTGCGTCTCTTCGGGTCACGCGCGCTGCGCAACAAGGGCTATGTGGTGCTCGAGGCCAATGATGGCGAGGATGCGCTGGATGTGATCAATGATTTTGACGGCCCCATCGATCTGATTATTACGGACGTGGTCATGCCCGGCATGGATGGCCACACTTTGGTCGGTCTGGTACGCCAGGAAATCCCGGACATCCGGGTTATCCTCATGTCGGGCTATGCCGAGGAGGCCATACCCGGCGAAATCAGCCACGACGGCACCATCCATTTCCTGCCCAAGCCCTTCAGCCTGGAGGATCTGGCGCTGAAGGTGAAAACGGTCATCAAGGCGGATTCCTAGAGGGGTGGCAGGGTCCCTAAAAAATAGCTCGAAACGCGTATATCCCCTTGGAGCATTTACCATAATAGAGTGTAGTGCCGCCCAATTCTGTATGGGATTCGACTCCTGCCGTGCGTGGGGGCAGAGTTGGGCATTATGCGAACAGTTATTTCAGTTATTGTTACCGCTGTGGGGGTCATTTTACTCTGGGGACATAAGATTCTCCAGGCGGTTGGCTCCGTGCTAGACGCATTAGAAATAGGTGATTTCATCACTGATTTTCAGGTCTGGTTGATAAATCACCCCAACTTATCGGCTGAAATAGGGCCTTGGATTTTGGCGGCGTTGGGCCTTCTGTCATTATCATGGATTCATATCTTGCAACCGCTTTACGTTCGTTATTCGACACCAC
>CAZBQG010000322.1:3538-4103 GCA_964493945.1 uncultured Rhodospirillaceae bacterium
CACAATTAGAAATTATTTATGGCCCTATTGACTCCCAAGGTCGTTTTTCGTGCGTTGATATATGGGAAAAAGATGACCAGTGGATCAGGGGTGATGTTTATCGAATAGGCGTATAAAATAATTCAAAAAACACCATTAGGAACGTATCAGGGACGGTAGAAGGATCTTTTGCAGATATCTTCACACCTTCAAGTACGATTTTTGAACGTACTAAACAAACGACCTTAGATATCCACCGGAAATCAATGGAATTGATGAATATATTTATGCTGTCAGAAACGCCAGATGATTGGGAGCAACCAGAAGATGGGCACGATGTAATCATTCGAATTTGTGCGGAGGAAGTTGATGAAGTGGTAGGTAAATTTAAGTTGGATAGAACTCGGTTACCATCCCTTTATAAGGAAACATGAAATGTCCCAAGGTAAATACCTATCCCTCCCCGAGGCCCGCAAAGAGAAGCGGCTAAACCTGTTCGCTAAACACCATTCCCAATTCGAGGAACAGCCTGATGCGCAAGAGCGGTTTGACGCTCTTTTGCAGGGGATGGCGCAAAAGCCGACAT
>CAZBQG010000323.1:0-4086 GCA_964493945.1 uncultured Rhodospirillaceae bacterium
GATTTCGCCGAAAATCTCCTCGACTTCACCAGATGCGGAGCCGGCATCGGCGATGGGCAGTTGGCTGATGGGTATCTGGTTCATAACTTCCCTACTTTTTTAATGGCTTTAAACTGGATGGTTACACGCCCTCCGTTGCAGGGTCAATCTCGGGAAAACCCGATACGGCTACCGGCGCTCTCGCCTTATCCCTTCTGAGCCACTATATATGCGCCGGTCATTACTTTCTGGGAATCGCTGAGAAACAGTCATGAGAGCAGTTGTTCTGGGCGCCGGCGTGATCGGCGTAAGCACCGCCTATTTTCTGGCCAGGGCCGGCCATGAGGTGCACGTCATTGACCGCCAGCCCGGCGCCGGCCTGGAAACCAGCTTCGCCAATGGCGGCCAGATTTCCACCAGCCATGCCGAACCCTGGGCCAATCCCATGGCGCCGGTTCATTTTGCCCGCTGGCTGGGGCGCTCTGGCGCACCGGTCATTTTCCGGCCCCGCCTGGATACACGGCAGTGGGCCTGGGCGCTCCGCTTCTGGCTCAATTGCCTGCCGGGCCGGACGCGGGCCAATACGGAAAAAATCCTGCGTCTGGCCCTTTACAGCCGCGCTCAGTTGGCCGGGATCATGGCCGGGACCGATCTGGAATTCGACCTCCGGAGCGAAGGCATCATGCATATCTACCGCGACCAGCGGAGCCTGGACCGCGCCGCCCGCCAAGCCGAATTCCTGGCCGGAATGGGCTGCGCCTGCGAGTTGCTGGATGGGGCGGGCTGTGTGGAGCGCGAGCCGGCCCTGGCCCCATCACAGGATCAATTGGCCGGCGCCGTCTATAGCCGGGACGACGCCAGCGGAGACGCCCATAAATTTACCCAAGGCCTGGCCGCCCATTGCGCCTCCCTGGGGGTGGAATTCAGCTTCGATACGGAGATCAACGACCTGACGGCCAAAAGCGGGCGCATCACCTCAGCCGAAACCACGCAAGGAGAGATCGCCGGGGATACTTTCATCCTCAGCCTGGGAAGCTATACGCCTCTTATGCTGAAGCGTCTCGGCCTGAAGACAGCCATCTACCCGGCCAAGGGCTATTCGGTCACCCTGGAGACCGAAAATCATCAGGGCGCGCCCACCGTCAGCCTGACCGATGATGACCACAAACTGGTCTATAGCCGCCTGGGCGAGCGGCTGCGCGTTGCCGGAATGGCTGAATTTGCCGGCCATGATCAGCATCTGGACCCCGGGCGCGCCCGACTCATTCTGGATCGGGCGCTGGCCCTGTTTCCCGGCGCGGGGGACCGGGAATCTGCCGAATTCTGGACCGGCCTCCGGCCCCTCACCCCGGATGGCGCGCCGGTCATCGGACCCACGCCTTTTGCCAATCTCTTTGTCAATTCGGGACATGGAACCCTGGGCTGGACCCTGAGTTGCGGCTCGGCCCGCCTCGTTGCCGATCTGGCCGGCGGCCAGGAAACGGAAATCGATCCAAGCGCCTACGCCTTTGACCGGTTTTAACCATACCCCTCTTGACGAAGTGTTCTTTTTATTATAGAACAAATCGAGAACATTACTTTGATATCAGGATGGGCGCCATGTCTTTCATCTCCTCTGCCAAATCGGACCGGCTGGCCAAATTGCGCGGCGCCATCCAGGCCCTGGAAACCCCCACCACCGGCCGGGCACGGGTGGAAACGGTTCCCTTAGGTGCCACCGCCATCGATGCCTGTCTGCCCTGGAACGGCCTGCCCATGGGCGGCCTGCACGAAGTGGCGGGCGATGCCGCGGCTTCCGGCTTTTGCGCCGCCCTGCTGGCCCGCATCGCCGCCGCCCGGCCCCAGGCGCCGATCCTTTGGTGTCAGCCGGGCCATGACCTTTATGGCCATGGGCTCAGCACCTTCGGCCTGGCCCCCGGCCGCCTGATCATGCTGCATGGGCGCAATGACGAGGAAATCCTGTGGGCCATGGAAGAAGGGCTGCGCAGCCCCGGTCTGGCCGCCGTTCTAGGCCAAGTGGGAAAACTTTCGCCGATCGCCGCCCGCCGCCTGCATCTGGCCGCCGAAACCGCCGGCACCACTGGCTTTCTTTTGCGCCCCGGCCGCCTCCATGCCCCGTCCAGCGCGGCGCTGACCCGCTGGCGGGTGGATTGCGCGCCCAGCGCCCAAGGTATGGGTATGGGGCTGGGGCTGGCGCGCTGGCAGGTGGGCCTGCAACGTTGCCGTATGGGGGTATCCCCAACCCGGGGGGATATGGCAGATGGTTTCATGTCTCCTTGCTCCTGGCTTGTGGAATGGTGCGATGAAACAGGTGATCTCTCTGTGCTTGCCGGCATTGGCGACCGACCGGCTGAGCAGATACCTGCCCGCCAAGCAACAGCCTCTTAACGCCCCCCTCCTGGACGCCCCCATGGGCGCCCTGGTCACGGTCAGTGCCGCCCGTGGTGGTGTGTGGGTTGCCGGGGCCAACGCCCAGGCGCGCAGCGCTGGCATCGAACCCGGCATGCCCCTGGCCAATGCCCGCGCCCTGCTGCCCGGCCTGGAAGCCCGCCCGTCCGATGAATTGGGCGAGACGAAGGATCTGCAAAAACTGGCCCAGGCCTGTTTGCGCTATACCCCACAGGTGGCGGTGGACCCGCGCGGGGGAGGCATGGGCGGCGGCGGTGGATTGTGGCTGGAAGTCACCGGCTGCAGCCATCTGTTCGGCGGCCCGCAGGCCCTGCTGGAAGATTTGCTGGAACGCCTGAAAAAAAGCGGCTATGGGGCCCGCGCGGCCCTCGCCCCGGCGCCGGGCGCGGCCTGGGCCCTGGCCCGTTTCGGGGAGAATAGCCCCTCCCCTTGCATCACCACGCCCGGTGATCTGCCTGCCCTGCTGGCCCCCCTGCCGGTGGCTGCCCTGCGCATTGATGGGGCCAGCGCCGAGGGGCTGGAACGGATCGGGCTGCGGCGCATCGGCGATCTCTTGGAGCTGCCCCGCGCGCCGCTTTCCGCACGTTTTGGCCGCGATGTGGCGCGCCGCCTGGATCAGGCATTGGGCCATGTGAAGGAGCCCATTTCGCCCGCCAAGCCAGGACAGCGCCACCTGACCCGCATGGTCCTGGCCGAACCCATCGGGCGCGTCGAGGATGCAAGGGCCGGCACCCACCAACTGATCGGCAAATTATGTGCCCAATTAACCGAAGCCCGCTTAGGCGCCCGCCGCCTGGAAGCGGTCTTTTACCGGGTGGATAACAGCCAGGCCCGCCTGGCCATCGGCACCTCGCGCCCGGCCAAGGATGAGACCCATCTGGCCCGCCTGTTCGAAGATAAGATGGAAAACCTGGATCCCGGCTTCGGCATCGAAGTGATCACCCTGGAAGCCACCCGCACTGATGTCATGAACCCCGTCCAGGAGGAAATGGACCCCAACCGCCAAACCGAAGAAGCGGAAGATGCGGCCCAACTGCTCGACCGCCTGATCGGCCGCTTCGGCGCCGCCAATGTAGCCCGCCTGGCACCCCAGGCCAGCCATCTGCCGGAACGGGCCATGCGCCGGGTGAGCGCCCTCAAGGCCGGCAAAGGCAATGCGCAACAGGAATGGAAGCACGATGCCCGCCCGCCCCGGCCCCTGCGCCTTCTGCCCCAGCCCGCCCCTATCGAGGTCATGGCCCCGGTCCCCGACGGCCCGCCGGTCATGTTCCGCTGGCGCCGCGTCCAATACCGGGTGGCCGGCGCCGAAGGCCCTGAACGCATTTCGCCCGAATGGTGGCACCTGGAAGACACCCCCCCACCATTGGGCGAGACCCATGGGGTACGCGATTATTACCGCATCGAGGACAGCGACGGGCGGCGCTATTGGGTCTACCGGGAAGGCCTCTACCGCCCCGACCGGCCGCCTGTCTGGTATCTGCACGGCTTTTTCGCGTGAGGGAAGAGGTTGCTGGCATTATGATGTCATTATGCTGGCAAAATGAGGAAAAGACATGGCAACCCTGACCATCCGAAACGTTGAGGACGAAGTAGTTAAGCGTTTGAAGGAGAGAGCGAAACTGAATGAACGCTCCATGGAGGCCGAGTGTTTGACGTCAGCGCCCTTGGGACAGATTAGGATTTTATTATAACGGAGGA
>CAZBQG010000324.1:0-4041 GCA_964493945.1 uncultured Rhodospirillaceae bacterium
AAACACTACAACAGGAAGCGACCACACACTGCGCTGGGCTATCGCCCACCAGCCCCAGAAACCATCGTTCCAATGGACTACAGGCCGGTCATGCACTAACATTCAACCTGGACCACTCAATGGGGGCCGACCAATAATTTTCTAACCGGTGGAGACCTCTCCACCTAGGGAAGCCCGGCTGGTCACCAAAAGCCGGGAAAACTGGGAGGACGCGCGAGCGAGTTCGGCTCTGAAACGCTACCACCCTTCCTGACCGCAACCGAGCATAGGAGTAATTCTCGAATGTATAATGGGACCAAGGTTCTCGATATTCATGCGCATGTTTCAGCGCCTTCCGGAAACGGCCAACTCATCGTCGGCGCCATGCTGGCTAGCAATTCGCCGATCTGGGCGGACCCGCGCAAATCCGGGCTCGAAGGGCGTGGCTTTACCGACGAAGCCTGGGCGGCACGGATCAAAACCCACACCGATTTGCTGGACGGTCACAATATCGAAGCACAGTTGGTGGGCCCCAGGCCCTACTTGATGCTGGGCTGGATGCAACCGCATATCATGAAGGCCTGGGCGCGCTTCACCAATCATATGATCGCCAAACAATGCGAAATGGAACCGACCCGCTATGTCGGCGCCGCCATGCTGCCCCAGCAGCCGAAGGCCGACGATTTGAGCCATTGCCTGGATGAGATTGAATATTGCGTCGAGGAACTGGGCTTCAAGGGCGTCTATCTGAGCCCCGATCCCGCCGGCGACCGCGGCTCACCAGGCGTGGATCAGCCTTATTGGTATCCGCTCTACGAAGAATGCCAGAAACGTGGGCTGGTGATCATCGTTCATGGAACCAACTGCGCCGATCCCAGAATCAGGACCATTCCGCAAAACTACCAGATCGGCTTCGTCTGGGAGCAGTATCTGGCCACCCAATTGTTTTCCCACGGCGATGTGTTCGAGAGGTTTCCCGAACTGAAAGTCGTTGTCTGCCATTGCGGCGGCGCCCTCGACCGCTTCATCAAGACCGACAAGCACTTGGCCCAGAAGGATCTGAGCCAGAACCTCTATTTCGATACCTGCGCCCTCGATCTCAACTTCCTCGAAGCCGCGATCAAGCAACGGACACCGAAGAACATATTGTTTGGCACGGAAACGCCCGGGTCCGGTGCCGCCGTCCGTCCCGAAACGGGACTGCCGGGCGACGACCTGGTGCCCGTCATCGGGGAGATGGACTTTTTGAGCGAAGATGAAAAGCTGGACATTTTCCACAACAACGCGGCGCATGTGTGCCCGGGTTTGGCCGAAATTACCGCCTAAGCGGCAATCGGCGGTCCCGAATATTCGGGGCCGCCGTTTTTTTCACCAAAAGGCGGGTGCTTCTATGGCTCTTTCGGTAATCGGCGCGGGGTTTGGGCGGACGGGAACCGAGTCCATGAAAACCACCCTGGAAATTCTGGGGTTCGAGCCCTGCCATCATATGAAAGTGCTTCTCTCCAATCCCGCCCAGGAAGCCTTCTGGCGCGCCACCGCCCCCGGCGAGACGTCCGATCTGGAACAGGGCTATGCGGGCTATAATTCAGGCGTCGATTGGCCGACGGCCCTTTATTGGCGGGAACTGGCGGAGCTCTATCCCCAGACCAAGATATTGCTCACCCGGCGCCCGGCGGATGCCTGGTATGACAGCGCAGAACGCACCCTGCTGGCGATTATCAAAACCTTGACCGATCCCGATGCCATCGGGCTCAGGATGATCAATCAGGGCGTTTTTGAGGGCCGGCTGGATGAGCGGAACCATGCCATCGGTTTATATGAAAAGCATAACGCCGAGGTGGCCGCCGCCTTCGACCCGGACCGGCTGCTTACCCACGAACTGGGGGACGGCTGGGCGCCCCTTTGCAAACATCTGGGCAGGTCGGTCCCCGATCAACCCTTCCCCCGCAGTAATGCGGAAGACGAATTCCACGAATTTTTCGGCGCCCGCAAAGGAACTTAAGCGATCACCGGCTTGCGTCCCATGACCGGATAGCGGGCCCAGGTATAGCCGGGCGCCGCCGCATGGCCGGGGGCCACCAATTCATTCACCAGCGCTTCGTCCTCGGCGGTGAATTCATGGGCAAGTGCGCCCAGATAATCCTTCCATTGGCCCAATGTGCGGGGTCCGGCGATGACGCTGGTCACATTGGCGCTGTTGAGCAGCCATAAAATAGCAAAATCCATGACGCTCATGGAGCGTTTGGTCAGATGCTTTTCCAGCCGCCCGACGACGGCGAAGGATTCCGGTTTGAAGTCACGATTGAGCAATGAATTATCCCCCCGCCCGGCCCGGCTGTTGGCGGGCGGCTTGCCCTTGGGGCTGTATTTCCCGGTGAGCAGTCCCCTTGCCAGGGGCGAATAGGGTGCGACGCCGATGCCGTAATATTCGCAGGCCGGCAACAGATCGGTTTCGATCCCGCGCATGGCAATATTGTAGAGCGGCTGGGCGATGACGGGCCGGGGCGTTCCGGTCTCCTCGCAAAGTCGGATCAATTCCCCCACCTGCCAGGCGCGGTGATTGGAAAAGCCCCAATAGAGCGCCTTGCCGGCCCCGATGATATCGCCCATGGCCTCGACGCTTTCGGCCAGGGGCGTATCCCAATCCACGTGATGCATGTAATAGATGTCCACATAATCGGTGCCCAGGCGCTCCAGGCTGAGATCGATGGCCTCCATCATCCATTTACGCGAAAGCCCTTTCTTGCGCTCCGGCGGGCCATCTTGTTGCCCCACCTTGGTGGCCAGCACCCAATCACCCCGATCCTTGCGGATCAGCTTGCCGACCATGCTCTCGGACTTGCCTTGTCCATAGGCATCGGCCGTGTCGATGAAGTTGACGCCCGCCCCGCGCGCCTGATCGATAATCTTGCGGGCGGCATTTTCGTTGGTGGTCGCCCCAAAATTCATGGTGCCAAGACAGACCCGGGACACCCGCAAGCCGCTATTGCCTATATAATGATAATCCATGTTTTTGCCTCCTGGCGTGTTTGGCGCGATCATAGAGGATGGGAGAGGGGGGAGTGGGAAACATTGAAGTGTATTGTTACATTTACTCACAACTCGAAACACGGGCGAAATACGCATGTTACATATATCTGGTATGAGTTTAACTAACAGAACACTACATTTGGAGAGTGTCATGAATTATTTCAGGCAGACTCAAAGTTCCGGCGGCGATCATTATCAGTTCTATCTGGTGCAGAATCTGATCAACTCTCTGGGCCGTGACGGCGCCCAGGAAGCCTGCCGGCGGAAAGACTGGATGGAAACTCTGAAAATTATTCGCAGGGTACCTCCCCAAAACCGATGCCATTAGGCTCAACCGTCAAGCGATCCTTCCCGCAGTCCAGCCTAAAGCCCAAGCTTGATCGGCTGTTCTCCGCACTTTAGATTTCCTCCGAACCGGCCCAGGGAGGAACCTAATGTCCAAACTCAGTCTCAGTTTCGCGATGGATCCCAATTCGCGCAATCAGCCAATTTTTGATGGGCTGGTGAATCCCGATGCCATCGACCTGGTCTGTTCCAAGGCCCATCCGTCGGAACTTTTCTGGCGCCAGCTCCGCTTTGCCGAGTTTGATATTTCGGAAATGTCCATCTCGTCCTTTCTCATCAACCTGGCCAACGGCGATGACCGCTGGGTGGGATTGCCGGTCTTTTCCACAAGGCGCTTTTTCCACACCACCATGCTGGCGCGCAAGGATCGGGGCATCGAGACGCCCGCCGACATGAAGGGCAAAAAGATCGGTGTGCCCGAGTTTCAGCAGACCGCCGCCCTTTGGGCCCGGGGCATTCTGAAAGACGAGTTCGGCGTCGATCAAAGCGACATCAAATGGTGGATGGAACGCACCCCCGAACACAGCCATGGCGGCGCCACCGGCTTCAAGGCACCACCCGGAACCACCGCCAATCAGATTCCGGGGGATGAAAATATCGGGACCATGATGCTGGATGGCAAGCTGGACGCCTCATTACTGTGGATGGGGCGGGGCGCCCAGATGATCGACCGCACGGATTTCGATC
>CAZBQG010000325.1:0-4016 GCA_964493945.1 uncultured Rhodospirillaceae bacterium
TCGTCGTCGGCGCGGGCAATGCCGCCCTTTGCGCTGCCCTGGCCGCCCATGAACAGGGGGCCAGCGTCACTGTATTGGAAGCCGCCGATGAAGAACATGCCTGGGGCAACAGCCGCTTCACCGCCGGGCTGTTCCGCATCCCCTATGACGGGCTTGATGATCTGCAAAAGATCATCCCGGATCTGAGCGAATCTGAAATCGCCAATACGGATTTTGGCCAATATACCAAGGATAATTTTTTCGATGATATGGCCCGCGTGACGCGCTTCCGGGCCGATCCGGACATGATCGAATTGCTGGTCAACCGGGCCCAGGAAACGGCCATCTGGATGCGCAACCACCGGGTCCGTTTTCTGCCTGCCTATGGGCGGCAGGCCTTCAAGGTGGACGGCAAATTTAAATTCTGGGGTGGTGCGCACATAGAATCCTCTGGCGGCGGGCCCGGCCTGATGGAAGCCCTGACTGGTGCCACCAAGGCAGCGGGCATTCCCATTCGCCTGGAATGCCGCGCCCTGTCCCTGATCGAAGAAGACGGCAAGGTGGTGGGCGTGGTGGTGCGCGAAGGCGGCAAGACTTTGCGCCTGGGTGCCAAATGCGTGGTGCTGGCCTGTGGCGGCTTCGAGTCCAATTCCGAATGGCGCACCCGGGCCATGGGGCCGGGCTGGGATCTGGCCAAGGTGCGGGGCACGCGGGCTAATATGGGTGCCGGCATCCGCATGGCGTTGGATATCGGGGCCATACCCTATGGCAACTGGTCGGGCGGCCACGCCGTCGGCTGGGACCGCAATGCCCCAGAATTCGGCGATCTTGCCGTCGGCGATCAGTTCCAAAAGCACAGCTATCCCTTCGGCTGGATGATCAATGGAGAGGGAAAGCGCTTCGTCGATGAAGGCGAGGATTTCCGCAACTACACCTATGCCCGTTACGGAAGGGCCGTCCTGGAACAGCCGGGCCAGTTCGCCTGGCAGATTTTCGACGCCAAAGTGACGCATTTGTTGCGCGATGAATATCATATCCGTCAGGTCACCCGCGCCCAGGCCGATACGCTGGAAGAGCTGGCCGAAAAACTGGACGATGTGAATGGGGCGCAATTCCTCAAAACCGTCGAGGAATTCAACAACGCCGCCCGCACCGATATTCCCTTCAACCCCAACGTCAAGGATGGGCGCTGCACGGAAGGGTTGGCCCTGCCCAAAACCAACTGGGCCAACACGCTGGATACCCCACCTTACGAAGCCTATGCCATCACCTGCGGCCTGACCTTTACCTTCGGCGGTTTGCGTATCGACACGGGCGGCCAGGTGCTGGATACGGCGGTGGAGCCCATACCCGGCCTATACGCCGCGGGCGAGCTGGTGGGCGGCATCTTTTATTTCAATTATCCGGGTGGCTCGGGCCTGGTCTCAGGATCGGTCTTCGGCAAGATCGCCGGCGACGCAGCGGGGCGTGCGGCCCGCACTTAAGGAATAACCGGCGCCAACAGATAAGACCCTTGGTCCCCACCATAATGAATGGTGTGGCTGGTATTGTGGGGATTGCAGAGATGATACCAGATGGGGTCTTCCGTCGGCGTGTCCTGGCCCCGCAATTCCATGACCAGGCGGTGGCCGGGCATGAAGACCTGTGACGCCTCGCGGAGATCAATGGCGTATTCCACCAATTTCCCGGGGGGCACGGGCTGGTGTTCGTCGTAGCTGTGATAGGGCTTGGCTGGTGTGGATTTTTTGCATCCAGCTTGCGGTTGATGCCCGGAGCCAACCCTTGGTCACCACCTTGGCCGTGCCGTCGGGCGCCTCGTCCTTGAGGATGACGATCCAGGTGGCGTCCTGGGCATCGATGGTGGCCGACAGATAAAGCGCCAGGGGGCCGGTCAGTTCCAACTCTTCTTCCATGGGCGGGGTCTTATAGATGAAACCGGGCGCCACTTTTCCCTGTTGCACATAGGGATCATTGACGAAACTTTCAGTCGCCTCGGGCCCCGCCTCCGCGCCGCCCAGCAGCCCGTCCGGGCGCAGGTAAAACTTGCTCCATTCGGTGCGGGCCAGGGGCCATTCCATTTCGTCCCTATATTCGTTCCGGCCTTTAATCAAAAGATTGATCGGCACCCCCTCCATCATGCCGGTGTCATTGCCCTTCAGCCAATGATCGTACCAGCGCAGCAGCACGTCTTGGTGGTCGCGCCATGGACGCAAGGGACCGGTAGTCGCTCCGGTCTCCATGATGAACATCTTTTTGGGCGCGTCGATCCCCTCCCAGGCCTGGAAGGCGCCGGCCAGATGGATGGGCCAGCCGCTCCAGCGGGCCATGAGCAGGGTTGGTATCTTGATGCGGTCGAACATGGTGTAAGAGAATCGCTCCCAATAATAGGGCCCGTCCAGGGGCTGGAGCAGAAAATCAAACATAAGGGGGTTTTTGTGGGGATATTTGATCTGGATATGGAGATAGGCGCTGTCTTGCACCTCGGGCGAGGCCATCAGATCCTCGACGCGGGACTGGATTTCATTGGCCCCCAGATAATCATAGATGGACGGGCTCAATGTCTCGATGCTCACATGGCCCCACCATTGATGAAAGAAGCCTTCATTGAAGATGCCGCCATGATAGACCGAATGGCGGTAACGGTCCGTATAGGCTTCGTATGGCGCGATGGCTTTGAGGTGCGGCGGCTGGGTAGCGGCCACCAGGGGCTGGAGCACGCAAAAATAGGACATGCCCAGCATCCCCACATTACCGTCGCACCAGGGCTGCTCGGCGATCCACTCGATCAGGTCATAGCCGTCATTTTGTTCCTTGGCGCCTTAATTGTCGTAAGAGCCTTCCGAATCCCCGGACCCCCGGCTGTCGGCGATCACATGGATATAGCCGCGCGCCACGAAATATCCCGTATCGCCCGCCTCCTGCCCCCCATTGCCGTGGCGCGGCGATAGCGGCCTCCGGGTTTCCGCCATGCTTTGGATATCCTTGCCGTAAGGCGAGCAGGCGACAAGAGCCGGATACTGGCCGGGCCCGTCGGGCCTGAAAATATCAATGGCCACCCGGATGCCGTCGCGCATGGTGACCATGCGGCCCCGCTCTTCTACCAGCCCAAATTCCGGCTGGGAAAGCTGATCGTGCCAATCCGTTCCGTTCATGGTTTCTCCCCCCTCGCTTTTCGCCCCAATGAGCAGAATAGCATATGCTAGACTTGCTTCACCAGAATTGGGAAACCCTGATGGGCGATGACGTAATAGATTTCGAGAACCAGTTGAAACTGGCGCAAAAAGACGATGCGGCCAAGGCCTTCGCCGCCCGCCCCAGCCCCGAAGGCCTGTCCGATATCGGTCTTGATGCCCTGCGTGCCGCCGATGCCCTGCTGAACCGTTTTTACGAAGATGAAAATCCCGGCCAGGGGCTGGCCTGTACCAAGGGCTGCACCTTTTGTTGCCACCAATATGTGGGGATCAGCCTGCCCGAACTGGTCATCCTGGCCAAATTCATTACCAGCAATTTCAGTGATGATGAACGCCAAAGCCTGATCCGCCGCATAGATGAGGTGATCGCCAAGACCCGGGGCATGGACTGGCTTGACCGTTCCAGCACCAACATCGATTGCCCCTTGCTGGACCCTGAAACCAGGCGTTGCCAGGCCTATGCGGCGCGCCCCCTGACCTGCCGGGGGATGCATTCCCTAAGCCGGGAGGCTTGCGAGGCGGCCCATGAGGCGCCCGGCACCGGTCTGACTTTGCCCCAATATGAAGCCCATAAACGCATCCTCCGCTCCCTGGCCATCGGCCTGCAATTGGGCCTGGATAAGCAAGGCGCCGAAGTGGCGGAACTGGATATGGCCGCTGCCTTGAAACTGGTGCTGGATGATCCCGGATATGGCGAATTCACCAGCGATGGCAGACGACACGGAATGGCCGCCCGCTTCCAGCAAGACGGTCATCAGATCGATCATGTCCTGATCGTCATCAACAATAGACCTGTTGCAAAAGTAGCCTATTAACGCTGTGTTCGGAATCCTCCCGGTGGACAAT
>CAZBQG010000326.1:0-4015 GCA_964493945.1 uncultured Rhodospirillaceae bacterium
CCGCGACGCCAAAACTGATCTGGCCCGTGAATGGGGGCTGGAGGGTAAATTCACCATCGGCTATGTGGGCACCCATGGTATGGCCCACCGCCTGGGAAATGTGCTGGAGGCGGCGGAAATATTGCGGGGTGAGGATGATCTCCGGTTCCTGTTCGTTGGTGCCGGGGCCGAACGCCAGGCCTTGAAGGACAAGGCCCGGCAAAAGAATCTGGAAAATGTTGTTTTCATTCCTCCCCAACCCAAGGACGCCATGCCAGATATCTGGGCGCTTTGCGATGTGGCACTGGTTCATCTGCGCGATCAGCCTTTGTTCGCTGGGGTCATACCGTCGAAGATTTTCGAGGCCATGGCCATGGGTCTTCCGGTCCTGTTGGCCGCGCCGGATGGCGAAGCTTCCGCGATCATCAACCGCCACGGCAACGGCATTTGTGTGGCGCCCGAACAACCCGATGATCTGGCCCGTGCCGCCCGCCAACTGCTTGACGACAAAGATGCTTACACCCAGATGAAGCAGGCCTCACTGGATGCGGCCCATCTCTTTTCGCGCGAAACCCAGGCGCAAAAGATGATCGATGTTCTGGACCGGGCAAGGGGCAACTGAAGCATGGCCAACATCCTGATTACCGGCGCCCTGGGTTTCGTCGGGCGCGCCTTGATTACCCGGCTCAGGGCCGACGGGCACCGGCTTTCGGGCACCACGCGGGACGCCGCGCGCCGCGCGGGTGCCCAGGAAATCCCCCTTCATCTGGTGCCGCCCTTCGATGGGGATGTGGATTTTTCCCGTATAGTGGCGGGTGCCGACATGGTCATCCATCTGGCCGCCCGCGTTCATGTGATGAAAGAGCGCGCCAGCGATCCCCTGACCCTGTTCCGCCAGGCCAACCGGGACGGAACCCGTGCCCTGGCCCAGGCCAGTGCTGAGGCAGGCGTGAAGCGGTTCATATTTGTCAGCACGGTCAAGGTTTTGGGCGAAGTCAGCAGCCAGGGCCCCTTGACCGATACCACAGCACCCGCGCCCCAGGACGCCTATGGCATTTCCAAATTGGAAGGGGAACAGGCCCTGGCGGTAATCGCCGCCGGGAGTGATATGGAAGCGGTCATTCTGCGTCCGCCACTGGTCCATGGCCCGGGTGTCGGCGGCAATCTGGCGACCCTGCTGGGGGCCTTGCGGCGGGGTATTCCCCTGCCATTCGGCGTCATCCAGAACCGGCGAAGCCTGATCCATGTGGACAATCTGGCCGATGCCATCGCCGCCTGCCTGACCCATCCGGGTGCCGCCGGAGAATGCTTTCTGGTCAGTGACGGAGAGGCGGTCTCCACCGCCCGGCTAATGACCCAATTGGCCGAGGGCCTTGGCAAGCGCCCAAATCTTTGGAACTGGCCGCCGGGTCTGCTTACTTTATTGGGCCGGCTGACCGGCAAGTCGGGCGAAATAGACCGGCTGATTGGCTCTTTGGAGGTGGATTGCTCAAGGTTCCGCCAAACCCTTGGCTGGTCGCCGCTGGTGTCCCTGGATGAAGGTCTTGCCGAGACCGCCGCCTGGTATGCCGCCAACCGCTCCAATTGAGGCTTGCTGGCGGTTGGTATATGCTGGCGACGGACAAATAAATGAGATTGAACCGCGCCTATATCGCTTATTGCCATGACATCATCATGGCCGCCGCCTCTTTCGGGCTGGCGCTTTTTTTGCGCCTGGGCGATGGGTTGGCGGCCTATCCCATGGATCAGCTTGTCATGGGGACGGTCATGTTCACCCTGGTGGCGGCGGTTGTTTTCTGGTCCATGCGTATGTATCGGGGTATTTGGCGCTATGCTTCGCTCAACGATCTTATGGGGATCACCAAATCCGCCAGTCTGGTGATCCTGATTTTCCTCATCCTCATGTTTCAGATCACGCGGTTGGACGATCTGCCCCGCTCCCTGCCCTTCATCAATTGGTTTGTGCTCATCGCACTTTTGGGCGGGCCCCGCTTTCTTTACCGCCTGGCTAAAGACAGGCATTTCGAATTCACCTTTGAAAAAGATGCCACGGAGCACATCCCGGTTCTGTTGGCGGGCGCCGATGACGGGGCTGAAATGTTCATCCGCGCCATGGCCCGCCACGATGCCAATTACCGGGTGGTGGGCATCCTGTCCAATTCCCCCGGGCGGGTGGGGCGCAACCTCCATGGGTTGGAAATAGAAGGAACGGTGGATGAGGCCGCCTCCATTGTGGAAAAGCTCGCCGCCTCGGGGCAAGCGCCCAGGCGCCTGATTGTGACATCGGACAAGATCGACGGGCCCAAACTGGCCAATTTGCTGGATATCGCCGAAAGTCACGGCATGACCCTGGCCCGCTTGCCGGCTCTGACCGAATTCAAGAAGAATATGGGCCGGGAAGTTGAAATGCATCCGGTGGATGTGGAAGATTTGCTGGGAAGGCGCCAGACTTCCCTGGACCGCCATGCCATGCAGGCCTTGGTCCATGGGCGGCGGGTTTTGATCACCGGGGCGGGCGGCTCAATCGGGTCGGAACTGACCCGCCAGATCGCCGAGCTGGCACCGGCCCACATCACTTTGCTGGATAATTCTGAATATAATCTGTTCACCATCGACCGGGAACTGGCCGGCGGCTGGGAGGCAATCGGGCGCGAAGCGGTCATCGGTGATGTGCGCGACGCCAACCGGTTGCAAGAGATATTCGCCCGGGCCCGGCCCGAGCTGGTGTTCCATGCGGCCGCCCTCAAACATGTTCCTCTGGTGGAAGGCAATATTTTCGAGGGGATCGCGACCAATGTGATGGGCACGGTCAATCTGGCCGATTGCGCGCTGGCCGCGGGCACCGAGGTGCTGGTCTTCATATCCACCGACAAGGCGGTCAATCCTACCAACATCATGGGGGCCTCCAAGCGAATCGCGGAAAGCTATTGCCAGGCCCTGGATCTGGCCCGCGAAAATGACCAGGCAAGCCGTTTTGTCACCGTGCGGTTCGGTAATGTATTGGGCTCCACCGGCTCGGTGGTCGAACTGTTTAGGGACCAATTGGCCAAGGGTGGCCCCCTCAGCGTCACCCATCCCGACATGACCCGCTATTTCATGACCACCCGCGAGGCGATCGAGCTGGTCCTTCAGGCTTCGGCCCTGGGCAGCCAGGCCAAGGGCGGGACGGAAGACGCCAAAGGCGGGATTTTCGTTCTCGATATGGGTGAGCCGGTACGCATCATGGATCTGGCCAATCAGATGATCCGTCTGGCCGGCATGGAACCAGGTAAGGATATCGAAATAGAGATCGTCGGCCCCCGGCCCGGTGAGAAACTGTTCGAGGAAACCCTTTACGGGGAAGAAAACCTGCTGCCGACCTCGTGCAAGGGGATCATGCTGGCCGAGCCCCGGGCCAATGCCCTGGATACGGTCCGGGTGGGCATCGAGGCGTTGTCCCAAGCTGTCGGTGATGGGGATGAAAAACGCCTGCTGGAGCTGATCCAGGCCCAGGTTCCCGAATATCACCCGCCCCAATATGGGCCGTCTGTCACGAGTGCCGCTGAATAAAATTCGGCCCGCCTATTTATCCACAGGTTCGGGGCCCCATGACCTTGGCCCGCCCCGGACGGGTCTGCTATATGGGCGGTCTTGCCATCTGAAGGAGCCACGCTCATGACCGGAGAAATTCGACGCGCCCTGATATCCGTTTCAGACAAGACAGGGTTGGTCGATTTAGCCAGATATCTGACTGAAAATAACATCCAGATTCTGTCCACGGGGGGCTCGGCCAAGGCCCTGGAAGATGCGGGTCTGCCCGTCACCCAGGTGAGCACCCATACCGGCTCTCCGGAAATCATGGATGGCCGGGTCAAGACCCTGCACCCCACCATCCATGGTGGGCTTCTGGCCAGGCGGGCCAATCCGGGCGACGTCAAGGCCATGGAAGCCAACAACATCCAGCCCATCGATCTGCTGGTGGTCAATCTCTATCCTTTCCAAGAGACGGTGGCCAAGGGCGCCGATTTCGACACCTGCATCGAAAATATAGATATCG
>CAZBQG010000327.1:0-4013 GCA_964493945.1 uncultured Rhodospirillaceae bacterium
GGACCCTCGCCGATCTCAAATCCAAACCGCTCCGGGTGAGCAACGCGCGGGGGGCTTATCGGAGTTTCGTCGCCGCCCTCAACAACATTCTGGGGACCAAGATCACCTATGTGGGAGACTACCCGGCCCATCGGGACGCCTTCATGGCCATGCTGCGCGGCCATACCCAGGGCGTGGCCGGGGCCGGCATAACCCGAGGCGCGGAGCATCGGCGCTATTTCCCGAACCTTCTCAAGGACGGCAAGGCAATCCCCATCCTGCGCTACACCGCTTCGACCAAAAGCACCGAATATCCGAACGTCATCCTGGCCGGAAAGGCCGGCGCGAACCCAACCCAGAAGCAGGCGCTGGAAATAGCCTTCGCCCCCCAGGTCCTGGACCGGCCCTTGATGGGGCCGCCTGGCATCCCGGCCGACCGTCTGCGGGCGTTGCAGGATGCCTTCGGGAAAGCCATGCGCGATCCGGCTCTGATCGCCGAGGCCAAAGCCCGGAAGCTGGGGATCGAGAACCCGATGAGCGGGCCCGACATGAAACGCTACGTCGAGAAAATTCACGCCATGCCCGATGCCGCCAAGGCCATAGTTCGCAAGGCGCTGACCGACACGCGTTTCGTCGAAAACGTCTCCTATACTACCTTCAAGGCCGAACTCGCCCGGGTCAAACCCAAGGGGCCAAGCCCGCATGCTGTTTTGATGTTCAAGGGAAACGGCAAACCCATCATTGCCCACTTGGATGGGCGGACCACGAAGGTCACGGTCTCCGGCATCCCGGTCGATATTCCGCCCTTCAAGGCCCGTGCGTTGAAACCAGGCATGAATTGCCATGTCTGGTGGACCGGACCCGGCACGACGGCGGGCAAATTGGTATGCGGAGAGTAAAGCACGGGCAAATCGCGCTTGCCGGTTGCGGCGGCGGCGAGCGTGCTGAAGATATGAAGGTTTCCGCCAAACGGCCAACCTATCGCCTGGTCGAGCAATCAATTATGTTTCGAAGCTGTCGGGGATTTTTATCTGCAGAACTGTTGCCAAGCATTCCCGTGTCGTCCAACGTTTCGATTTCCTCCACTCAGGACGTCACAAACCCTATCCCAAAAGAGGTTCTAGCGCACTTTCTTGAGTCGCTTGGCAGGGCCGGATAGCGGGAATCCTGACTTCCGAGTTTGGCTATTCGCATCGGTTTGGAGCCGCCTTAGGAAGGCCCGGTTTGCCTCCACCTTCAATCGTCACTGGGGTCAGGTGGCCTGCCCACTAGAGCATTTTCCGATCAAATGCGTTCATTTTGACTGGGTGCCCATATTCTTTGGAAAGGTGGGGCACCTGGCCTTCGATGGGGCAACTGGGCCTTGCGGGTGCGTTGCGGCGCTTGCCCGAAAGACCCATTTGCCCCATTAAAATGACCGCATTTGATTGGAAAGTGCTCTAATTCAGCGAGAGCCTCCTTGAGTTGGCGCGATTTACTCCGCAGATCCTTGACCTCATCCTTGGTCGGGGAAAGCCAGGGTTGTCCTATTTGGGGTCGTCCTATACGATCATTTTCGAAGCCAATAATTAGATTTTCGAGCCGTGAACAAACCGCAAAGGCGAGCCGCCAAACCAAGAACCCGTCGCCGTGGACAGGGTCGCCCGGCCGGAACCGCGAATGGTGTCGGCGAACAGGCCTTGATCTCGGCGGCGCGAAAGCTGATGAGGGCCAAACCGCCCGCCGAACTGACACGGCTTGAAGTCGCCCAATCGACCGGTGTCGATCCAGCGCTCATCCGGTACTACTTCAAGGACATGGATGGGCTGCTCGTCGCTGTGTTGAAACAGATGCTTGCTGAAAGCTCGACGGTTTTGCAGTCAACCGAGAAAATGTCCGGAACTCCCGAAGAAAAATTGCGCCGCCGGGTCGAGACATTTGTCGCCTTTGGTGCGGCTAATCCAGGATCTCACGACCTGTTTGTTCGATACATCATCAATGGCGAAACGGACTGGGCGTCGGAAAAGCGGAGCGAAATCACCAAGGCTGGCTTCGCCGATCTGAAAACTCTTGTCGATGAAGGGCGGACTGAAGGGCTGTTTCGCGAAGACTTTGACGAACGTTTTCTCTATATCCTCTTCTTTGCAGCCTCGAGTTTCTTCTTCAGGACTGCTGGCCCCATAATTCCCCAACTCTTCGGCGCCGACGCCAATGCCAGCAATCTGGCAAAGCTCTATAGCTCCTTTATGGCCAACATTTTGCTCACCGGAATCGAGCGGAAAGGACAGACCAAGCGCTGATGTTCAGCATTTGAGCCTCTTTTAAATACGGTTGGGGAGCCCGAAATAATCCAACCGATGGCAAATTAGCGATTGACTATGATCTCGGCAAATGAACATTATTCCTTTTGAAAGAATAAAACAGGCGGCAGGGGTGTTTCGGATAAGCGCAATCGAGGCCAGTTGCTGCGGCTTAACGTCGGCACAATCGGTCGCTACTGATTTTCCCGTTCGCCGCGTCAGTAGCGGACTTGGATTGGAGGTAAGTTGGTATGACGGTGGAAGGCAAAGTTTTGATTGTCGGGAGCGGCATTGGCGGCCAGGCGTTGGCAATCGCTCTGGCCAAACACGACATTGACTGCGAGATCGTCGAGATCAAGCCTGCCTGGGAGATTCTGGGTGCGGGCACCGCCCTGCTGGGCCCCGCCATGCGGGCGCTTGAGGAAATCGGGATTGCCGCGGATGTTTATCGCGTGAGCTGGTCTCATGAGGGTGCCAGGTTTCTGTACCGGGACGCCCATGGGGATGTGGTGGTGGAAACGGCGGTGGAGGGTAGTGGTAGCGGCTTGCCATTTGGGGTCAGCATCATGCGCCACACTCTGCATGAATTGTTGGCGGAAAAGGTGGCCGAAGCGGGTGCACCGGTCAAAATGGGGACAACGGTTGAATCCCTCGAGAACGGGACAGATTCCGTCGATGTTACCCTCTCCGACGGCACACGTGCGAGCTATGGTCTGGTGATCGGCGCGGATGGTAGTCGCTCGAAGGTGCGAGAATTATTATTTGGCGGCGAAAAGCCTCGTTTCTCGGGCTTCTCTGCCTGGCGCTATGTCCTTCCGAGGCCCGCATCCATCAACGATTTGAACTGGTTCTGGGGGGGGAAAGCGACCATCGGTATCGTGCCGCTTTCGCCGACGGAAATGTATCTCGCCGGCACCACCGTGGAACCCGGCAACCCGCGGTATGCGAGGGAAGACTTGCCGCGGTTGTTTCGCGAGAAATTTGTCCAGTTCGAGGCCGAAATTCCCGAACTTCTCAAACAGGTGACGGAGCAGGAAAATGTGGTTTACACCCCCCTTGAGGAAGTCAGGCTGCCGAGATCCTGGTACGAGGGCCGGGTCGTGTTGGTCGGCGATGCGGCCCATTACTCGACCCCGTTTTGGGCGTTTGGCGCCGCCCTGGCCCTCGAGGATGTGGCATTGCTCGCCCGCATGCTGAGCGAAGACGGGGATCCGTCCCGTGTACTGCCGGCATGGTTTGAGCGCCGCCTTCCGCGCTGCGCGTATGTTCAAGACGGCTCGATCGCAACCGGCAAGCAGATGCACGATTACGATGGCGACGGACCGAGGGTGTTCCCGCCGCCCGCGCGCGAGGCTCTCCAGCGCGCCATGGAGGAACGGTCCCTGAAACTCGCCGAACCGTATTAGCGAGGAACGAACGGAACGCTAATCATGGAGATCTATTTTCTACTGGCAGGCCCAAAGACGCCGGCCGGTAACGCAGTATCTTTCAGGCAAGGCCATCCTTGACAGCGTTTTCATGGGTCGTGCTAATTGATCGGGCTAAGAAGCGGTAAAAACAGCCGCGAGCGGGGAGGAGAATTCAATTATGATACGCACAGCACTTATCGCGGCACTTATAGCAGGCTTCACACTGGCACAAACGTCATACGCGGTGGGTCAGGGGAAGGAACTTTCGGGTCGGGCAAAAGCCATGGATACCAATAAGGATGGGTTGGTTCAGAAAAATGAAGCCCAGGGTGCTCTAAAATCCAAT
>CAZBQG010000328.1:0-3967 GCA_964493945.1 uncultured Rhodospirillaceae bacterium
ATCAAGCGCGCCATGGCCCGCCTGCCAAAGGCACTTGCAAATGCGGGATTGGGTGGCAAAATGCTCCTCCAGGTGCATGATGAATTGATTTTCGATGTGCCCGAAGACGAGAAGGAAGAAACCGCCGCCTTGGCCCGCCAGGTCATGGAACAGGTTGCCAGGCTGGATGTGCCGCTGATTGTGGATACGGGCCTGGGGGCCAATTGGGACGAGGCCCACTGAACGATTTTGAGAACGCGAGTTAGAGGAGCTTATTTGTGCCGTCCGAGTTGAGAAAACTTGTCTTTTCGGAAACAGAGCTGCGCGTTGCCATGGTCAATTTCGCCCTGCGCAACGATATGCGCGTGCGTGCCGCCAATATCGATAACGTGGCAATCAAGGATTAAGAACGGGGAGCTAACCATCACCCTTAATTTCGCCACCGATGAGCCCAACGCCGAAAAGGCCCTTATTTTCGGCAAGGAGCAGATTTCAGCGGCAATCATTCTTTATTGCCGGAACCATTCCATCCCCCTGCCCCGCACCAGCCGCAAGGTCATCGCCAAGGGCAAGGATACGGTGACCATGATGATCAATATGCGCTGGCCGCCCAAGAAAGAGGAATAAGCCAGGCCCATAAAAGACAAAATCACGATTAACAATCCACACATTAAGAGGAGAAGCACCATGGGAGAACAAATCCAACTGACCGCCGCCGATGGCCACCAACTGAGCGCCTATAAGGCGGATCCGGCGGGCACGCCCAAGGGTGGCATTGTGGTGATCCAGGAAATTTTCGGCGTGAATGCGCACATCCGCAATCTGGTCGATCAATATGCCGTCCAGGGCTATGCGGCCATTGCGCCTGCCTTTTATGACCGGGCCGAGCGGGATGCCGATCTGGGCTACGCCGACGAGGACCGCAAAAAAGGCATGGAACTCCGCTCCCAGATCGAACGGGAAATGGCCGTCAATGACATGACCGCCGGCGCCGATGCCTTGAACCTGAACGGCAAAGTGGGCGTGGTCGGTTTTTGCTGGGGCGGACAGCTTGCCTGGATCGGCGCCGATTGCGGGCGCTTCCAGGCCGCCGTCACCTATTATGGCGGAGGCATCGACGCGCTGCTTGATCTGGATCCCAAATGCCCGGTGATGATGCATTTCGGCGAGGCCGATCAAGGCATCACCATGGATAAGGTGGAAGCCATCAAAGCCGGCGGCACGGGCGCGCAGATTTTCACCTATCCCGATGCCCAGCACGGCTTTGTCTGTGACGAAAGACCCAGCTTCCAGGCCGAGGCCACGAATAGCGCCGGCCAGCGCAGCCTGGATTTTTTCGCCCAAAATCTAAGCTGACACGTCACCGGCCCAAACTATCCGCCGCCTTCACATCCAACAATCTGTGGAAAGAAGGTGGCGGATTTTTTATGTAATATGGGGTTGGATCGGGAAACGCCATAACCACCAGCCTTCCTGGCACATCATATATCCGGATAAGTCTGTGCATAACTTTGGGATGGGTTGGGGAAAAACAAGTGCCTATGGCGCGTTGTGACTTAGGCCTAAATTTGGTATTCACCCAGGGTTGGCGCGCCGCCCGGCGCCGCCCGGCGAGTGTGAAAAAATGGCCCAATCCGCTGCTCGGCAAAAAAGCGCACCTAAGGAACAGTCCCTGACCGGGGCGGGCATTCTGCCGGGCCAGGCCATCCAGCGCCTGATTGGGGATGGTGCAATTTCGGCCGAAGCGCCCATCCCCGGCGATCAGATTCAGCCGGCCAGCATGGATTTGCGCCTGGGCGCCACGGCCTACCGGGTGCGGGCCAGTTTCCTGCCGGGGGAAGGCGCCAGCGTCGCCGAAAAAATTCAAGGCTTCGCCATGCACCGCATCGATTTGACCGAAGACGCCGTGCTGGAAAAAGGCTGCGTCTATATCGTGCCTTTGATGGAAAGCCTCAACCTTGCCCCGGAGCTTTCGGGCATGGCCAATCCCAAAAGCTCGACAGGAAGGCTCGATATTTTTACCCGTCTGATCACCGATGGCTCCAGCGAGTTTGACCGCATCCGGGCCGGATATGTCGGGCCATTGCATGCCGAAATCAGCCCCCGCACTTTTTCCGTTCTGGTGCGTCAGGGATTGCGCCTCTCCCAGCTTCGTCTGCGCCAAGGGGAAGCCAGCGTCAGCGACGCGGCCATGCAGGCATTGCATGACAGCGCGGGCCTGGTCCAGGGCGCTGCGGGCAATGCCCATATCGATAACGGTATCGCCATCAGCGCCGATCTCATCGGCGGGGGCCGGGGCACGGTGATCGGGTACCGGGCCAAGCGGCATACGGGCGTGGTAGATCTGGAACGGATCAATCATTACGAAATTCATGATTTCTGGGAACCCATCAGCAATCTGGGCGAAGGGCGGATCATTCTTGATCCGGATGAATTTTATATTCTGGCGTCCAAGGAAGCGGTCAATGTGCCGCCCGAATACGCCGCCGAGATGCGCGCCTATGACACGCTGGTGGGTGAATTCCGGGTGCATTATGCGGGCTTTTTCGATCCCGGATTCGGTTACAGGGGGGCCGGCGGCGGCGGCAGCCGGGCGGTCCTGGAGGTGCGGTCACACGACGTGCCCTTCGTTTTGGAAGACGGCCAACGGGTCGGGCGGCTGGTCTATGAGGGCTTGAGCGAAGCACCCGAACAGCTTTATGGCCTGGGGCTTGGCTCGTCTTATCAAGGGCAGGCCCTCAGACTTTCCAAACATTTCAAGGAGCCAGATGATGGCCGATAAGGATGACCTCAAGGAAGGCAAGAATTTCCAACCCGGAAAGACGGCCAAAAATGAACCCTTCTTCCTCAAAGGATCGGGGGCGCTGGATTGGGGCATGCAGAACCGCCTGTCACGCATCTTCAATCCCCAATCTGGGCGCACGGTCATGCTCGCCTTCGATCACGGATATTTTCAGGGGCCGACCACGGGCATCGAGCGCATCGATCTGGATATCACGCCGCTCATCCCCCATGCCGATGTTTTGATGTGCACGCGCGGCGCGCTGCGCAGCTCCATTTCACCCACCACCAACAAGCCCGTGGTGCTGCGCGCATCGGCCGGGCAGAGCATCCTCAAGGAACTGTCCAACGAATTGGTCGCCGTGGACATAGAGGACGCCATCCGGCTCGACGCCGCCGCAATGGCCGCCCAGGTCTATATCGGCGCCGAATATGAACACCAATCCATACGGAATTTAATCCAGTTGATCAACACCGGAACTCGTTACGGCATTCCCACTTTGGCGGTGACCGGGGTCGGCGCGGACATGGAACGGGATCAGCGTTATTTCGGGCTGGCGACACGTATTTGTGCGGAAATCGGCGCCCATTATGTGAAAAGCTATTATTTCGAACCCGGCTTCGAAAATGTGGTGGCCGGCTGCCCCGTGCCCATCGTCATCGCCGGCGGCAAAAAGCTGCCCGAACTGGAAGCCCTGGAGATGGCCTATAAAGCCGTGGACCAGGGTGCGGCCGGCGTCGATATGGGCCGCAATATTTTCCAATCGGACGCGCCGGTGGCCATGATCCAGGCGGTGGGCGCCGTGGTCCACAAGAACGAAAAGCCGAAGAAGGCTTTCGCGCTTTATGAAGAGCTAAAAAATTCAGCCTAGGGTTTGCTCAGGCCTATCCGGTGATCAGCGGGCCACCCAATTTCTTAGGATCGGAGACAGATGCGGCGTTTTTCACCAGCCATATGTGCTGCCTTGCTTCGTGAGAAGGCGTAAAACACAACTCCCACACAACCGCCTTGCAAGTCCGCCCCGGAAAAAACATAATTCCGGTCTACTCAGCACCATCGGTAAAGTGGCTTTCACCCGAGGAAGAGTGACCAGAATAGGTTCCTGGATGGCGCGCCGAAGCCAGCTGAGTTTATGGATGGTGCTGGCATTTTCTCTCGCCGTGAATGGCGGCTTTCTCATGCTGGCCGCCTACCGGTTGTCCATCA
>CAZBQG010000329.1:0-3952 GCA_964493945.1 uncultured Rhodospirillaceae bacterium
GCCCCCCGCGCGTTGCTCACCCGGAGCGGTTTGGATTTGAGATCGGCGAGGGTCCGGATGCCGGTATCGGTGCGGACGAACAGATAGGTGTCGCCCGCCGAATTGACGTTGCCGATATAGCTCAGTTTCAGGGGATCGTATTTGACCTTCATGCGGGTATGTAGCGGCACCCACGGCCCCAGCGAGCCGGGCATGGCCAGATGCGTCCCATCCCGGGGCGCTATGCTCGCGAGAAAATCGAGGACCGCGGTGCCCATCCGCCCCGGACGCGCAAAAAAGACGACCTTGGGATTGCCGGGAATGTGTTTTTGCATGTGCTTGCCAACAAGTTTGGCGGAGGCGAAAAATCCACCCCCGGGGAAACCCATGTGAACGGCGATTGCCTTGCCCTCGAAGAATTCGGCGACGGTCTCGGCATTGGCCGGCAATACGGCCAGCCAAGCCCATAATCCGGCGCAGATCGCGACGACGATTAAGCGTCGAAAATGGCGCATGATGTTTCGTCTCCCCATCGACCGTGTAAAGCCGGCTGAATTCATCATTATACCGCGAAGGAATTTTAATGCCTTGACAATATTTGTCTAGGCAGATAATTTGTGGGAGATGATAAGGGAAAAAGCAGCCGCGCTCGAGAAGTGGCCAGAAGAAAGCGATGTCACCGAGTTCTATCGGGGCGATGCAACGGCGCTGGGAGACCACGAATCGGTCGGCTATCTGATCAAGCTGGCCAACCAGATGGTCCTGCGAAATCTGGATGCCCAACTGCAGCCTTATGATCTCACCGCGCCGCAATGGGTGCCTCTTTTGGTGATCTCTAATGACCACGCCGACACGGTGGCCGGTTGCGCCCGCAAGATCGGCGTCGATACGGGCGCCATGACCCGCATGCTGGACCGGCTAGAGGCGAAGGGGTTCGTTGAGCGAAGCCGCAGCGAGGCTGATCGCCGCGTCGTTAATGTGGCACTCACTCCAGGGGGCCGCGAGATCGTCAAGCTCATTCCCCCCACCATCTGCCACGTGCTCAATCAACATTTGCGCGGGTTCAGCGAGGAGGAGTTCGAAATCTTCAAGGATCTACTGCGCCGGTTCCTGGCCAATGGCGATCAATTGCCTGACGCCTGACCGGATTACACCAACACAAGGAGGAAGCGTCATGGATGCGAAAACCAATGACTTTACGAAAGGAAGTTTGAACGGAATATCGGCCAAGGTGACGGATGACGATTTCAAACGACTGATCCCGAAAGAACGTTTCACCAGCGAGGAATGGCTGCAAAAGGAATACGATCTGTTGTGGTCACGCGTCTGGCAATGGGCCTGCCGCGAGGAAGAGATTCCCAATAACGGCGACTACTACGAGTACAAGATCGGCAACGAGTCGATCATCATCGTACGAAGTGAAACCGGTAATCTGAACGCGTTTCACAATGTCTGCATGCATCGCGGCGTTCGCCTGGTTGAAGGAGAACACTGGTGGGGCGGACGGGGCACGCTGAACAATTTCAGGGACATGTTCAAAGGCAAGTTGAGATGCGTCTACCACGGCTGGGCCTGGGACTTGGAAGGGGAGATTTCCTTCCTTCCCGGGGCAAAGGATTTCGCGCCTGAACGCATCGAGAAGCATGAGATATGTCTCCGCCCGGTGCGCTGTGAAACCTGGGAAGGCTTCGTGTTTATTAATATGGACATGGACGCCGAACCGGTGCTCGATTACTTGCAACCTGGTCCCGAGAAGTTGGCAAAGTACAAAATTGGGGAGATGCGTCTCAAGCATCACTTCACCACCATCCTGCCGACCAATTGGAAGTACGGTGTCGAGCAGTACCAGGAAGGGTATCACGTCTGGGCCACCCATGTGATGGATCTGAATGATGTGGGTGCCTTCGCCACGCTGCCGGGCGGCCGAAGGGCCGGGGCCATGTTCGGTGAAGGCAAAGCCGGGCCGGGTGAAGCGGGCTTTCCAGAATACGGCAAACCGACCGTCAAGGAGATACCGCCCGACCCGGATGCAATTGCCGCGGTTACGGTTGGCGAGCAGTTCGAAAGGCACACTAATTTTTGGGAGCCCGATGCGGAAATCACCACGGGGGTGCCCAAGGGTGTGAAACTGTGCGATCTGAAGGATGAGACAATCAAGGACCCGAGGACCTGGGTGCGCACGGCGATGGAAAACATGGTCAAGCAGAATCGCCTGGCGGACTATGAGCTCGAGTACTTCAATGCCCTCAGCGATGACGAGATCCCCTGGGACATGCAGGGTCCGGAGTTCATGCGGAAAAACCGCCGGGATGCCTGCGCCGCCAAAGGCATCGACATTTCTAACCTGGATGATTATGAGTTGTTCGGATTTCCAACCGAATTCCGGTTTTTCCCCAACATGCTCGGTCCCATTGCCGGTAACACCTACGGCCTATTCCGCTCAAGGCCAAACGGCGACAATCCGAACGAGGCAATCTGGGACGTCTACTTCATGTTCCGCTACGCCGAAGGTGAGGAACCCGAGGTCAATTACGAGACCGTCGAATGGGATAACTATCCTACCGACCGCATGCCGGCTACATTTTTGCAGGACTGGCGCATCACGCCGCTTTACCAGCAGGGCATGCACTCGAAAGTGCTCCCGGGTTGTCGCTTCAACAAGCAAGAGGCAAATGCCTTGCACACGCATCTTATGCTTGACCTGATTATCGGCAGAGACTTCGAGGACTGACCGGGTAGAAGGTCCTCATAACGCCCTCCCGGCCGGAATGACCGGGAGGGCGATTTTTTTTTCATTTACCGACGGGCTTGTGGAGACGATCTGCGGAAATGCCCAAAATACTTGTGAAATCAATCCTTCGCGAGGCGAAGGACATCAAGACGTTTGAGCTGGTGGACGCCTCGGGTTCCGCCTTGCCGCCGTTCACCGCGGGGGCCTATATCGATGTCAATCTGCCGGGCGGCTTCATGCGCCAGTATTCGCTTTGCAATGACCCGGCCGAAACCGATCGTTATTTGCTTGCCGTTTCCCGTGAAGCGGAAGGACGAGGCGGTTCCATGGCCTTTCATGACAAGGTGGCGGCGGGGGATGAGTTGGAGATCTCCCAGCCGCAAAACAACTTTCCCCTCGATCACAGATACATGCATTACACCTTCATCGCGGGAGGGATCGGTGTGGCACCGCTTCTCTCGATGGCCTACAAACTGCGATCACTAAGCAAGGCCTTAGAGTTCCACATGTGTGTCCGCTCCGCCAATCAACTGCCATTCAAAACGGAGCTTGAGGAGCTGGTCGAGCCCGGCCGACTGCACTTTCACATCACTGATGGTGATCCGTCGCGCCGTCTGGATGTGGAGACCTTGCTGGCCAAGCCGATATCCGCCGGGCAGGTCTATTGTTGTGGGCCGGAGGGATTGATTGATGCGGTGGGAGCAGCAACCTCGTCCTGGCACTCCCATACCGTAAGGTTCGAGCTTTTCAAGCCCGAGGAGCTGGACGGCAGTGATGAAGGGTTTGACGTGAAGATCGCGAGCACCGGGCAAGTGATCCCGGTCGGTCCCAGGGAGACCATTCTTGCCGCCCTTTGGAAAGCGGGAATAAAAAAACTGTTCAGCTGCGAACTGGGTATTTGCGGGACCTGCCGCACGCGATTCAGCGAAGGTGATCCCATTCACCGGGATAAAGATGTGCTTTCTCTGGGTGAGCGAGAGAAGGAAATGACCATCTGCGTCTCGCGCTCCAAATCGTCGCCTCTGACGCTTGATATCTAGCCCGATAGTCACCTTATACCAAGGAGCGGCTTCCAGCTGTGATCCGCGCTTCCATGGCGTGCCGTTTGCTCGACCGGATCACGTCGAGACAAGGGGAAAGCGATATGAATGGGAAAACGAAAGATTTCAGGAGCGGAGGCCTTAGGCTCTGTACTCAATTAACGCCTGATTAACCAGCTTGTGATTCAAACACCGAAACAGT
>CAZBQG010000330.1:0-3948 GCA_964493945.1 uncultured Rhodospirillaceae bacterium
GGAAGTTTGAATCACAGATCAGGTTGATAATTCGTTAAATGTCCACAGGCCCTAGAGCGCTTTTTTTAATCAGCCTATTCTTTTTTAGGCTTTCCGCTTATCCACCACCCGACGCACCTTGCCGCCCCCATCATCGCGGGGCAGGCTGCCGGGGGACAGGAGTTGGATTTTTGCATTTACCCGGATAGCGGATTTGAGCGCCTGGGCCAGGCGTTTCTCCAGCGCCTCGCCGCCGTCAGTCCCATCCCCACCGCCCGTCCCATCTAAGGTTTCGGCCAACACGGTCAGATTGGGGAGCGCCCCCTTGCCGTCGACCACCACCTGATATTCGTGGTTGAGCTCGTCAATTGAGCGCACGGCGCCTTCGATGGCCATGGGGAAGACCTTGACTCCCCGGTAAAAAATGGTCTCATCGGCCCGGCCATGGACCGATCCGGCCAGCCTTGGCCCGGCAAAGCCGCAGGCCGGGCATTTTTCGTCGGTGGCCAGACGGCAGAGATCGCCGGACCGGTACCGCAGCAATGGCTGGGTGTCGCCCACCAGATTGGAAAAGACGGCCTCGCCCATTTCGCCGGCGGGCAATGGCTCGCCCGTGTCGGGATCGATGACTTCCGTTGTGGCTATGTCGCTGCCGATATGCAGGTCGGGCGATCCGGCGCAGGCACCCCCTAGGGGAAACAGTTCGGTCATGCCGTAACCGTCATTGATTTCGCTCACGCCGAAACCTTCTTGCAGGCGTTTTTTGGTCTCGCTCACGGCGACGCCCGGTTCACCCACACTGCCCAGGCGCTTGATCCCTTGTTTGGACATATCGACGCCCATTTCGTCCGCCACCTCCAGAACGCGGAGCAGATAGGACGCCGTGCCCGATATGGTAACCGGGCGCATATCCTGGATCAGCTTGATCTTGGCCCTGGTGTCCAACCGCCCGGCGGGGATCAAAAGCCCGCCCTTTTCGGTCACCCCGTCGAAGGTGGTTGTCGGCCCCACCAGTCCGTCGGTGGGGCCCAAAAGCATATAGACATCGCCCGGCGTGACGCTGTCGGGCGTCTGGAAGCGCTGCATGGCGAAGGCGTAATCGCGTTTGGAAAAGACCCGCCGCAAGGGCACACCGGTGGTCCCGGTGGTGGTCAGAAAGCGGTGCCACCGGGCTGGTGGCGTACAGACATAAGACCCCATGGGCGGGTTTTCCTCCTGATCCGCCTGCAATTCCTTTTTGCCGCAAAAAGGAATCTTGGACAGATCATCCACACCCTTGATGTCGCCGGGCTCCAGCCCCAGCTTGTCGAATTTGCGCCGCCAAAAGGGCGCATGGGCATAGACATAATAAGCCATGGCGGCTAGGCGTTCACCCTGCAGCGCTTTTATTTGAGCCCCATCCATTTCATAAATGGCGCGGCCCAGGATGGGATAATCGGGAAGCTCGGCTGCCATGGCGGTATGTGTCCTTTCCCTTTATTTCCAGTTCAAGTCGGTCATGTAATAACCGTGCGGCTGAATGCGCCCGCCCCTGAGGCTCACATCCACCGTATGAACGATGGGCAGGGGCAGGCCCGAGATGGGAACGATGTAGCGTTCCTCGATTACCTTATCCAGAAGCTTTTTGGTCAAGGCGCGGCGTTTGGTATCATCCATCTCGGCGTTAATCTGGCGCGAAAGCTTGTGCAGCGCCTTGTTTTTGATGTAGTCGCGTGAGCCGGGCAAGAAATAGAAGCCCATGGTGCCGGCCACATCGGCGATGGCACCGGCGCTCCAGGCATTGGCGTTGATCTGGATTTTACCGTCCCGTTGTTTTTTGCGGTAGGCGGCGAAGGTGACCGGCTCGACGGTTGCCTTGACCCCTATCTTGATCAGATCGCCGGCGATGACGGTGGCGAAATCCTTGACCGAACCGAAGGCCGTGAGCTTGACCGCGAAGCCATTTGGATGGCCCGCCTCGGCCAGCAGCTTCTTGGCCCCGGCCGGATCGTAGGCCGGCAGCTTGGCGGAAAATCCGCAGCCCGCCTGCAGTATCCAGCAAAGGGATTGGGGATTGCCCCGGGGCAGCTTCTTTTTGCCAGAACGCACGGTAGGCACCAAATCCCGGTTGACGGCCATGGCCAGGGCTTCGCGCACCCGCTTGTCGCCGAAGACGCCGATGCCCGAACGGTTGGCCGTGTCGAAATACATGTAGATATAGGAAAGGCTCTGGGCCAGGGTGAAATTATAACGGGGATCCCGGCCCAGCCCGGATGCCTCATCGAAGGTCAAGGCCCGGGTGATTTCGATATTTCCAGCCAGCATCTGGGCGATCTGGGTGCCCACATCGGTTACCGGCAGAACATGGGCGCGCCCAATATTGCTGGCCGGTTTGCCCTTTCCGCCATGTTTGTAGGCAGGGTTTTTGACCATTACCACGCCCTTGTTGCGGTCCACTTGGGTGGCCCGGTACATGCCCGTCCCCACCGGCTTGGTGCCGAACAGGTTTTTCTTTTTCAGGGGCGCATGCACATGTTGGGGGAAGATGGGTGTGCGGGCCAGACGCGCGACGGCGAAGGGCGTCGGGCGTTTTGAGACAAGCCGAACGGTCAGGGCGTCCACTTTCTCGGCCCTGGCCACCCAGCTCCAATTGCGTTTGAAGCGGAGCCGGGTTTTCTTGTTGGTCAGCCAATTGAACATATAGACCACGTCATCGGCATCGAAAGCCTGGCCGTCATGTCATTTGACGCCCGCCTGCAGCTTGAGCTCCATGGTGGTGGGATTGATCTGTTTCCAGGATTTGGCCAGCAGGGGTTCGAATTTTGTGTTGGCCCCGTCAAATTCGATCAGCGAGTCATAGAGCGCGCTGCCCAGGAAATTGTTTTCTGGTTTGGGATCGGTATAGGGATCGGCATTCTGCGTCGCTTCGAGAAATGCGATGCGCAAAGTGTCCTTGGATTTTTGCGCATCCGCTGGAGCCGCCATGAAAGAAAGTGCCAGCGCCGCCAAGCCTAAACCGCCAAGATTTGATTTTCTCATGTTCCGTCTTCCATTAATTTAAGATTGTTCCAACAGAGATCTATCTTCCTCCGAGCCTTCGATCTGAGACAGATGTTCCTTCAGAATGTTCATATAGTCATAAAGATTGCGCCGCTGATCCGGATCAAGGGGCGCCAGCAGCTTGCGTTCTCTCTCGCGCCCATGGGCCAATGCGTCTTCGTAAAGCGCCTGGCCCTGGGCGCTGAGGGAGATCAGCATGCTGCGCCGATCCATAGGGCTGGCAGTGCGTTCCAGCGTGCTTCTTTTTGAGAGGGCGGCGACGGTGCGGCTTACCTGGGATTTATCATATCCGACCCGGCCCGCCAGACCGTTCAGCGTCGCCTCGCCCTCCAGGGCGATGATCGCCAGGATGCGCCATTCGGCCAGGGACAGGCCGAATTCCCGGGCAAAGGCCGGTTTGGACATGCGGTCCATGGCACGGGCCAGGGCAACCAGACGGAAGGTGAAAAAATCTTCCAGCTTGAAACCGCTGGTATCGGGACCACCGGGTCCGGCGGCGCAAAGTCCCCCCGGCAGCACATTTTTTTCCCCCGGCGGGCCGGCCCTTTTTGCCTTGTTTGTCGGTGTGGCCTCCATCTTCCCTCCCCAGGAAATTCTTGGGCCCTTTTTTGCAGAATCCATTATGGAGGGTTTAGTTGAAACTTCAACTAGTTTCTTGGCGGGAAGGAATTCGCTGAGCAGGCGACTGAATATGGGTCATATTGGTCCCAAAATGATTTGCCATGGGGTGCCCCGACCCTTAACTTTGCCTTCTACATTGGATGTTTTAACCTACCTTGACGCCCCGTTCGCCGGGGCGTTTTTTTGCTCCACCCTCTCCTAGAGCAATTTCCGGTTAAATACTCTAGGTCACCGACTCATTAAATCTAAGCCATATTAAATCTAAGCCATATTCGCAGTGACGCGAGTTTGACGGAAGCGAGATAATTG
>CAZBQG010000331.1:0-3924 GCA_964493945.1 uncultured Rhodospirillaceae bacterium
GCGTAATATTCCTCGAAGATTGGCGGCAGGTCGTCGACTAGGCTGACCAATTGGACCTCGCGTCGGTGGACCAGGCCGTAGCATTTCTCACAATACCAGTCGAAGGCATCCAGTTCGCCCTTAGGTCGTTTCCGCTCGATGACCAGACCGATGGATTGAGCGGGTCGTTGTGGCGAATGGCGGACGTGGGGCGGCAGCAAAAGCACGTCGCCTTCTCGCAAGGGCACGTCGCGGGGCTTGCCGTCGTCCATGATGCGGAGAATCGCGTCTCCCTTCAACTGGTAAAAAAACTCCTCCAGCGGGTCGTCGTGATAATCGGTGCGCACATTCGGTCCGCCGATCACGGTCACCATGAAATCCGTATCTTCCCAGATTTGCGCGTTGCCCACCGGCGGCTTCAGTAAATCGGCATGGTCATCGATCCATCGCTGGAGATTAAAGGCGGTCAGTTGGCTCATAAGCAGTTTCACCAATAAATTTCAAGATGGCATCCAGGGCATCGTATCATTAGAAGATGACATGGCAACCGCCATGATGCCGCCCGGAAGCATAGCTGGATAATATTCAATGAAGAGGAACAATCATGCCGACCGATGACACGAAGGACGGGATTACGCCAAGAGCAAATTACCCCCATGCAAAAAGGACGGGAGACTACGTGTTCGTTTCCGGTACCAGTTCGAGGCGTGCGGACAACAGTTTCGCCGGTGCGCAAGCCGACGAGATGGGAACGACGACTTTGGATATCAAGGAACAAACTGATGCGGTTTTCAAAAATCTGGCCCGAAACCTCGCCGAAGAGGGCGCCGGCCTGGAGGATTTGTGTGACGTCACCTGTTTCCTGGTAAACATGAACGATTTCGGTGGCTTCAATGAGGTTTACAACAGCTATTTCTCGGTTGGCTTGGGACCGGCGCGTACGACAGTAGCCGTCCACCAACTGCCCCATCCGCATCTTCTAGTAGAGATAAAAGGAACGGCCTATAAACCACTTTGAAGAATTTTGCTTGATAGTTTCGTCAAGCCGAAGCCCAAGCGTTTATGGCAAGCCGAACCTTTCATTTGATGCAATGGACGGCACCCACCGGCTGGTATTCGGGCATCAAGATTCAATCAACAACGAGTTTTGCAGCAGAACCCCCGGCGTAAGCCAAAGGATTTAGAGGCGCTTTCAAACTTCCCTTCATGACCCTATAGACATGCGTGGTTGTTGGCCGAAAAAAGACAGCGGAATCGGCCTGAAAGCCGGCCGATCCCGCCAATAAATGTTATTTATCCAAACCGAGCGCTTTTCTCAGTTTTGCAATGGTAGATGGCTTCATCTTCATCGTAGCTTCGACGAACTTCCGGATGTCCGAGCCACTGATCGGATTGATGTCGAATCTAATCTTCTTTGCCGCAGCTACAAATTCCGGATCCCTTAGAGTAGCCATAAAGGCTTTTTCCAAGGCGGTGACACGTGCGGCTGGAACGCCCGGGGGTGCAAGCATGGCCCGGTCCTCCACGCCAGACTGGAAGAATGTAAAGATTTCCTTTTCTTCCTTAGTCTTCGCGAACTCACTAAACAGGCGCGTGTTGGGCATGTCCGCTGAACGCTTGGACGCGAACTGGACCAGATGGGCGAGCTTGCCGGCCTTGAGCCACTCGGGCTTGCGTGATTTCCATCCGGCGAACTGGCCGCAGAAGCCATGAACCTCGCCTTTTTCCATTGCGAGCCTGACCTTCGAGCCACCCCTGTAGCCAACAACGATCTTGATCTTGGTGCCCAGCATGGTGTTGATCAGAGCGGGACGTTGGTAGGTGGTCGAGCTCTTCGAAAATGCGCCGATGATGACTTCCGTCTTGCGTGCAGCCTCGATGGTCGTCGCCGGAGCGCTCTTCCACACCGTGCAGTCGGTGACCGCTTCGCCCCAGCCGCCGAGCCAATGGTACTTCCTTGGATCGTATTTGGTATTGGCACTTTTGAGGGCCACGGACTTGGTCAGCCCGGAAACTGGTGTGATGACTACCGTGCCATCCTTGGGCGCGGCGTTGTAGACGTAGTTATTGGCCCGCATGCCGCCAGCGCCGGTCAAATGCTTAACGATAACCGTCGGTTTGCCGGGGATGTGCTTTCCAAAATACCCGGAAAGCAATTGGCCGAAGGTCGAGTAAAGTCCGCCCGGTGCCACACTGACATAGATGCTGACTGTCTTGCCCTTGAAAAAATCGGCTACCGGGTCGGCCTTGGCAACGGATGCGGACGCCAATGTGACCGCCGCTAAAGCTGATAGAGCTAATACGGCATTTCTGGTTTTCATATTAAATCTCTCCCTTTTTTGCGATTAAACCAATAGACCGCCTACCGGGTGGAAGGCGGCATAACCACTGGTGGAAGATTAGTCCAATCGCAAACCGCTTGTACAGCCGGGTTCTGATCCGGTTGACAATGGGTGGCATGCCGGTACCGTATCAGAACCATGCTGCTGGGGGAGAAAAGTGTTGAACACTAAGCAACCGGCCTATCCGCTGGATCCCGATCTGCCCATTTATCCGACCCTTCTCCATGCCCTGGAGGTGGCTGCCCGCGAGGCACCGGAGCGGAACGCCATTATCTGCGAGGACCGGTCCATCACCTATATCCAGTATCTGAGGGCCACGGCCGGCCTCGCCCACCATTTGCAGGGGCTGGGCGCGGCGGGAGAGCGGGTCGTCACCCTGATGGGCAATTCCATCGAGATGGCCGCCGCCATGATGGGCGCTCTCGCCGCCGGGGCCGAGATGTCGCCCATGAACCCCAATTTCACCGACCGGGAACTCAGCGTTCTTTTGGCCGATTGCGAGCCGGCGGTGCTGCTGTGCGATGCCGATGTGGCGGAGCGCATGGCCGGTCTGGCCGGAAAACTGGGCATCCCTCATACGCTGCATTTCGGCCCGGGTGGGCTGGATATTGGCGATTGGATTGACGATCCGGATTTGCAAATGCCGAAACCCCTTCCCTGCCCTGAAGATCCGTCGATCCTGCCCTATACCGGCGGAACCACGGGCGTGCCCAAGGGTGCCCAGCACACCCATGCCCATGTCACCAGCTTCTTTGTCCAGACCATGACCATCTGGCCCCTCGGGTTCGATGAACACCGTTTCCTTACGGTTGCGCCCATGTTCCATATCTGGGGCAATCAGTTCGCCACCTGGATCCCGGTCTATACGCGGACGACGCTGGTGGTCGTGCCGCGCTACGAGCCGGCGGCCGTACTGGCGGCCATGGAAAAGCACCGGATCACAATTTTTTCAGGCGGCCCGCCAGCTATCTATATCGGCCTGATGGCCAACGAGAATTTCGAGGCGACCGATTTTTCCAGTCTCCAAATCTGCCTATCCGGCGGCGCGCCGGTGCCCGCCGATTTGACCCATGCCTGGCAGGACAAGACCGGCTGCACCCTGCTGGAAGGGTTGGGCATGTCGGAAGGGGCGCCGACCGCGTCTGATCCTTTCGACGGCGTGCGCAAGGCCCTGTCGGTGGGGGTTCCGGCGCCCTTGACCCAGATCGAAGCGGTGGATGTGGAAACCGGCACCCGCGTCATGGGGGTGAACGAGCCTGGCGAATTGCGCGTCAAGGGACCTCAATACACGACCCAATACCGGAACCGCCCGGATGAAAATAAAACGGCTTTCAGGGATGGCTGGCTTTATACCGGGGATGTGGGTTATTTCGACGAGGACGGCTATCTGTTCCTGGTCGACCGCAAGAAAGATATGGTTCTGGTGGGCGGCTACAACGTCTATCCCCGCGAAATCGATGAGGTACTGTTCGGCCACCCGTCCATCCTGGAGGCCGCCGCTATCGGCATCAATGATGAATTCCGGGGCAGCGTGATCAAAGCATTTGTCGTCCTCAACGAAGGCCAGGACCTGAGCGTGGACGAGGTGATCGCCTATTGCGCG
>CAZBQG010000332.1:0-3895 GCA_964493945.1 uncultured Rhodospirillaceae bacterium
AAAGAGCCGGGTGCTGTGCGGACGAAGGTTAAGCAGTTTCCACTTGTTCTTGACTGAATAAACGGAAGGCGACAAAATCACCCAATAAACGGTCGAAAGGCCGAAATAAAAGGAATTTGTGATAGAACAGGGTTTGGAAAAGGTCGACGAGGAGGATATTAAGTACCCAGACCCTTGGTGGGAATGGTTCTTATGCTGTTTCTTTCGAGGATTCTACGCCACCTGATCCGACACGGCACCCTTAAGGTCATCGACCATAAGGGAAAGGCTCATGTTTTTGCCGGTTCCACCTCTCCCCGCGTTACCATGCGCCTGCATACCAGGCGGGTTGCCTGGCGCATTGCGCTGAACGCCAGCCTGGGGTTGGGTGAGGCCTATATGAACCGCCAACTGACCATCGGGGAAGGTGGCACCCTGTTGGACCTTTTGCTTCTCTTTTGCCGCAATGTGGGCCGGGGAGGCATGCATCCCTATCACCGTTTGATTGAGCGCACTTCGAAACTTTTCCGCCGGTTGCAGCAATTCAACCGGGTGGCCATCGCCAGGCGGCGGGTGGCCCATCATTATGACCTGTCGGGACGTCTTTACGATTTGTTTCTGGATGACGACCGGCAATATTCCTGTGCCTATTTTGAAACCGGCCGGGAGAGTCTGGAAGAAGCCCAATGGGCAAAAAAACAGCATATCGCGGCCAAACTTCTTCTCAAGCCGGGCCATAAGGTGCTGGATATCGGATCCGGCTGGGGCGGGCTCGGGCTCCATCTGGCGCGCACCGCCGATGTGGATCTGGAAGGCATTACACTGTCCCAGGAACAGCATGACCTGTCCAACAAACGGGCAAAGGAGGCCGGGCTGAGCTGTCAGGTGAGGTTTCATCTGCGCGATTACCGGGCCCAACAGGGGTGCTTTGACCGGATCGTGTCGGTGGGCATGTTCGAGCATGTGGGGGTCGGCTATTTCACCAAATTTTTCGAAAAGATGAACGAAGTGCTGAAAGATGACGGCGTCGCCCTGTTGCATACCATCGGGCGTTCCTCCGGGGCCGGCGTGACCGATCCGTGGATGCGCAAATATATTTTCCCGGGCGGATATATTCCATCTCTTTCGGAAATTCTGCCACCCATCGAAAAGGCCGGGCTGATGGTCACCGATGTCGAAGTGTTGGGCTCCCATTATGCGGAAACCCTGCATATCTGGCTGAACCGGTTTCTGGCCAATTGGGATCAGGTTGCCCAGCTTTATGATGATCGTTTCTGCCGTATGTGGGAATTTTATCTGGCCAGTTGCGAAGCGGTTTTCCGCGAAATGGATCTGACCGTCTTTCAGATTCAATTGGCCAAAGGCCCGGGCCGTGTTCCCTTTGGCCGAAATTATATCGCCCAATGGGAACAGGATCAGCAGGAAGCGGAAAAATCAGGAAAAGAGCGGGCCACCTGAATTTGCTCCCTGCCTTGCCTACTGGGCTGCTTCCAAAGCCTCCTGGGCGGTAAGCCAGGCGGCTTCGGCTTCTTCCAGATCACACCTGAGATGGCCCAGTTCTTTTTGCAAGGCGCCAGGATTGGCGGACTTATCTGTGCCCGCATGGGGTTCAAGCAGCCGCTTTTCCAATTGCAGGCACTGCCCGCTGAGGTTTTCCACCTTTTTTTCCAGGGCGCGCGCCTCCTGGCGTAAGGGTGCCAGCTCCACCCGGTTGCGAGCCTTGGCACGCCGCTGGTTTTCGCCTTTGCGGCCACCCTGTCCGGGTTCTGTTTCGCTTTCCTGGACGCCTCCCTTGGGGCGCCGGCGGCCACCCAGGATGTGGCGCCTGTAATCCTCCAAATCGCCCTCATAGGGTTCACAGATCCCATCCTGGACCAGCCACAGCCTTTCACAGACCAGATTGATCAGGCGGCTGTCATGGCTGACCATGACGACCGCACCCTGATAGGCGTTGAGGGCTTGGACCAAAGAAGTGCGCGCATCCATATCCAGATGGTTGGAGGGTTCGTCCAGCAGCAGAATATGGGGCTGATCCAGGCTCATCAGGGCAAAAAGAAGGCGCGCCTTTTCACCGCCGGACAGGTCCCGCACCAAGGTGTTGGCCCGCTCCTGGGCAAAACCGAAACGCCCCAGATGGGCCCGCTGGCGATGCTCCACCTTATCCTCGGCCAGGCGCATCATGTGATCGAAGGGGGAGCCTTCCGCGTCCAGCTCGTCGGCCTGATGCTGGGCGAAATAGCCGATTTTCAATTTTCTCGCCTTGACTATTTTGCCGGCCATCAGTTTGAGCCGCCCGGCCAGCATTTTAATCAGCGTGGATTTGCCGTTGCCGTTGGCGCCCAGCAGCGCGATGCGGTCATCCATATCGATACGCAAATCCAGGTTGGCGATCACCGGCTTGCCCGTATCATAACCGGCCGCCGCCCCGCTCAGCGCGATAATGGGGGGCGCCAAAGGGGCTGTTTCCGGGAATTGGAAATCGATCCTGTCTTCTTCCATGACGCCCTGGATGGGCGACATGCGGGCCAGCATCTTGACGCGGCTTTGGGCTTGGCGGGCCTTGGTCGCCTTATAGCGGAACCGTTCGACGAAGGCCTCGATGCGCTTCCTTTCGGCTGCCTGGCGTTTGGCCATGCGGGCTTCCAGGTCCCGCCGCTCGGCCCGGGTTTTTTCGAAATTGTCATAATCGCCCACATAACGGTTCAGGCTACCCCGCTCCAGATGGAAAATCTCGTCCACCACATTGTTGAGCAGGTCCCGCTCATGGCTGATCAGCATCAAGCTACCGGACCATTTGGCCAGATGTCCTTCCAGCCAGGTGATCGCCTCCAGATCCAGATGATTGCTGGGTTCGTCCAGCAGCAAAAGATCGGGCTTTGAAAAAAGGGCCGCGGCCAGGGCGACGCGCATGCGCCAGCCGCCGGAAAAAGAAGCGCAAGGTTGCAGGCGTTCCTCATCATCAAACCCCAGCCCGGCCAGGATGGCATGGGCCCGGGCCGGCGCGCTGTCGGCTTCGATCTGGATCAGGCGTTCGTGAATTTCGGCAATGCGTTCCGGCTCGCCTTCGCTCTTGGCTTCAGCTAAAAGCCGGGTACGTTCCTCATCGGCGGCCAATACGGTGTCCAGCAGGCTCTCAGGTCCCCCCGGTGCCTCTTGCGCGACCGAGCCCACACGGGCGCCTTTTATCAGTGTGATTTTGCCGCCATCGACGGACATCTCACCTTCAATCAGGCGGAAAAGAGTGGTTTTGCCCGATCCGTTATGCCCGACAAGGCCGGCCTTGCGGCCCTTTCCCAAGGCCAGTCCGGCCCCTTCAAACAAAAGACGGCCGCCCAGATGGAAGGTCAAATCCTTGATGCTCAACATGCCGGGCGTGATAGCACGGCGGGGCCCCAGGGCGAAAGCGCCCGATTTCAGTTGCCAGGGGGCTCCGATGCGTCTATAAGCCGTCCTTTTCCGGGCCAGGGGTCATTGGAAAAGCTCTAAATCACTTCACCGTAATTTTTTACAATAAAAGAAAGAGCCTCGAGGGATGGCCATCGAACGCACCTTGTCGATCATCAAACCGGACGCCACTCTCCGCAATCTGACCGGTCAGATTAATGCCCGTTTTGAAGAAGTGGGTCTGGTCATCGTCGCCCAACGGCGTATCCGTCTGACCATGGAGCAGGCCCAACATTTCTACGAGGTGCATGCCGAACGTGCCTTTTATGAAAGTCTTTGTGAATTCATGGTCTCGGGCCCGGTGGTCGTGCAGGTTCTGGAGGGCGAAGACGCTATCACCAAGAACCGCGACATCATGGGGGCCACCAACCCGGCCAACGCCGATGATGGAACCATCCGCAAGGATTTCGCCGAAAGCGTCGAAGCCAATTCGGTGCACGGGTCTGATTCACCGGAAACCGCGGCCTCCGAA